>CAZQIP010000075.1:0-18211 GCA_964593655.1 uncultured bacterium | reverse complement strand
TCTGATACTCTATACCGAGATGTGTCTGACCGCCATAACGTTGCTGCCACTGGTAGGAGAGGATCAGTTCTCGATTGAAAACGCGGTTGTTCGCGTACGCCACGCCAATATTCCAATTCGCGGGAATAGATTCTTTCGGAGCCGATAGGGTGTTCCAAGTCAAAGTCGTTTTTGAAATGTCCTGAAGATTGATGCCGAAGGAGAGGCTACCGAAATCCTCGAGCCCGAAGAGGGCGTTAAAGTCGGGCAAACGGATGAGCGCGCCTGCATCGAAACCGTATCCCCAGCTGCCATAATTGTAGAGGTCAACATCGCCGCCGCTTAAGCTTTGTGAAATCCATTTTGCGTTGGCACCGACCATAAACTCCGGCGGTACCGAGTCTCTACCAAAATTGTCCCACCACGATTGACTCACCACCCAACGCGTGGCGAGTGTTAAAACATAGGCGTTTTCACTATCATTTAGGTACCCCGCAGGCGTAAAGTCTGACTCCCTCGGTCGGTTTTTAACGAGATTCCGCCGTTCGTCGGCACTAATATTGGGATCAAAAGCTGGAATAAGTGGATAGATGGGAATATCGTCTACGCCTGCTCGAATCCACGACAATCCAAGGTTGAGTTTGGGTAGGATTTGCGTTGTACCACTGATATAGTTAAACGCGCCTAACCCGGAACGCCGTGCGGCGTGCATGAAACAGAATTGATATTTATCGGAGACTCCTGCAATACCGGCAGGGTTCCAATAGGCAGCAGTGGCATCGTCAGCAATACTGACATACGCGCCGCCTAATCCGAGTGCGCGACCGCCGACACCGTTTGTCAAAAAATCACCGGTATAGTTTTCGGCGACAGCAGGTAAAACCGCGATACAAAAACATCCGATGAGTATTCCAACAAAACGGATGAAGTCTACAGTGTTAGGTTTTTGTTTTTTGTATTTGATCAATTGTTTTCTCTTTTCGCTGGAACAATTATGGCAGCACTTTTTGGAACTCGCCTGCTGGAATCAACACCCTATCGGGTGCTTGTAAAGAGACACTCGCGGGACAGCAGAAAGTGCTACAGCGTAAAACCGATAAGATGATTTTCATCACTACACTCTATTCAAATCGAAGGTGTTCCAATAATATTGATACTGCGTTGACTTCCAATCGGTATAAATTTCGTCCCAACGCATCCGATTGAAATGGGGTAAAAGCGAGCCTTCCGTGACCGGTTTCGAGCAGCCTTGATAACGGTAATCGACCGAAAGGCGAATCCGATCTGGGCTCTGGTTTGGCAGTGCCTTGTGAACGGCATGACTATGAAAGAAAAGCGCGTCGCCAACCTCGTAATCGGCTCCTACCCAGCAAAGTCCTTCAGTTTCCAAGGGTGCCGTATCTATACCGAGTCCACCTGCGCCAAACGCCGGTTTTACGGGATATATGCCGCCACGATGTGAGCCAGCGAGTATGATCAAGCCACCCATGTCTTTTGGGCACGCGCCGAGCGGTATCCATGCAGTATAGGTCTCCTCAGTCCCTCGGATATGGATGAAATCTTGATGGGCAGGCGTTGTGTATTTAGTGTTTTCGGGGAACATAATTCTTCCAATATTCCGCGGATGCACGAGGGTTTTCTCGCCGAAAAGTTTGTCCAACATGTCTAAGATCGCTGGATAATGGGCGAACGCGTGGAAAGATTCCAAGCATTGAAATTCGTCTAAGACGGGCCAATAGCCGTCATCGCCTTCCATGAATGGTCCTCCAACCCGGATGCCGTCCATGAGTGCACTCCCGCCTTCTGCCCACCCGTGCCGATGACAGATTTCCAAGAAATCTTGACGCAAGTTATAGATAGCATCGGCATCAATGAAGTCCCGAAAAAAGAGGTAACCGTCTTGCCGCGCCTGCGCCTGCAGTTTATCGGGTTCATCTAAGAGTTCATTTGAAACATTAAAAGGTTCAATCCTTGCCATAAAACGCTCCTTGCTAACAAAAACAGTTGTAGACGTTAAGGATATTATAGCAACAAAACGGGTGGCGTGTCAACGGGGATTGAAAATAGTTGTCAGAATCAGGATTTTCAGAATTCTCGGATTTTCAGGATTGGAGACACCGCTTGCTTGCCACTTGTCCGCTATAGAATTACCGATTAGTTGTAAATCGTTTCGATCTTCTTCAAGAAATCAGAATTTCTGTCCAGTTAAGTTGTAGCAATATTCTTGCCCGTAATTTTGAAAATGTGATACAATTCGGAACAGTGTCCAGTAAGTGTAGAAACGTCCAGACTCACTATCAAAGTGGCCTTTAGGAGAGACCTCATGCTTAGTATCAAACACCTCGAAGCGATTCCGTTGAACGTGCCTTTCTATCATGAACGGGTCAGCCGTCACATGCACCGCGCTTTGACCCACGGCGAACGGGTGCATGTTTACCGTGTCGAACTTAGCAACGGCGTTGTGGGATATGGCGAAAATTTATCAGATGAATCGGCGAACATTGAACGGGTCATCGGGCAAAATGCGTTTGCTTGTATGAACGATGACGGTGTCGGGTTTGGCATCCAGATGTCGCTTTTCGATGCGGTCGGTAAATCGGTGGATGTGCCTGTCTACCAACTCATCGGTCCCAAGGTTCGCGAAAGATGTCCTATTTCGTGGTGGGATATTGATATGCCGCCGGAGGATTGGGTGGCGGAAGTCGAAGAATCGGTGAAACGGGGTTATACGTCTGCGAAACTGAAAGCGCGCCCCTGGCGTGACATCTTCGCGCAGGTAGATGCCGTCGGTGATGCTGTCCCCCCTGATTATAGGCTCGACATCGACTTCAACGGGTTCCTGCGGACTGCGGATAACGCGATTCCTGTCTTACAACAGTTAGATAAACACCCAAACGTTGCAATCTATGAGAGTCCGTATTATCTCGGTACAGACGTAGAAGGGGCAGTGCGGTTGCAAGCGGCTGTCGAGAAGCGGATTGTGGAGCATTTCAACGAATCCTGTCTGCATGCGCGGTGCTGTGGTGGGTTCGTTGTCGGTGGTAGCGTGAACTCGTTACAGCGGACGAACGCGCTGTGTGCTTCCTTTGATCAACCGTTCTGGCTTCAGATGGTCGGTACAGGGATTACAACGGCATATTCGGTGCATCTCGGTGCGGTGCTATCGCAAGCGGAATTGCCAGCGATTACGTGTCATGAGTTGTGGGAATCGGATCTGCTCGAAACGCGGCTGCCTGTTGTTGAAGGGACAATACAAGTTTCGGAGGCACCCGGATTAGGCGTTACGATTGATGAAGCAGCGTTGGCAGAATATCGTGTGGATCCCTCTACACCGACACCGCAGCAGCTGTTCGGTCAAAGTGATTACACTTGTAGAATTCATATTCCGAATGAAAGCGGCGGGGAGACGGTTCACGATTTTAACGGAGAGGGTGTCTATTACCCGGCATTCAGTGAAGGCGAGTATCCGGGGTTCGTGCCTGGGGTTTGGATGGAAGTGGTTTGAGGTTATGTCAAACATTCACAGATTTAACTTGCCTGATAAGTCGAATTCGCGTATAATCCCCCCTATAAAGACATAATTTTTTTAACAAATTTTCAGATTAAAATTATGTCTTAACTAAGGATTTGGCAATTAATCAGTATCTTTGCTTAAGTAGCAACTTAGGTTATCTTTAAACAGATGGAGGAAATTTCAATCATGAAATTACGAACAGAATCCGAAATTCTCACTGTGCATAAGATTCACTCCTCCCTATGTTGCATATTTTGCGGACACCTTCAGAAAAGGATAGGATATTCGGTGTTATTCACCTTTCTTCTGCTAACGATACCATCTGTTGTGTCTGCTGAATTCACGGATGGATTAATCTTATACCACTCTTATGACGAAGGGGCAGGGGCTGTCGCGGAAGATCTCAGTGGGAGCGGTCACGATGGTAAAATTGACAAGCCCGAGTGGACTGATGGCAAATTTGAGAAAGCCCTGCAATTTAATGGTGCTGGGAGTGGAATGTTCGTCACCGTTGAAAACACTGACGAACTCAATGTGAACGAATGCACGTTTATGGCATGGGTTAATGCAGAAACTTGGGCTGGCACACGCCAAATCGTCGGCAAATCTGTCCACGGGGGTTGCAGTGGCAGGGGACAATACGGATTGTTCAGTGAAGATGGTGCCTTCAAACTCCGATTTGAAAGTCTGGCAGGCCGCGTTGACATCACAACGGATCTGCCTGACACCGAAAAGTGGCTCCATGTTGCTTTTACCAACGATGGGAAAAAAGGGACACTCTACATTGATGGAAAAGAAGAGGCCACTGGCAATGTTCCGGGTGAACTTAAACCCAACGAAGACCCGCTACGGATAGCGCAGGATTGCGACAGACCCAACAACGTCTTTGCAGGTATAATTGACGAGGTCCGCCTCTGGAATCGCGCCCTGAGCGAAAAGGATATTAATACCTTTAAAGATCAGGGGGCGAAGGGTGCTCTCGCTGTTACTTCGTCAGGGAAACTCTCAACGACTTGGGGTTCTCTTAAAAGGAAGCACCAAGATTAAAAAGGAGACAATCTTCATGAAAATTTTGAGTATATCTACCCTAATTATAGCATTTTTTGTGCTGACACCGCTTGTAACTTCAGCAGACTTTTCTGAAGGACTTGTCCTGAATTTTTCTTTTGATGAGGGTTCAGGCGATGTTGCTGAAGATACCAGTGGCAACGGTCACGATGGCGTAATTGATAACCCGACGTGGGTTGACGGAAAGTTCGGAAAGGCACTGCAATTTGCTGGTGCTGGCAGCGGAACGTTTGTTACTGTGGAAAGCACTGATGCCCTCAACGTCAATGAATGTACGTTCATGGCATGGATTAACGCAGAAACTTGGGAGGGCACTCGTCAGATTGTTGGTAAGTCTGTTCACGGGGGTTGTAGCGGTAGAGCACAATACGGGTTATTCAGTGAAAGCGGCACTTTCAAACTCCGTTTTGAAACGGAAGGCGGTCGTGCTGATATCAATGCGGATCTCCCTGAAACTGGAAAGTGGTTGCATGTTGCCTTCACTAATGATGGAGAAAAGGCTGTACTCTATATTGACGGCGAAATCATTGCTGAAGGGGATATCCCTGGTGCGCTAAAGGCCATCGATGATCCTTTGCGGATCGCGCAAGATTGCGAAAGACCCAACAACGTTTTTACGGGAATGATTGACGAAGTCCGGCTTTGGAATCGTGCCCTCAGTCAAGATGATATTAATATCCTCAAGGATCTGAGTTCCCAAGCCACACCGGTTGATCCGCTTGGCAAACTTTCAATCACCTGGGGAAGCCTTAAATCTGTTCGTTAGGTTTTCTTTTACAAATTGCAGAAATGCTCCAGTTGGCAAGCAACTGGAGCATTCACTATTCCGCTGCCAGCAAATGGCATCCTATTATTTCTATCAAGACTGCGTAAGTCCCGTCGATGAGGGCTGCTCTTGCACCACAGGAATGACGTAACTCCGAATTGTCAGACCGTCTACTGTCTCTGTCTCGACGTGCGGTGTAGGGTTGTTACGGTGATCAAATACGACATAATAGCCTTTCTGTGTATTCTCTAATTTGAGATACGCAGCGAGTTGCTTTTTGCCTGCCTGATAATATCTGTCGCCTTCCCAAATTTTTGTCTCAACAATGTATTTGTGTTGGTTGTAGGTAATCAGGAGGTCCATCCTTCCGCGCCCCGTTTGAACTTCAAGGAACATATTGGCACCGATGACATGGACAAAATGGTCCAGATAGGTGTACAGAAGATGTTGACCGATATATTCTTGTGGCGTATCTGGTACTTGCAAAATACGGAAACCGACGCGTGCGATGAAATCTTGGAAGTTATCAAGAAGTGCTTCCATCTGAATCACGCCATCAGGCGTAAGATAATCAATAAAATCATCGCCGTTTTCTTCGGAGAAGTATTCCGCTTCGAGTCCGTTAAATGCCGGTTTGAACGCTTGCAGAATGCGATGTTGATAGATCGGGTTAACAATCTCACACATGCCATCAGTACTTTCTGCGATAACACCATAAATTGCGAGTTCATTCATAATGTCATTGTCTAAACTGAAAGGTAAACCTCTGTCATAAGAAGCGATTCGCATGAGAAGACTTTCAAAGCGGCGATCCCTACGGATATTGGTAAGCATATGCTCAACGTTAGTGTTCCGTTCACGGAGAAGCTGCTTATGTGCCTTTGAAAAGTGTGCCATCGTAATCGGTTCATTTTTAGGAACACCCAATTCCTCAGTGAGAATTTGCGCGCAGCGATTCACGAGAAACGGTTGTCCAGCCGTCTGCTTGTGGATAGCAGTGATAACTTCAGGCGCGAAGGCTTGTCCGACTGCATCGGTATACTGTTCAAAAAGTTCTTGGACTTGCGCTTGCGTGAAATTAGGCAGATGGAATTCATCTTGGATATTGAATGGAGAGATTGATCGGTCATAGTTGAGTTGTGTGATGTTCTTGACCCCAACAATGCCGACACTATAAGGGCAGCGTGGACTTGATTGGTCAAGGTAAATGTAGCGGAGTGAATGAAGGAAACCGCGAACAGCATCTGGCGGAATGGCATCAAACTCATCAATGATGAGAACAGCTTTTTGTCCGTTATCAGGGTGTGTCAGAAAATGAGGCAGTTGTTGGAAGAAATTTCTCATTGAAAGGTGATCTGTTACTTCTGTATCATCCAAAAATTGGTTCAATGTCTCAGAAGGCGTGGTATCTCTTTTCTCGAAAATGTGTTTAATTTCCCTGCGAATATCTTTGATGAGGTAATCGTAAAAAGCAGCAGGAGTTAAGTCGACATATACCTCAAAATTCAGTTGAATTGGGAAATATGCATCCGCTATGAGGGCATCCATAGCGGCGCGGAAGAGGGTCGTCTTGCCGGTCTGTCGCGGTGCGAAGAGGACGATGTATTTGCCTTTCTTTACGCGGTCAACAAAATCCGTAATCTCCTCGGTGCGCGCGACGACGTAGTTCTCTTTAGGGTTTACGGGGCCTTGGGTTCCGAATGTTCTCATTGCCTTCCCTCTGTTGCTAATATCCTTAAGGCGTTTCGGAGTTTTCAGCAAAATAGTCGGAATCTACACGTTTAATTTCGTAAGTTTTTTCTACGGAAACGCCAACATCGTGGTCGATCATTAGCTGTGCAAGTTGGTTTCCATCAATAAGTATAACCTTAGAATCTCTGGAGTCAATCGCTGATATGTATGCTTGGGCACTGTTAGTGAACTCCGATGTCGTGATGAAAATTCCTTTACGTGCACGCTTTCCTTGTAATGCCCCCACAAAATCCCGAACTGGTGGTTCACCAACATTTCCTTCCCATCGTTTTGCTTGAACGTAAATCACATCAAGTCCGAGTCTGTCCTCGTTAATAATACCATCAATTCCACCATCACCGCTGCGTCCTACGGCTTGGGCATCTTCACGGGAACCGCCATATCCCATCTCGACAAGTAAATCAATAACCAATCCCTCGAAAAATGCTGGAGAATTGCCCTTAATCTGTTGCAGTAATTCCCCAGCTAATTCTTTTCTCACTTGCTGATAATTGGTTTCTATAGATTTTTCAGCGGCATTTCTATCATCATCAGAATTTTGCTGTGTCCCTCTATCCTCTTGACTTACCCGCCCCGGATTAATATCTGCCCACATGGGTTTTGTGCCTATCATCTTTCCTGATTTTTTTAGGGCACTAATCACATTACCTACATAAAAATTAAAAACCCGAACACCACTCTTACCTCCTTTATATTTTGCATTCCGCTGCTCCTCAGTTAGCGAAAAACGTTCCACCAATATCTCTGTTATTTTTTTGTGAGGTAGTCCACCGAGCGGGTATTCAATTTTAAGAAGCACTTCTTCCACAATTTGAGGTGCCGGCACTTCTACCTCGTATTCTTTCTCTGTATCTGAATTCCAAGCCATTTTTGTTACAGTTTCCATAAAGTATTCTCTCTTAGATTTAGAAATATACTTGGAGTATAACACATCCAATCTATTTGTCAAGTGATTCCATCTGATGCTCTGTGGTTATTTAGTTTTAATCTTTTTATTCCTTTTGCTCGGAAGATCGCGAGCACAGCTCGCTCCTACAAGGAATCGCAACACAGTTTTCACGATCCGGTTCGGTTAGGAAACCGCACCTACCGGGCCTGGGGACCGCTAAATTGACACCTATGGTTCGGTTGCAAACCGCACCTACCGGGCCTGGGGATCCAAAATTGGACGAAAAAACCGAAAACTAAATAGCCTTGTTATGAACGAAAATATAGTAGATTTTCAGCGTAATGTGTTATACTATATTTCAAGAAACTATCAACAGATCTGTAACCGAGATAGCAAAATGTCTCGCTATATTATTCAAAATAGAGGGTAATCTGGATGAAAGCGATTTTGACGATAGGGATTGTGTGGAGTTTGTTAGTAACGGCTGCCATAGCACAGGAACAGGTGATCCCAGCACTAAAACTGGAAAAGGCTTTTGTTCTTACGCCTGAAGAGCAAACGAAAAACATTGAGATCTGTACCCAAAATTTGATTAAACTTGGTAAATCTATCGAAGCCTACTTGGAAGTCAATGGAGATTATCCGGAATGGCTCTCAGACCTTTACCATCCGAGATATTTACCGGATCCAGATGTGCTGATTTGTCCTGGGGATAGAATGGGGGGTAGGGCAGGTTTTGCTCGGAATATAGACCCGAAAATGCCTGTGAGTTACGGTTATCAGTTCCGCTCACAGTATCGGGAACGCATCGAAGAAAACCGAACCTTGTATGGCGATGGCGTGCCACTTGTCCGATGTCGGCATCATCCAAGCCCAGATTTTCACTGCTTAAACTTGAGTTACGAATACAAGATATCTCGATCTTGGAGTATTTGGGAAGCGACTCCAGAACAGCTGTACGACACTCCTGAAGAAGCGATCGCCGCGATGGAAATAGGTCTTCAGCAACAACCGGACAATGAGCGTTTGTGCTATTATGTATATCCTGCGCTTGCACGGCTCTATCTTGAAACTGGACGCGAAGATAGGGTGGACGGTGTTGTTGAACTTTTCAAATCAAGCATAAACACAGACTATCCTCGATATTATCTGACCCTCGCCAGGTTGCTTGAGATGACGGATCGGGACACAGAACTGCTTCAGGTTTTTAAAGCACTTGCGGACCAAAACCCAAACGACCGTACCGCTCATCGCAAACTTGCTGAGATTTATCAGAAATTAGGCGATACTGAGTTGGCAAAGGAACACCGCCTAAAGGCTGAACCGCTACTGGCATTAATCGGTAAGCCTGTGCCTGATTTCTCTGCTACAGCCCTTGATGGAAAGCCGATTTCGCTTGAGCAATATCGCGGAAAAATCGTCTTACTCGATTTTCGGGCGACCTGGTCAAGTGCCTGCCTTGAGGACACGCCAAATGTGAAAAGGGTCTACGATACCTATAAAGACAAAGGATTTGACATCATCGGTATCAGTCTTGACAATGATGAAAAAATGCTGCGCGATCACCTTAAAAAGCATGAGATTCCTTGGCGGCAGGTTTATAGTGGAAAAAGATGGGATAGCCCTATCCCACAGCAATATGGCATTCGCAACGTCCCTTCCGGGTGGCTCATTGATAGAGATGGCACCTTAATCTCTCAGCAAGCCAGCGGGGTCATGTTAGAACATCTCGTATCAGAGGCAGTGCCAGAGACAGCGAAGGTTAATCTCGTCGAACTCATGCTGTCAATACTTGGAAACAATAGGAAATCCGAGTAAATAATCGTAGAGTTTCCCAGCGTAGTGTGTTATACTATCTCTGGTGTTTAAATAACGCTCCGGTGAAGGATCGAAAAATGCCCAATACTATCAACGAACGCTTAAAAACAACGAACGCTTAAAAACGAAAAGAGGAGCGCCGAAATGAAAGCAATTGTGACTGTAGGAATCGTGTTGAGCCTGTTGGTTAGTTTCGCGCATGCAGAAGAAGCAATACCAGGACCGGCTAAACAACAGGAAAAAAACATTGAGATTTGCACCCAGAACTTGCTTGCTATTGGCAAGGCGATTGAAGCGTATCAGAAAGCACATGGCGATTTTCCGGCATGGCTTTCAGATCTCCATCCGAAACACTTGGCAGAAGCGAATCTCCTCCTCTGTCCCTCAGATAAAGAGGGCGGCAAACCGATTTATACGCCTAACACAGATCCTGAAATGCCCGTGAGCTATAGCTACGAGCTGAACCCGCAGTATAGAGAATGGAAAACCGAGCAACGCAGGGTGTATGGCGATGCGATGCCGATCGTGCGTTGTCGGCACCATGCGAATGAAGATTTTGTGGCACTAAACTTGAGTTTCTCCTCAAGAGTTTACCGGTCCGTCAACACTTGGGAATTCCAACCTGAAGATATGTACGAGAGCCTTGAGGAAGCCATTACGACCTTGGCTGCTGGCATCCAGGAACATCCGGACAATGGAAATCTTGTTTATGTATATCCTGCGCTTGTTCGGCTTTACATGAAAGTCGAACGCGCAGAAGATGCTGAGCATCTCGTCAAGCGTTATAAAGAGGCTCTAAAACCTGACAGCATTCGCGAGCACTTTGTCCTCGGCGATATGCTTGAGATAATGAATCGCGATGAAGAGCTGCTGCAGCTTTTTACGAAACTTGAGGAACTGTCCCCGGAAAACCGCAGTGTCTTCAGGAAACTTGGAGAGCTTCATGAAAAATTAGGCAACGCAGCGCTTGCGAATGAATATCGCATAAAGGCTGACCCTGCGTTGGCATTAATCGGTAAGCCTGTGCCGGACTTTTCAGCGACAGACCTTGATGGCAATCCAATCTCGCTTGCGCAATATCGGGGCAAAGTCGTCCTGCTCGATTTTTGGGCAGTCTGGTGCGGTCCCTGTATCGCGGAGATGCCGACCGTCAAAAAAGTCTATGACAGCTATAAGGACGAAGGCTTTGACATCATCGGCATCAGCCTTGACACTGATGAAAATCGACTCCGGGATTATCTCAAAGAGAACGAAATTCCGTGGCGACAGGTTTTTAGTGGGAAAGGCTGGGATAGCCCAGTCTCTCGGCAGTATGGCATTCGTGCGATTCCTGCACCGTGGCTTATTGATAAAGATGGTACGTTAATTACACACCAAGCAAGAGGGGAAAAGTTAGGACGCTTGGTAGCAGAGGCAGTGAACAAATAAGATGCGACTGACTTCTTTGATGCTGTGCGGTGTTTTTGTTTTGTTCGGCTGCGGTTCCGATGAAATGACCGCGCCGATAGTGCAGCAGATGCCGAATTATTTTCCTGATGCTGTCGGCAGCCGATGGGTCTATCGGAATCCGGATGGCTCCGAGGGGTCGCGATCGGTTACGAATGGAAATAGTATTCAGGGAGAAGGCTTTCAGGTTTTTACCTACGCACCACCGGTCACTGGAACTGAACTTGACTATCTGAAACCTGATATTTTTCGCGTTACGGATAACCAAGTTTTGTTTGTCATCGGTGAAAAGATAGATCGTTACGTTCAAAATGTACTTCCGACTTGGGTAGCGGATGAGTTCGCTGGCTTGGAATTGGACATCACAATAGAGCCGATCACGCACCCCGAATTTGTTTTCTCCCATTTGCCGTTAACTGTCAATTTCCAGTGGGATGCCTTCAGGACGCATGTCAACGGCCGCATTGTTTTGCAGAACCTCGTTCTGCTGCAGTTCCCCTTTGAGGTACAGGTGAGTGTTAAAGGAGAGATCGTTGCCGTAAGTCCACTTGAGACACCTGCCGGAAGTTTTGAGGAAACATATCAGATTGAATATAAGACAGAAATCACGCAGACGCTCTTCTCTGAAGTGAAAACAACGCAGCAGCGTCAGATGGTATGGTTTGCGCCACACGTAGGAATTGTTAAGATCGAAGATGAAAGCGGCGTTACAGCGTTAATTGCGTATACCTTTCCGTGAATGCCGGAAGCGTAACGAATAAAAAAATCCGGTTCGGTTAGGAACCGAACCTACCGAACTTGGGTTGAGGCAGTTATTTTTTCTTAGAATGAGAATTGTTATTTTAAGCGACAATAAGCCGGGACACTATAAACAGTCCTTGGGGATTGTAGAGAGGTTGCCTAATTGTGAGGCGGAGTGGGTTACAGTAGAATTCCGGCAGAAGTGGCGCGATAACCTGTTGCGTGTTTTTATGTGTGTCTTCGGTGGTACGTCGTTCCCCAAGTGGGTTATCCAGATGTTTCTTCGCTGGAGTCTCACTACTGAGGCTTACAACGCGCTGATAGCCCTTCATGCCGCTGATATTATCCTTTCAACGGGTTCATCTGTCGCAGCGGTCAATTTGCTTCTCGGTAGGATTCTCGGTGCCAAGACGGTCACATGTCGTAGACCCTCGCCGTTGGGGGGCCGCTATTTCGATCTCGCGATTCTCCCGATGTTTTCATGGCACGGTAAGGGACCTAAAGACAATGTGTGCCAAACAGTGGGTGTACCGAACCGTATCTCACCAGACCCGCTGAACGTCAAACAGAAACAACTGATACAGGAACTCAACCTACCAGACTCTCCGCGTATCGGACTCCTCATCGGTGGAACAGACCGGCACGAAACGATTACAGCTGCGGATGCCGAACAACTGTGCGCGATTTGCAAGACAGTCGCAACGGAAATGAAGGCACAGCTATTGGTGACAACTTCGCGTCGCACGCCGCCAGAAGTAACAGCACACTTGACACGAGCATTTAAGCACAACGCGTGGTGTCCACTCTTCATTGAACCAGACGCCCCCTCCGAACTTGCAGACCCGTATCAAGCCATTCTCGCCTTAAGCGATCTGCTTATTGTCACCGCAGATAGTTTCACAATGGTATGTGAGGCAGCGAGTAGTGGCCGTCCGGTTATCGTCCTAACCCTATCAAGAGAAACTGCGAGAAAACCGAAACGATATAAGGTCTACCAGTATATGGAACAACATGCCATTGTCAAGCACTGCGGACTTGATAAGTTAAGGCAGTCTATTGTTGATGGCCTCACCGCGTGTGTGCCGAACACGCCGCTCCAAGATACGGAGACAGCAGTGCGTGCGATCCGTAGTCTAATAGACGGCAGCTAATCCGAGGGAATTGTGGAACTTTTCTTGCCACTCGGTGTGACAATCCGTACACTCTAAAAGTTAACACAAACCAACCATAACTTCACTGAAGGAGAAACACAATGAAAGCCAAACACATTGTCCATATACTGGTGCTTCTGCTCACATTAGGAACCGTTGCATTTTTCGTGGCGCGTCCTGATGCACAAACTGTTGAAGACCCTTGGGAAACATGGATAGACGAACAGACCGAGACTGTGCTAAAGTCTGCTGGAGAAATGGATGCAGCGCGGCGTGCCGAAATGCGTGCTACGATTCGGGAAAAATTCTCGGCACTCGCAACGGAACTAAAAGATGAGATAACGTCGCCACCACAGACGCAGGACTATGCGATCTTGCAAACGGTCAAACAATTGCGGAACGCTTATGACGAGGGGTACAACCGGAAACACAAGGATACCAGCGTGCGCGTGTCGTACAAGGTAGGTGGTGGTGAAATCTTCGCGTATGATGAAAACATTCCGATTGCTGAAGTAGATGCGAAATATCCGCGCGATGAATGGCTTGAGATGCTCCTTGACAAAGGGATTATGATTGACAATTTTGAAGAGTACTGGGCATATCTGTCTAAGCGGGATGAATTGGTAGCACTTGAGAAATATCCAGAGGTTTGGTCTTCTGGACTTTTCGGTATTCCAGCGATGGATGATTGGGAAACTTATAAAGCCGCCTACTTGAAGCAGATGTTTGAGAAACTCCATGAGAATAAAAAGAATGCTGTCTATTTTGGCAAGGTTGACGCAGAAGAGGCACTGAAGCGATCACGAGCGTTAATTGAGCGATTAGAACAGTCTAAGCCTTTGCTGCGCGACCGTTAGGGGCTGTTGAATTCGCGAGAAAAGGCGAGGTCTGCGGATCTCGCCTTTTCTGTTTATAGCATAGATCGGGTTGCAAAATTAAATGTAGATATGTTATGATACGGTATCAACGGTAAGATTTTTTGGGTGTTAAGGCAAGCACATATATGTTTCCAAGGTTTCTTGTCCTCTCCTTAGCCTAAGATGGTAAGCCTGTAATGAAATGGAAGGCGACGCTACGGAGAGGCACGTCAATTCCAAACCCACTTTAACGAACCGCAAGGAAAATTAAAAAAATGAATCAGCACGATTTCAGCGTCACCGATTCAGAGATCAGTTTTTTTGAGACGTTCGGTTATCTCAGTTTTCCACAACTCATGGCGGACCGGATTACGGCGATCCAAGACGCTTTTGAAGCCGTCTGGGACGAGAGAGGCGGCGGGCATAACGGTAGACCGCACGAAGGCACGGCGCGCTCTTGTATCGTCCCGTTTATTGATCAGAGCGAAGAATTGTCATCACTGCTGGATGACCCGCGAATTTTGGGGATTGCGAAGGCACTTCTCGGTGACGATTTTAACTACATGGGAAGCGACGGCAATTTCTACGTCGGTGATACCGGATGGCACTCGGATGGTGGACATAAGTTAGAAGACCCCAGGCATATCAAGATTGCGTTTTATTTGGATCCCTTGACTCGCGACACCGGCGCGCTCCGTGTCATTCCAGGGAGCCATCTCTTCGGTGATAACTATGCCGATGCGCTGTCTCAGCGCGTGGGTAAGAGCCAAGACTTGTGGGAAATCCACGGGAAGGATGTCCCCGCAACAATCTTTGAGACCACCCCCGGCGATTTGGTGTTGTTTAACCATAACACAAAGCACGCCGCCTTCGGTGGCGGTGCACGTCGGCGGATGTTTACGATGAATCTCTGTCAACGCTATCCTGATGATAAATTAGATGCGCTACAGGCATATATCGCAGGATCGGCGCGCTTCTGGATTGACCGTAAATATGGCGAGAAGATGATACGCACAGCGACACCAGAACGGTGGATACATCTTGAACAGGTCCGGGCAAATGACGGGCATTTGGCGGAACTCTCACGCCAAGCACAAGAGCGGATGAATGAGCCGTCACGTGGATAATGTCTGTTGCCATGTTTCCCGAACGAACGCGATTGATTGTATAAAGCCTTTCTGCCCTGAACGGCTGGCTTCCTCAATGCTGAGCCACCCGTCATAACCTGCTTGTCTCATGCGCGAGAAAACTTGCGGGATCGGTGAAGCCCCCGTCCCGACGCGGACAGGTTCAAAAACACCGACTTCACGCAGATCGAAGATATGTACGACAACGATGCGGTGGACAACCTGCTCCAAGAGTGTGAGAACATCCTCACTCAGCACAAGTGGGTTTGCGGTGTCGAAGCAGACCCCGAGGGGTGTGTCGGAAAGTGCGTCTAAAATCTCTAAGAAAATTTCTGTCGGTTGTGAAAAGTCCCAATAATCCCATGGTGCCCCTTTTGTGTGGTTTTCGTAGGCGAGGGTGATCCCGTGTTTTTCTGCTTCATCAAGTGCGCGTCGAAATCCATCTGCGACCCATTGCACGCCTGCTGCGCGTTCGGTGCCGGGATGGTTTTGTCCTGCCGTTACACGAAGAAATTCCACGCCCAACGCTTTCGCAAGTGCGATGTCAGCCTTCAGGTCTGTTAATTCCTGTGCGCGTTGTGCTGGATCGGGATGCGTGAAGTCAGAGTAACAGGCGATCATGCAGGGATTTATATTGTGCCTTTCGAGGGCGGTACGCGTCTGTTTTATCGTTTCTGTGTCCCGCTTTGGAAAGAATTTGATGCTGAAATCGACGGCGTCCAATCCTAATTCTGCACCGTATTGAATCCAATCGGCGACACTGCTTTTCCCAGTGAAGATATCGTTATAAAGTGAGACGGGAAGGCAGGAAAGTTTCATTGCTGTTTTCCTTTTTTAAAACATAAACCGATACATCGGACGTTCTAAGGCGATGCCGATGAGTGTCCAGATTGCGCCGACGAAAAACTCTCCGATGACCAGACCGATAAAGAACGGCATCGCTCGGCGATAGGTTCGTAAACCGCCTGCCTGAAAGAGAATCGCTTTCATCCCCCACGACAAGAAGATCGAGAACCAATACCAACTTGTATTCCAGAAGCTCAGCGAGAGTGCGTAACCTGCCGGATGGAAGGGCCACCAGATAAATCGACGGCGCAGCACCATCAAGAGCGTTGTTAATGCCATGGCACCCCCGGAAGCAGAGACAGCCCCAACGTCCATAGATTGCGGGTTTATGAGCCACTGCTTTAACTGCTCGTAAGTCCACCGACACTGTGCTTGCTCGCCGTAGACTGCGCCGCCGTAGTAATAACCTTGCGAGTAGTAGGCCCATGCAGATGAAATCGTTCCAACGATGGTCACTAAGATGACGGCAACAATAAATCGGTTATGTGATAACCCGCGTACCTGTGCGACCTTGAAACCTTCCAACATAATCGGCATCGGATGGGAACGGTAGGAACGGTTAAAACCGTGAAACATGCTGAACGTCGTTAATCCCTCCGCGCCGATACGCCGCGTTCCAAGGAAAGAGACGAGGACCTTATCCGGTCGCCACGGTACATCGTGTGCTGGGGGGCCAACTTCTGCCCGGATGCGCGTGATGGCAATGGCTAAAGCGAAGAAGAGCGTGAAGTAGCCGAGGACGCTGAAAATCGGTGTGCCTGTGCTTTTGAAGAAGACAAGAGTGAAGATGCTGCCGACGATCAAGCCGATAATCGCGTATCGGGTATGTGCTGAGGGGGTGCCGTCTGCAGGAAGTTCAGCGTTATTTCCTCGAAAGGCGTTTTTCACCTGTCGCGCAATGAATTTCCGAGTGAGCCATATCGCTGATACACCTAAGCAGAACCATGCGCCGAAGGATTGTGCGTCGAGAAACGGGAATCCCGGTAGATGTCCGATGCCTGCCATCGTTCCCCATACGCGACTGATTTTATGGAAAAGATAGAAGAACCAGATAGAAAAGGAAAGCTCCAGCGGTATAAAGAAACTCATCCCGATTGCAAAAGGATAGACGGCAATAGGCAGCCTACCGATAGCGTTTAGCGGTTTCGTCTGGAAGTGCTGCCCTAAATTGTAGAGACTCCCGCCTAAACCCGGTACGACGGGGAACAGAAAGTGGAGTCCGTTGAGAAGGTTCATTCCACCTGCGAGTATTGCTGCGAGTAGAAATAGGCGGTTGCTTAGGAGCGTCCGTCCACCGTTTTCTGTGAGGTGTAGCGGAATCTGAATGACCGGGTAGCTGAGTTTTTCGTGGTTGACCCATTGGTGTCGGATGAGAATCGTGATGCAGAACATCATACACGTTAGCACAATGATGAGAGCAGACCACCAGAGGACGGGTGTCATCCAGAGTTGTAGGTGTTGGGCGGTGTGAAGTGAGGCATCGCCTTGATAGAAAGTCGCCAGTAGACTTCGGTCTTTGATCGTGAGCCAATCTGGCATGTGTCGGTGGAATAGTTCACCCCATTCATTCTCTGGACTTGCGAACCAGATAGGATAGGTGAGTAGGGGCCACAATATCTGGAGTGTGTCGTGTCCAGCGATGGAGGACGCAATGGATACGAGTAGGTAGATCACCATTAACTCGGCATCGGTGAGATTGGCATTTTTCCGAATTGTGCGGAGCAGTGGGTTTACCGCCATTAAAACCAGCACGACGAAAATGACGTTAAAATAGACGGTTGAGACGGTTGGGAAACTCTGACCTGTGCCATAACCGCTGGGACCCCAGTTAATCATGAGCCAGTAGGAGTTTGGGATAGTGATGAGAAGTGCGAGCAGTACAGCGCGGAGGCTGACTTTTGGCGCAGCTTGCGAGCCAAAACTTGCTCTACTAAAGTTGTTTGACATGTTTTGAGTTTCCCGTTTTCATTATACAGAAAACGGATGAAATTGTCAACGCCGCGGGAAAAAGAAAGCCCATGACGATTGCATATTGGTGTAACTTAAAAGCCAATATTGCAAGCACGGGCTTTTTGAGGCATCTAAAATGGTAGGATCGTTTATTTCGACGCTGCCTTTAGGTCTCCCCAAGTTGTTGCTAATTTGCCGTTCGGTTCAACGGCAAAGAAGGCAGAATTTTTACCGAGATAATTCAGGACATTTGCCGTGAGGTTTCTCAGGTTCGTCCCCTCTTTCGATTTTGCGTCGGTATAAACAC
>CAZQIP010000074.1:0-12063 GCA_964593655.1 uncultured bacterium | reverse complement strand
GAGTGCCTCTATGATGGGTGTGTTTTTAGCGTATTTTTTCACGCCGTTTGCTTTCATGCCGTGTAGCCATTTCTCGGTTTTTTCTTCACCGACTTGCACACGGAGAGAAGTGACAAAGGCTTGGAAGGACGCATTTGTGGGTGCCCAACCGACTCTACCTTTCCACATCGGTTGTGTTAAATCGAAAACGCTTTCGGGGAGTTCTTCCATTTTCACGCGTTCAGGCGAGTAGGCGAGAACCCGCGCTCTACCACTTGTCGCTACCCAGAAACCCTCGGCATCGCGGAAATCCGAAGGAACTTTAGCGAGTATAGATTCCGGCAGTTTTTCAAACATCGCTTTTTTACTAACGGCACCGAGCGCGCCAGCATCTTGTGCCCAAAAGAGGGCAGCGGGACTTTTGTCGCCTTCTGTTAAGAGCGTGGCGGCTAACTGTGTCGTATTCGCGTAACTCACCTTCACTTGGATGCCGGTCTCTTTTTCAAACTGCTTGATAATCGGTTCAACAAGACTCTTGCTGCGTCCGGAATAGATGGTGAGGGTTTCAGCGTGAGCCGTCCCGATGACGGTGAATAAGAGCAAAATTGGCAAAACGTAGTTAAACAAACGCAATCTGTTGTTAAACATTATGTCTCCTTTGATAAACTGAATGTGTGTACACTGGATCAAAACCGGTATAAATTTTGTCAGATACAGCAGCAAAAAGTTCGGGGTTATTGTACAGATACGCAGTATGGCAATTTTATCAATGCTTTGGCACGACTCGCCAGCGTGTATTCATGCCTGCCGTGATATGGTCGGCAACGTGGCAGTGATAGAGCCAATTGCCGGGGGTTTTCGCTATCATATCTACGGTAACCATACTACCGGGGAGTAGTTCTACAACATCGGTACGTTTCCCAGCGTTTAGCACAGTCTGACCGTGCCAGTGCGCGGTGTGCATATCGACTTCAGTACCTAACCCAATGAGATACCACCGGACGCGATCGTGTTGTTCGACTTCCAGACCTCGCAGATTTCCGAAGATAAATCCGTTAATCGCGTGCTTGAGATTCCCCTCTTCCGCTTCTTCAGGCGACGCATAAACTTCATTTTGTCCGCTTTCAACGATTTTTCGGTCATTTTCGTTGAAGATTAGGAACAACGTGGTGAACGCTTTGTCAATATCTTTCGGACGCGGATCATCTGATGCGCGTTCCATACCTTTTTTGGTGACCACAATAGTTCCAATTAAACCGTCATAAACCTCTGTAACGGCATCAACGTGGGAGTGGTAAAGCCAGACAATAGACGACGGATCGTTAGGACCAGGGGCAGCATCGCTGTCTGCTTCCCAATGGTAGGTGAACATGCTTCCGGGTTTCACGAAGGCACCGGAGCCTTTCATATCCGCACCTTCGTTGTCTTCATCGTATTGTAAGCCGTGAACGTGAATACTGAGCGGTTTATCAGCGCGATTAAGAAAATGCACCTTTATGCTGTCGCCTTCAACAGCGTGCAATTGCGGCCCGAGAATACCCATCCACACAGGTTGTTCGACTTGTGTGGTATAGGTGTCATCGGTATATTGAATATAGCGATATTTCTCGTACACAAGGGCTTTGCCCCAAACGTCCAATCCCATATTGGGTCTGATGAGATTTCGTCCGCTCGGTGCGTAGTTCCATTCGACTTTCTCGGCAGCGATCCAATATTCTCGCGTCGCAGCTTCAGCAGTGACGGTGCAGAAGCATAGCAGCATACCGATAAAAACGAGGAATATGTCGGATGTAAATCGTGGTTTTTCGTTAAAAAAGAGAGGAAGTAATTTATACGTGCCTTGTGGCAGGTCTGGTCTTGTGATATTGAGACTCATTTTCAAAAAATGAGCCTTTAAAACAGGTCTCATAAAGAACTAACCTCAGTGGCTTAAATTTGCATTCAATTATACCACGAAAAATAGGATGTGTCAAAAAAATATGGGTTATATCCGTCAATTGCGTCTTCAGCCTAAACACGTCTGTTTTTAATCTATCTGCGGATCAAGCGCATCTCGGAGCGCATCGCCGAGGAGGTTGAAGCCTAAGACGATAAGGAAGATAGCGACACCGGGAGCAGTGACGGCTAAGGGCGCGCGACGGATGAGGTCTCGGTTTTCGTTGAGCATCGCACCCCATTCGGGTTCACCGATTTCCGCACCGAGTCCTAAGAAACTGAGTCCTGCGGCATCTAAAATAGCTGCACCGATACCTAAGGTCGCTTGGACAATCAGCGGCGCGAGACAATTCGGCAGGACAGTCGTAACAAGGATACGACGGTTGCTTGCACCAATCACCTTCGCGGCGACGACGTAATCTAATTCGCGGACTTTCAGAACTGAGGCGCGCAGGATTCGGGCATATTGGGGGATATAGACGATGGATACAGCGATAATCGCATTTGTGAGACTCTGCCCCAGAATTGTCACGATGACCATCGCGAGAAGGATGCTCGGCATCGCAAGCATCATGTCCATTACGCGCATGATGAGGTTATCAAGCCTTCCACCATAGTAACCAGCAATTGCCCCAAATAGTGTGCCAAACCCGACAGAAAAGGTCATCGCGATAAGTCCAACTTTCAGAGAGATACGCGTACCGTAGATAATCCTGCTAAAAATATCGCGTCCCACCTTATCGGTACCGAGGTAGTGCGAAGCGGATCCACCCTGGAGGCGTTCAACGATGTTTGCTTGTCTTGGATCATGGGTCGCAATCAGTGGCGCAAAGATGGCAACGACAACGAAAAATAGGATGATGGATGCACCAATGGTAGCGGAACGGTGTTTTAAGAGTTTCCGAAAGATATGTTGTTGGCTGCTAACGGTTGTTGACGCACTCATTTCGCTTCATCTCCCACTCGGATACGCGGGTCGAAATAGGCATACAACATATCCACGATAAGATTAACGAGCATAAAGACAGTTGCAACGAAGATCACGCCACCTTGCACAGCACGGACATCGCGCGCCTCAACCGCGGCACGCAGCCAGGAACCGAGTCCGGGCCAAGAAAAAATGTGTTCGGTTAAAATCGCGCCGCCCAGGAGATAACCGAATTCTAAGCCGATAACCGTCAAGACGGGCACCATGCTATTTTTCATAGCGTGTTTGCTGATAACTTTCCAACGCGGTAAGCCTTTCGCATAAGCCGTTGTGATATACGGTTGATTGAGCACTTCAAGTAGGCTGGAACGGGTCATCCGGGCAATAATCGCTAACGGGATAGTGCCTAACGTCATTGCGGGGAGAATGAGATGTGAAATAGCACTTCGGAAGGCGATGAAGTTACCTGTAAGAAGTGTGTCAATCAGGTAAAAACCGGTGCGGGTCTGAACATCTAAATCTAAGATAACATCCAACCGACCACTGCTGGGTAGTATTGGAAGGAAATAGGAGAAAAGCAGAATGAGCATCAATCCCAACCAAAAGATCGGCATAGAGATGCCGGCGAGGGATACCGACATGGAGAAATAATCCAAAAATGTTCCGCGAAAAATAGCGGCAATGACACCCGCAGCGATACCGAACAAAATCGAAAACGCCATCGCGGCGAGGGTCAACTCAGCCGTCGCCGGGAAATAGCGTTTGATTTCCGCTATCACGGGTTGCTTTGTTTTAAAGGAGTGTCCGAAGTCGAGGTGCACGGCATCCCACAAGAATTTAGCGTACTGGTGGTACAGAGGCTTGTCAAGACCCATTTCCTCTCGAAGTTCGATGAGTGCTTTTTCGGTGGCACGTTCTCCCAAAATAGCGACAGCGGCATCGCCGGGGATGAGATGCACCATTAGGAAAACGAGGAGCGATACCGCTAAAAGGGATAAACCGATCGAAAGAAAACGCTGGAGGAGATAAGAGAGCAAAAGTCAACCTTCCGTTTTTGGACCCTCCAGGCCCGGTAGGTGCGGTTTGGAACCGCACCGGATCCTGAAAAAAGGACGAGAAACTCTATAATTTCTTAAAATTGAATGACTCTGAGTAATGCTACCTACATGCTATTGATAGACCTCATCTTTCTCTTTTTCAAAGTGGGTCAATTTATGAACCGAAAATCTGTTTTTCGACAGCGGTGAAAACGGTCAGAGGGGACCCGTGGTCTAAAAATTAGAAAAATGGGTTGTGTCGTTTCTCTTCACCGACGGTGGTGGAGGGACCGTGTCCCGGAAAGAGCCGAACCGAGTCTGGAAGTGACAATAAATTATCACGAACGCTCTCAATTTCATCCTGATAGGAGATGTTAGGGCCACCAACAGAACCCGCGAAAATCGCGTCACCAACAAATGCTGCGTTCTGCGTGACAAAACTACACCCTCCGGGTGTATGTCCCGGGGTATTGACAACGGTTACCATCAGTTCACCAATGGAGAGGACATCACCGTGTGCGACTTCACGCAATTTGTTGTTGCTCCGCGGTTTCGGTTCATTCTTATGGAGGTAAGTCTCACATCCGGTTTCGGCTTGAAGCTGTGATAACCCATCAGTATGGTCGCTATGGGCGTGCGTCAGGAGTATCGTCGTCGGGTTCACAGGACGAGCGTCGAGCTGTTCCAAGATGAGTTCTGGATGCGCAGCGGTGTCAATAATCGCAGCATCGTCGGTCGCTTTACAGATTAAAAGATAAGCATTGACGGGCCAGCCGCCAACGGGCGCGCTAATTGTGATAACCTCAAGGTTGGTATCGCTCATCTGTTGGGGCGGTTCGGGTTCCCACTGTTCTGTCGCAATGTCGAGCAGCTTGGGACCATCCAAATTCAGTACTTCTGCGAGCCGAAAAACTTGCGTTTCTGTCGGTTTTAAGGTATACTGTTCCATACGAGCAAGTTCTGCTTCTGTGATACCCGCAGCAGTAGCGGTTTCGCTTTCGGATAGGTTTTGCCCGCGTCGGGCTTTGCCGATAATGTCACCAAATTCGTCTTCAAGTGCGTATGCCATGGTGATGTTCTCCTTAACTTTTTAGTTTAAAAAAACATTATAGCAAATAATTCAGTGTAATACAATGGAAATAGGTAACATTGCAGAGGCATTCAGTTTTCTACTCTTTGATCTGTTTCTTTTACGCCAGGCCCGGTAGGTGCGGTTTCCTAACCGCACTGGATCTAAAAAAAGACGAGAAACTCAACAATTTCTTGAAACTGAATGACTCTGGTAGCATTGAAGAAGGAGAGATTCTGATGGGCATTCCAAAAAATGGATATGAACAAGCGGCAATATCCCTCGCGCCTATAGAAACCGATATGACGTTAGATGAATTTTGCCAATCCGACTTGGAGGGCTATGAATATTTTAACGGAGCATTAATACCTATAGCACCAACGACAATGGAGCACGGTGAAATTAGTATGAATATTGGTATTTTTTTAGGTTTGCATGTTCGGGAGAATCAGCTGGGACGTTTGTATATGGCGGGTACAGACTTTAAATTGGATGACCAATTAGTAAAGCCAGATGTCGCGTTTGTTTCTACAGCAAGGTTACCTCAAAACAGACGCGAGGTATTCTCTATAGCACCAGATCTCACTGTTGAGGTCGTCGCGCCATCAGATGCTTTCTGGCGTATGATTGAGAAAGCATTCGCTTATCTTAAAGCTGGTACCCAGGTAGTTTGGGTGGTTGAACCGAGATCGAAAACGGTGACTGTGTATCGTTCTCAAACAGATATCAGGACGCTCACATGTGAAGATACACTGACCGGTGAAGATGTCGTTGAAGGCTTTTCGTGTCAAGTCGCACAACTTTTTGAATAGGTAGCGTTGAAACACGGCAAACTAATTATGGAGGAGTGAAAATGAGACAACAAGACGCTCATGGAGTCACCCAAGAGACACTTCCACCGCCCAATAAGATGACGTTGGAAGAATTTCTTGAGAGTGATTTAGAAGGATACGAATATGTAGAAGGAGAAGTAATACCGATGCCAGCTGCATCTGCGGAACACGGAATAGTCAGTGCAAGGGTTTTTTTGTGCTTAGGTTTGTATGTGCGTGAGAATCAACTTGGCGAGGTCGTTACTCCAGACACGGGCTTTCAAGTCGGCGAGCGCGTCTTGAAACCGGATATCGCTTTTATTTCTTCAGCACAACTGCCTGACGACCTGAGTAAGGCATTCCCGGTGCCACCGGACCTTGCCGTGGAGGTGGTTTCACCATCAGATCTTTTCCGACGTGTGATTGAAAAAGCATTCGCCTATCTGGAATCCGGTACGCAGATGGTTTGGATTGTCGAACCTACTTCACAAACGGTCCGAGTGTATCGATCTGAAACGCCTATCAGGGTGTTAGGAATTGACGACACACTCACGGGTGAAGATGTCGTTGAAGGGTTTTCGTGTCAAGTCGCACAACTTTTTGAATAGGTGGCGTTGAAACACGGCAAACTAATTATGGAGGAATGAAAATGAGACAACAAGATGCTCATGGAGTCGCCCAAGAAATACTTCCACCTCCCAAGAAGATGACCTTGGAAGAGTTTCTTGAGAGTGATTTAGAAGGATACGAATATGTGAAAGGAGAATTAATACCGATGCCACCCACATCAGGTGAACACGGCGAAATTAGTTCTAATATACACTGGTACCTATACTCACACGTTCGCGTAAATCAACTGGGGCGTATGTATATAGCCGACACCGGTTTCCAGATTGGTGAACGGGTGTTGATGCCCGATATCGCGTTTGTTTCTACAGCGAGACTGCCTGATGACAGGCAAAAAGCGTTCTCCATACCACCGGATCTGGCCGTGGAGGTCGTTTCTCGGACAGATATATTACATCGTGTTGAGGAAAAGGCATTTGCCTATCTGGAAGCAGGCACTCGGATGGTTTGGGTGCTCAAACCTGTATCGGAGACGGTAATGGTCTATCGTTCTAAAACAGACATCAGGGTACTGACATGTGAAGATACACTCACGGGTGAAGATGTCGTTGAAGGCTTTTCGTGTCAAGTCGCACAACTTTTTGAATAAGGAGATTTTATGAAGCTGGGTTTAGTTACGTATAATATGGCGAAAGATTGGGATATTCCCACGATCATTGAAAAATGTGTAGAGACAGGATTTGCGGGTGTGGAATTGCGGACAACGCATGCCCACGGTGTTGAAGTCGAACTCTCGGCAAGTGAACGCGCAGCTGTAAAAAAACAATTTGACGATTCCCCGATCGAGATCGCTGGCTTGGGGTCTGCGTTTGACTACCATTCTGTAGATCAAGCGACTGTTCGCGAAAATATAGAAGGGACAAAAACATATTCCCAACTCGCAGCAGATGTCGGTGCACCCGGTGTGAAAGTGCGTCCGAATGGGCTGCCGAGTGAAGTGCCTGTTGAAAAAACGCTCGAACAGATCGGATTGGCGTTACGCGAGTGTGGCGAATTCGCTGCCGACCTCGGCGTACAAATTCGGTTAGAAGTACACGGTGGCGGCACCTCCGAACTCCGACATATCCGTACAATTATTGATGTTGCTGACCATGACAACGTCTACGTCTGCTGGAATTCTAATTTCGGTGAAGTGGAAAACGGGACGATTAAAAACAACTTTGACCTCGTCAAAGGGAAAATCGGCTTAGTACATATTACGGAACTACATCGACGTGAGTATCCGTGGCGGGAACTCTTTACATCGTTGAAGGAATCCGGTTATACAGGCTACACGCTTGCAGAAATCGCAGGAAGTTCCGACCCTGTGCGCGTGATGAATTTTTATCGAGCGTTGTGGGAAGAGCTGTCAAACTAAGTGTTTGTGGATATGGGCGCGTTGCCAAGCGCGCCTTCTTACCGTTGTTACGAATAAGGTAAATGGAGAGAGCACCTATTGTTCAAGCCGCAATTTTACTTTTTAGTTATAACGATATTGTTCCTGTTGACCTCTATTGGCATAACTGCAGCACCTGAAACCGTTCGTCTTAGCAATGCGGTGTGGACAGTTGACATCGCGACGCAATCCCTCGCCGTAAATGCGTACCCTGTAGAATCCGAAACGGCAGTGCCTATTTCGGCGGCGCAACCCGGATTCGGCGATGTCGCGGAATTCGCCCAAGAGAACAATACCGTCGGTTGGCGGATTGCAGATCAGTTTCTCACCGTGCGCTTTGAGCTGATAAATGACTCGTTATCCGTTGAATTTGTTCAGGATAAATTTGCAGATGGCGCATTAAGTTTAACATGGCCCGTTATTGAAGATTTCGAGTCTCTCCGTGGCTACATTTTGCCTTTTTTTGAGGGGAGTTATGTTCCCAAAAATGACATTAAATGGCAGGATTTCTTATCCGAACGGGGACCGATAAACACAACCGCGGGTCTCTCAATGCCGTTTTGGGGATTGCATCTCACTGACCGAACATTTACCTACATTTTAACCAATCCGTTCAACAACCAAATCCGGTTCAATAAAACAGCAGCCCCGTCGTTAGGTATGGAGGTATCGCACACCTTCACACCGAATTGGGAACAGAGAAGATACGGTTTGCGTATCTCGTTGGGTGCAGCATCACCGGTTGCCCCCGCCAAGCAGTACCGGAAGTGGCTGGAACGAAACGCTGAATTCGTTTCATTTGCTGAGAAAATTGAGAAAACGCCTGCTGCAGAGAAGTTACTCGGTGCTGCGCATATCTATCTCTGGGGCGGTAAACTCCTCAGTCAATATGATGTGACGGATTGGCAAACGTTTGCAACAAGGCTCAGGGGTGATAGCGGGGTTGCAACGCAGATGTGGGCGCAGTTGAATGCAGAGGCGCGAAAAGCAATTCGTGAAATCGCTCAATCGGCACATCCGTCTAAATATGTCCGGCGGATTGTCAGTCGTGCAATAAGTGAACAACTTGAAAAGCCTGATTTTTACAACCCAACGCTTTGGACAGAAATTCCCCTTACCTCAGAGACAGAAAAGTTAATCTCGCGAGACGTATCCACGCTATCGCTCACGGAAGTGTATCGCCGCAATTGTCTACTGTTCTACGCCGTGTTTTCCGACACACTTCGGCATCCAGACGAGTGGGGGGATGGTCTCTCTGTGAAGCTGTTGGAACAATTTGCTGAAAACGGATTAGATAGGCTCTGGCTTGGTGTTGACTCGTGGCAGGACGGATTTCGACACCCGACCGCCGTCGCGAAGGCGAAAGCACTCGGCTATCTCGTGGGACCCTACGATTCCTACCACAGTATCCATCACCCCAACGAAAAAGATACATGGGAGACTGCACAGTTTGATCTCTCGCTTTATGAGTCTGGCGCAATTGTCAATGCTGATGGCACAAAGAGTCGAGGGTTTAAAAAGAAGGGCTATCACTTAAGCCCACTTGTGGCAAAGCCTTATGTCGAAAACCGCGTCAGTGGTATTATTGATCAGATGCCATCGGACTTCAATACGTGGTTCATTGATTGTGATGCTTACGGCGAACTCTACGACGATTATTCAGCGACACATCCTGCAACACAGTTAGATGATATGAATGCACGGTTGGCTCGGATTTCATGGATTCGGGATACGCATAACATGGTTGTCGGTTCAGAAGGTGGTGCTGCCTATTCGGTATCAACGCTCCACTTTGCACACGGCATGACGGTTCCTGTCATCGGGTGGGGAGACCCAGACATGAAGTCTAAGACCTCGCCTTACTACGTCGGTGGTTACTGGCCCCCTGAGGGGCCCGCGATTCACATAAAGCAGGTGCCTCTCAAACCGAATTATCTGTATCACTACTACGACCCGCGTTTCCGCTTACCGCTCTACCAAATCGTGTTTCACGATTCAGTGATAACAACGCCCCATTGGGGTTCCGGGAGTCTCAAGTTTGAGAACGCGATCGGAACGTTGGCATTGTTGGAGCAACTCTACAATGTGCCGCCGTTGTATCATCTGAACATAGAAGAATTTTCAAAGCATAAAGCGTGGATCAAGCGGCACTATACCTTCTTTTCGCCGCTGCATCGGCAAATCGGCGGACAGACGATGACGGATTTTGAGTGGCTCAGCGATGACAAACAGGTCCAACGCACTGAGTTTGGCGATACTGTTGAAATATTCGCAAACTTCGGAACGGACCCATTTAGATATAAAGGCGTAATAATTATGGGGCGAAGTGTGGTAGCAAGATGGATGGATATAGGTGAAGTTGAGACGTTTTCTGTGGAGTAATTTATAGTTGGCAGAGATGGGAAAATGTGATATACTTTTAGAAGTATCTGTGTTTCTCTGCGCACCCAATGGACCGCACGGGTCAAACTAAATGAACTTGACTTTATGAATCGCAACTTGCACAATGGAATCAGCGAACAAGCCACTGCTAGCCATCAACGCTTAGAAGATGCGAAGACACTTCTCAATGCCTCGCGGTGGCGTGGAGCAATGTACATGGCTGGCTACGCGGTCGAATGTCTCTTGAAAACGAAATTGATGCATATCTATAATTGCCAAAATTTGCGCGAATTAGAGGACCTACTTCGGCAACGTTCTATACTGCCCGCGCATCGTACAGTCTTTACGCATCAATTAGAAGATTTGCTAAGGCTTACCCCAGGCTACAACCGTCTGAGGCAGAACAGGGACGTTTGGCACATGTTTCATGAAGTAAATTTATGGACTCCACAGTGGCGATATACCGCTAAACAGGCAACACGTCAGGAAGCGACGAGATTCCTGACCTTTATTGAAAACGTTATGCACTGGATAGACACTAACCTCTAATGGGGGATTTATAGATGGCATGTGAAACGCTAAAGCAGAAAATTCAGAAAACCCTTGAAACGAGTTACTTCAGCGATGCGAAAGATTTTGTCGATGTCTCTGATGGAGCTGCTGATCTCATCCATGTTGTCGTTGTTAGCAGAAAATTCAATGGCTACACTATGGGAGATAGGATTGATATCATCTGGGACGAACTCTTAAAGCATCTTTCAGATGAAGAATGGGGATATGTTTCTCTCTTAATTGGCGCAACCCCCGAAGATGTTCAGATTTGGTAGTTAAGGATTTGCATAATGGCATCCGAAACACTCAAGCAGAAAATTTACGACACCCTCAAAGCAGGCTCTTTCCCCGATCCAGACTATTTCGTTGATGTTTTTGACGATGGCGAAGAACACATCCGTATCCTTGTCATCAGCCGTAAATTCGACATCTACGAATATAAACGCTCAGAACGGGAGGACCGGGTCTGGGAAGATATTGTCCAAGTGCTATCCAAGCACGAACTGGCGCGTATTTCTCGTATCGTCGCTGTGAACCCCGAAGAAATTAAAATTTATACCTAACGCTATATACAAAGGGAGTTATGAATCAGATTGAATTTTATCAAGCAAAACTCAATTATGAAACGGATTCTTGGGATCTGTATGAAGCACTCAATAACGGGGAACCTATCGTTGTCATAGATGCCCGCTCCCCAGAGGCTTACGCACTTGAACACATCCCGACATCCATAAATATCCCGCATCGAACAATGTCTGAGGCGACTACACGTGAACTCGATAAATCTAAGGTGTATGTAACCTATTGTGACGGTATCGGTTGCAACGCTTCGACCAAAGGTGCTTTAAACATGGCGAAACTGGGATTTCATGTTAAAGAATTGATGGGTGGTTTGGATTGGTGGAAACGGGATGGATATGAAACAAAAGGCAAACAAGGCGTTTCGGGGACTGAAGTTGTATGTGGGTGTTAAATGTGATAACAGAATTTAATTTGCAACTGCGGATAAGATAATGTATAATTAACATCAGTCTGTTTCGCCTGCAGCAAAAAAGTGCTATTTAACTTGCAATTGCTGACGAGATAGGTTATAATTAACACTAACATTCCCCCATAGCTCAGTCGGTAGAGCAGATGGCTGTTAACCATCGTGTCGGCGGTTCGAGTCCGTCTGGGGGAGCTTCAATTTGCTGACGGGCTTGTGGTCAAGGTTCGTCAGCAAAAATTTTTAATCTGTTCTTGTCCAAACTCACCCGACTGTTCCAATGGAGGTCAATATGCCTAAGAAATTCACCGAGGCACAGCTGGATGAACTCTTAGTGAAAGGTTACTTAATTGTACCCGACTACTATTCAGGTGAACAACTT
>CAZQIP010000073.1:0-10345 GCA_964593655.1 uncultured bacterium | reverse complement strand
CTCCTTACATGTTTTGTGAAATCGGTTCACAAACCGTTGCTGTAAGGAGGTATTTTATCATAAACCTACTAAGTTTCTCACACTTTTAACAACAAAAACCTTTCACCACAAACCTTCAGAAAAAAATGGGGGCAAGTGACCTGAAATCTTCGTAGCACAAACTGGAAGTATGTGCTACAATATAGACCTCCAGGACCGGTAGGGGCGGTTTCCAACCGCACCGGACCCCGCACAAACTGGAAGTATGTGCTACGATATGGAACTAATTGATAACTGAGAAAGGTAGCCTATGAATTCAGAGATAACAATTAAACAGAACATTGAGAATGCCCTAAAGAATTTTGATAACCAACCGCTAAGAGAAGCAGCGACATCCCTCCTAAACACCCTCGGCTACTACAGCAAGCGAGTCGGAAATAACGAGATCGACCGTGAGAGGTTTAACCGTCTCCTCGAATCCGCGCTGGATACTGCTAATCCGTCCGATAAACTCCGCATTGATGATTGGCAATCCTTTTCCCAGATTATGCAAGTAGCGGATGAGGAGATTAACCAACAAGTAGACCCAGAGCAGGATTCATTGTTTGAGAGCACCCAAATAGACGATGCGCTCAGAACTTCTTATATGTTCGTCACGGTTGAACTGACTAAAAACACCTACACGCGCACACAACTTGCCGACATCACCCGTTTTATCAACAAAGCATTTGAAAAATCGATCATGGTTATATTCCGATACGGTGCTGTGCTCTCCCTCGCCATTATCAACCGTAGACCTAACCTCCGTAACACTACAAAACAGGTTTTGGAAAAGGTGACGCTTATCAAGGATATTCACCTTGATTCCCCGAAGCGGGCGCATATTGACATTATATCGGAACTCTACCTTCGCCACCTCATTGAAAATGAAGGTGTTCGTAACTTTGATACACTCCACGATGCGTGGGAAAGTATCCTCAATACAGAGGAACTCAACAAGCAATTTTATCGGAAACTGTTCGCGTGGTATGAATGGGCGGTTAAAGAGGCAACCTTCCCGACAGATGAGAATCGCGTGATAAAACCGGAAGAGCATGTTATCCGCCTTATTACACGTCTGCTCTTTATCTGGTTTATCAAGGAAAAAGGATTGGTGGCAGATGCGTTGTTCAACAAATCGCAAATCCAAGACTTGTTGATAGAAGATCACTTTGATAACGGAGATTCCTATTATCGCGCCGTGCTACAAAACCTCTTTTTCGCCACGTTGAACACGGAGATTGACAAGCGTAAGTTCAGCAAAGAAAGCTATGATACCAATCGCGATTTCTCTTGTTACCGATATAAAAAACAGATGGACGACTCCGATAAACTGCTATCGTTCTTTGCACAAACTCCCTTCATCAACGGAGGTTTATTCGATTGTCTGGATACCTTCAAAGCGACAGGTAAAGAGAGCTACCGAATAGACTGCTTTTCTGATAATCAGTACCATAAGTTATCCATCCCCAACCGCCTCTTTTTTGACGAAAACCGAGGACTGCTTCCGCTACTTGAACACTACAAATTCACCGTTGAGGAGAACACGCCGGTAGATCAGGAGGTGGCACTGGACCCCGAACTGCTCGGCAGAGTGTTTGAAAACCTACTCGCCGCTATCAACCCGGAAACAGGAGAAACGGCACGAAAACAGACTGGTTCCTATTATACACCGCGCGCCATCGTAGACTATATGGTAGAGGAAACACTCATCGCTACACTCTCTGAGAAGTGCCAACCGACCGATGGCAATGAAATACCTTGGGATGAACGACTGCGTTATCTGTTTGACTATGCGCAAATGTTTGACGATGCAAGCGAATGGTTTGATGACCGCGAAACGGACGCGATTGTGAAAACAATTTCTGAACTCAAGATATTGGATCCAGCTGTCGGTTCCGGCGCGTTCCCGATGGGTATACTCCACAAGTTGACGTTAGCACTCCGACGACTTGACCCTGATAACACCCGATGGGAAGCATTGCAGAAGCAACTCGCTGGCGAACGCGCAGCGGCGGCATTCAACACCCAAAATCAACAGGAACGCGATGATGAACTCACCGAAATCAGTGCCACTTTTGAACGTTACCGTGATTCAGATTTCGGACGCAAGTTATATCTGATACAAAACAGCATCTTCGGCGTGGATATCCAACCGATCGCGTGTCAAATCGCCAAACTCCGCTTTTTCATCTCGCTTGCAATTGAGCAGGAACCTAACAGAGACGCTGAGAACTTCGGTATCAAACCGCTGCCAAACTTAGAGACGCGTTTTGTCGCAGCGGATACACTAATAGGCATAGATTTATCCGAAACAAGGGGATTGTTCCAAGATGATACTGTACAGCAATTGCTAAAAGAAATTGATGGAATTCGTGAAAAGTTTTTTCTCGCAAACAACCGAACACAAAAACGTAAACTTGAAGAGCAAGAAGAAGACTGCCGCAAACAATTGGAGAAAGAATTGGAGCGGCAGCGAACAGAATGGATAGAGAACCGACAACGAGAAATAGATCAAAAAGTGAACCAACTTCCCACCGCTGAACTGCGTGAACAGTTGCGAGAAAAGGAACAGGAAACGTTTGAAACGCGTAAGAAAGAATTTGATGCCGAATTTGAAAACGCCTGCAAAATCGTTCGCTGGAAACCCTACGACCAGAATGCAAAGACAGATTGGTTTGAGCCGGAACGGATGTTTGGCATCAGGGACGGGGTTGATCTGGTAATTGGAAATCCGCCCTATGTCCAATTGCAAAAGGAAAATGGGAGACTTGGGAAACTTTATCAAGATGCTGGTTTTGAAACCTTTGCCCGCACAGGCGATATCTACTGTCTGTTCTATGAAAAAGCGAATCAACTTTTGAAAAACAACGGACATACTTGTTTGATTACTTCTAATAAATGGATGCGCGCTGGGTATGGCAAAAAGTTGAGGGATTATTTCGTAACACTTACCCAACCGGTTCAACTGCTGGATATGGGACCAGATGTATTTGATGCTACCGTTGACACAAACATCTTGCTTTTCCAAAAGATTGTATCCGATGCCCCTACTGCCTTCAGAGGTGTATCTCTCGGAGCAGATTTTGACAGACAGACCGATAACATAGCCCAATATTTGAGTGATAATGGCGCGACAATGGAGATGCCTGCTAAAGGTGAACCGTGGGCGATACTTTCGTCTGCTGAACTGAACTTGAAACGGAAAATAGAAAATGTCGGTATACCGCTCAAAGATTGGGATATAAAAATTAGTTTTGGAATTAAAACAGGTTGTAACGAAGCATTCATCATAGACGAAGACAAACAAACAGAAATCATAGCCCAAGACCCAAAGTCAGCAGAAATCATTAAACCACTTCTGCGCGGTCGAGATATTGAACGATATCACGCCCCGTGGGCTGACTTATATTTAATAAATACTTTTCCTGCGCTTAATTTACATATCAACGACTATCTGGCAGTTAAGAATTATCTTATAGAATTTGGTAAAGATCGCTTGGAACAAGTTGGCAAAATACTGCCTGATGGCACTAAATCTCGTAAAAAGACAGGCAATAAATGGTTTGAGACACAAGATCAAATTGCCTATTACCCCGAATTTGAAAAAGAGAAGATTGTATGGAAACGGATCGGTTCAATATTGCGTTTCGCATATATTCAACAGCCGATGTTGTGCCTTGATAGTACTTGCATTGCTACAGGTGAAAAGGTTAAGTTTCTTACTGCTGTATTAAACTCACGTGTATCTCATTATCAATTGTTTGGTCTCGCTCCCAAAACAGGCACAGGTGACTTGATTGTAAGCGTGCAAGCATTAGAACCGCTTCTCGTCCCGCCTATCACAGATGCAAACCAACATATTGTCAAACAGATTGAAATGCAAGTTGACAAAATCCTTGACGCTAAACACACCGATCCTGAAGCAGACACTTCCGACCTTGAAAATGAGATTGATAAACTGGTGTACGAATTGTATAATTTAACGGAAGATGAGATTGCGATTGTGGAGGCACGCGAATGAAAAAACCACTAAAGGTTTTCATCACTTACGCACGAACAGATACGAAAGCAAGGGATGAATTAATAAAGTATCTCGCTGTGATGAAACGCAACGGCTTAATAGATATTTGGTACGACACCAAAACGCTTGGTGGTGATAGGTGGCAAGAAGAAATTTTCTCCACACACCTTCCTACTTCAGACCTGCTTCTCTACCTTTTAACTGCTGATAGCCTTGCATCTGAAAATTGCTATAAGGAATTTGAAATAGCCAGAGAGAAAAAGATAAGGGTCATTCCGATCATCTATGCAGATTGCGATTGGGAAAGCGATCAACTTAGTGACCTTCAAGGTTTTCCTGACAATTTCAAGCCAATTAACGAATGGACACCTGAAAGTAAAGGTTGGAAAAATGCAGTGAAAGGTATCCGAGAAACTATTACTGATATGCAGTCTCAAGCAGAAATCGTGTTCCAACACGGGAATATTCTAATGAAGTTGGGGCGATTAGATATGGCAATAGAAGCTTACTCAGATGCTATTGGTCTCAACCCGCGCTATGCCGGTGCCTATAATAATCGCGGTCTTGCTTACTGTGACAAAGGCGATTTTGACAAAGCTATTCAAGACTATAACACCACTATGGAACTTGGGCTTGATGATGCCGAAGCCTATATCAATCGCGGCGTTGCTAACGATGAAAAAGGCGACTTTGAAAACGCTATTAGAGACTTTGCCAAAGCGATCCAACTCAAACCCGATCTTGCCGCTGCCTATTACAATCGGGGTAATATTTATCGCAAAAAAGGCGACTTTGACAAAGCTATTCAAGACTATAACACTGCGACAGAACTAGAACCCGATTATACCAAAGCCTATAATAATCGCGGTCTTGCTTACTGTGACAAAGGCGATTTTGACAAAGCTATTCAAGACTATAACACTGCGATACGGCTTAAACCTGATGATGCCGCTGCCTATAACAATCGTGGTGTCGTTTATGGAAAAATAGGCGAACAGGATCTCGCTATTAAGGACTGTAACACAGCAATAAAATTGAAATTTGATTATGCAGAAGCGTATATCAATCGTGGCGGGTATTATCGCAAAAAAGGCGACATTGACCTTGCGATTAAAGATCACACTAAAGCGATAGAACTCAACCGCAATTATGGAGAGGCCTATTGCAACCGTGGTTTAGCATACAAAGAAAAAGGTGAAGAAAACAAAGCCATTGAAGACTATACTAAAGCAATCCAACTTAAACCTGATTATGCTGAAGCCTATAACAGTCGGGGCGTTGTTTATGGTGAAAAAGGTGAGGTTGACCGCGCTGTCGAGGATTTCAACAAAGCGATAGAACTCAAATCCGGTTATACCAAAGCCTATTTCAATCGTGGAATTGTTTACGTCCTCAAAGGGGAACTAGATATCGCTATTGACAACTATAACGAAGTCATAAGACTCAAACCTGATAATGCCGAAGCCTATAATAATCGAGGTCTTGCTTATCGCGAAAAAGGGGACATTTACCGCGCTTTTGAGGACCTTAATAAGGCGATAGAACTCAATCCCAATCATGGTCACGCCTATTACAACCGCGGCATTGCGTACGGGAAAAAAGGTGAGGTTGACCTTGCTATTGATGACTTTAATAAAGCAATACAATTCAATAAAAATGACGCAGAAGTCTATTCCAATCGCGGTGTTGCTTACAGTTTAAAAGGGGAAATTGACAATGCCATCGTAGACTTTAACAGAGCAATAGACTTGAACAGAGATTATGCTGAAGCCTATTGCGGTCGTGGTAGTGCTTACAGTTTAAAAGGCGAAATCGACAGTGCTATCGTAGACTTTAACAGAGCAATCCAACTTAAATCTGATTATGCTGAAGCCTATTACAACCGTGGCAATGCTTTCGGTAAAAAAGGTGAGGTTGATCGCGCCACTGAAGACTACAGCAAAGCAATACAATTCAAACCTAACTTTGTTGAAGCTTATAACAATCGTGGTCTGATTCTTTGCCAAAATGGTAATGCTGTTCGGGCTATTGAAGATTATGACAAGATAATACAACTTAAACCCGGGTATATGTTAGCCTATAATAATCGTGGTTTAGCATTTTTACATTTGCAAGAATGGGAAACGGCAAAATCAGACCTGACGACTGCCAGAGACATGGGAGTAGATATCACAACTTTATTTCGTATTTTATATTCAAACGTTGCCAATTTTGAGCAGGAATATGGCGTTAAATTACCGAAAGACATCGCCGCAATGCTAACTCCATTGTAGACCCAGCAGTAAAGCAAAAACTATCCTTTTATCGGATTACATGATGTTACAGAGTGTCAATCCGCGTCATCCGTGATAATCCGCGATTCAGATAATAAGAGACGCCAACCTTTAACCCTACCCATTAGAATTTCTCACTAAAATCGTTGATAACCGACGCGAGTTGTGATATACTTCCTTCAACTATTTGTAGGAAGAGGTGAATACCATGAACGACTATAGAGATATTAGTACCATTGAACCGGGTAAACGCAGTGGACAGCCGTGTATTCGCGGAATGCGGATTACCGTTTACGATGTCTTTGAATACCTGGCATCCGGTATGACAGTCGCGGAAGTGCTTCACGATTTTCCCGAGTTAACCGAGACAGATATTCGCGCCTGTTTTGCTTACGCCGCGGACAAGGAAAAATCGCAGGTGGTCGTTTACACAAATGAAACTTCTATTCGATCAGAACCTATCCGACCAACTGGTGACGCTGCTGGCGGACCTGTTTCCTGATTCTATCCATGTCAAAACGATAAGGTTAAATACGGCAACGGATACCGAGTTATGGAATTACGCCCGTGATAACGACTATCTCATCGTTTCAAAGGATACAGACTTTCGGAATAGGAGCGTTATTCACGGTTATCCGCCAAAGGTGATTTAGATCAGGATAGGGAATTGTTCTACGAGTGCTGTCGAATACAATTTGAGAAAGCATTTCACTGATATTAAAGAATTTGCGAGGGACGTAAATGCGGGATTATTCATTCTGCGGTAATCGGATTAAACGCCAACAAGCAACAGAGAAATCGTCATTTAGAAAACAAAACCCGAACACACAAACCCACCTATCTTCTGAACACGCAATCCGATGCCGATGTTTCGCGTTTTCCATTGACAACCGAAAAGTTGTATATTACAATGCGTATGAAATAAACATGATAAATCTTGTGCAGATTTCGGTGAAAATTATTTGCGCTACTTAACATAAAATGGTATAATTAAAAATATGATAGAATTTCCGATGAAACGCAAGACCCAATTCACGGCTTACCAAATTTTCTCAAGAATAGATAAGGGGGTGTTATAATCGTGCTGGGAGAACGGCTGAGAAGATTTAGACTTGCTCGTGGTATGTCCCTTGGGAACTTAGAAGATGAAATTGACGGGTTAGTTAGCAGTCAAACACTGTCAAAGTATGAGCGCGGGAAACTTCAACCGACAGCAGCAACGCTTAATCAGATCGCTGCCGCACTTGGTGTTAAGTCCGCCCAATTATGGGGTGAACCGCCTTGTCATGTTGAATGGATTGCGTTCAGAAAACGCGCTCGTTTGGGTAAAAGAGAACAAGAACGGATACAGAGTTTTGTAGCGGAAGAATTTGAGAAGCGGGTTCAGCTACAGGAGCAAATTTATGAGGGAAACGCTTTGGAATTATTCCCTGTACTCAGCGTCCCTGTTCGCAACTTGGAGGATGCAGAGGAGGCAGCCCTTGTGCTTCGCAACACGTTGAACTTGGGTATTGACCCTATTGCAAACCTTATAGGTGTGCTTGAAGATCATTACATTCACATCATTGAGGTGGATGCAAGTGAAGCCTTCGATGGCATTTCTGCTGTAGCGCGAGATATTGACGGAAATGTACTCGCGGCAGCGATTGCAACACGTAGCGGGTTACCGGGAGACCGACAGAGACTCAACATCACCCACGAACTTGGACATCTCATCTTAGAATTGTGCGAGAACATCGATCCAGAGAAAGCGGCTTTTCGATTCGGTGCTGCTTTTCTCGCACCTGCCGAACAGTTACGTCGCGATGTCGGTGAAAAGCGGAGCCGCATTGAAAAAAATGAACTCTTTTATCTCAAAAAGCGTTATGGTATGAGCATTCAGGCGATACTGTTTCGGCTGAGAGATTTAGGGATTATTACTGACACTTACTATAAGAAGTGGTGCATTCAAATCAATAAATTCGGTTGGAAAAAGCACGAACCGATTGAGATGCCACCTGAAAAGCCAGAGCGATTTCACCAGCAGGTACTTCGCGCGCTTTCAGAGGAGTTCATAAGCGAAACAGAAGCCGAGCAGCTCCTTAATAACGCGGTAGAACTATCTACTAACCCATCATTGAGTGAACGTGGTCAATTCTTGGCGTTGCCAAAGAGAGAGAGACACCGTATCTTAAGCGAACAAGCGAAGGAGATGGCGGATTTCTACGAAAACGATACGGAGTGGCGGGAATGGTCGGTGGGCCCGATTATTGAATACGAAATCCCTTAATTTGAGGTGCCGGAAATTCGAGAACATAATTTTTGATCTAACAGTTAGATTTAGATCTATGGTGCGGTTGGGAATGCAGATCGCAACCCCCCTTTATCCGCAACCCCCCATATCCCCCCTTATCAGGGGGGCAGGGGCAGGTGAGTACACCGCGATGCACTTCGCATCAGGGCGAGTACGCCGCAAAAACCGCACCTACCGTTTTGGAGTCCGATTGTGTACGGCACACGGCGTGTGCCTACTACCTTGCCTTGAGTGCCCCCCATGTTGTTGTCAATTTGCCCGCAATGTCCACAGTCAGGATGTCCCTTGCGTTCATGACTGTTTCTACCTCTGCTGCGGTTAATGCGCGATCGTATACTGCCAACTCGTCGAGCATGCCTTTGTAGAGGTTGGCACCGCCGTTCGTATCAGGTCGTCCGCCGATTTCGATGTTGTTGTCGTTCCAGACCATCACGGGTCCGTTCTTGGGTACCTCTTTCTCACCGGCAAGTTCACCATCAAGGTAGATTTGAATCTTCTCTCCATCAAACGTGCCGACGACGTGATACCAATTTTTCGGTCTTAAACCTAAATTCGGCAGTGATAGCGTTATATCGACATCGGCACCGTTAAACGGTCCCATCTTCTTTTGACCGGAATTGATGTACCAATACAATCCTTCACCACTACCGAGTCCGAATTCAACGTTATCGTAGCTTTTTCCCGATTTGTCGTAAAAGATGTTCCCATAGACGTGTCCATTGCCGAGAGCGACATTGGATATTTCAAAAGGGTGTATCCAAACCGCGACGGTCAGATGCTCGACATAGAGTTCGCTCTGACCCCCCGGATCCTTTATCAGTGCGGGGCCTCCGGAGAACTCTATCGCACCGCCGACTTTGCCTTTCGCAACGAATTTCGCGCTGTCGTGCAGTTCGGCTTCAAATCCCTTCGGACCGACATCCTTGGCAATATCGCCTTTTCCTTCGTTGAACGGCAGGTAAAAGTGTAAGCCTTTCGTCACTTGCGCGGTTGCCTCGAAAGTTACAACACAAAACGCAAGAACCGTGAGTATCCAGAAATATCTTTTCATCTGCTTGACTCCTTTTCTATTTCGCGTTACTCGTGTCAAAATCAGCAAAAGTGTCGTAATAGGTGCCTCCATTTTAATAGTCGTGCCGACCTTAAATCAAGAAAAATCGGTGTGAGCGTATGTATAGCAACCCAAGAATTTTTAAAAAGGATCCGGTGCGGTTAGGCAACCGCACCATAGGTGTCAATTTAGGGATTTTTCGTAGCGTTTTGTAGCAGTGTCTACACATACCGCCCCTACGGGGCTTAGGTTTTTTAGCTATATGCTGCTATAAACATGCCGTCCCCTACGGGACTAAAGAGGGTTTTGAAGTCTTCAAGGTTTTCGCGTAGGAGCCGGTTCGGTTAGGAATGCAGATCGCAACCCCCCTTTATTTCCCAACCCCCCATATCCCCCCTTATCAGGGGGCAGGGGCAGGTGAGTACACCGCAAAACCGAACCATAGGTGTCAATTTAGCGATTTTTCGTAGCGTTTTGTAGTAGTGTCTACACATACCGCCCCTACGGGGCTTAGGTTTTTTGACTATATGCTGCTATAAACATGCTGTCCCCTACGGGACTCAAGACGGTTTTGAAGTCATCAAGATTTCCGCGTGGTATCCGGTTCGGTTGGAATGCAGGTCGCATTTGGGTGAATACACCGCAAAACCGAACCTACCGGACCTGGTACCAAGACGGTTATTTTT
>CAZQIP010000072.1:0-6024 GCA_964593655.1 uncultured bacterium | reverse complement strand
AACATGCCGCCCCTACGGGGCTGAGGTTTTTTGGTCGTAAACGCTGCTATAGACATAACGTCCCTACGGGACTGAAGCGGTTTTTGAAGTCTTCAAGGGTTCCGCGGAGGAGCCGATTCGGTTAGGAAACCGAACCTACCGGCCTGGGGATCGCGACGGGATTCAAGAGGGGTTTGAAGGAAACCTCAAGGGGTTCGCCGAGGAGCCGGTAATGATTAACTTGACTTGCATCGCTGTGTATGTTAATATTTTCGCAAATAATAGCAGGAGAGGTGATCGATAATGACACTCATATCTATGTTTGAAGCCGCAGTTCAACAATACGGCAATAAAGCTGCCCTGGCACACAAACCGAAAGGTGGCACTTATCAAGATATTTCTTATACCGAGTTCAGTGCTTCGGTGGCTGCCTTCAGTAAAGGACTCAATGCGCTTGGGGTGGAAAAGAATGACCGCGTTGCGATTCTCTCCGAGAATCGTCCGGAGTGGGCAATTACGGATTTTGGTAGCCTCAAAGTTGGTGCGGTAACCGTTCCGATGTTTTCAACACTAACCGCAGCACAGGTTGGCTATATCCTGAAAGATTCCGGTGCAAAAATTATTTGTGTGTCCACGGAAAAGCAGTTGGAAAAAGTCAGTGCTATTCGAGATGAGGTCCCGACGCTTGAACAGATAATTATCTTCGATACAATTGAAGATGAAACCCCGGAAGGCGTTATCCAATTTGATGCAGTCTGTGAGTTAGCGGGTGAGAAAAGTGATACTGCTGTGAGCGAAGATGACATCGCAACGATTATCTATACATCAGGCACGACTGGCAACCCGAAGGGGGTTATGCTGACGCATGCGAATTTTATTTCAAATGTAGAGGCGTGCAAATCGCTGATTGATGTCAGTGAGACCGATGTCCTGTTATCGTTCCTGCCGTTATCGCACGTGTTTGAACGGCTCGGTGGCCATTACGTGCCCCTGTTTTCCGGTGCGAAGATCGCTTATGCGGAGAGCACATTCACAGTGGCGCAGAATATGAAGGAGATCGCGCCGACGGTGATGCTGAGTGTGCCGCGGCTCTACGAAACGATGCATGAGCGGATCCTACGTGCGGTGCAAGAGGGTTCGTCGCTGAAACAGAAAATTTTCCATTGGGGTGTTTCCGTCGGTTCAGCAGTGAGTTCGGCAATTCAGCACGGGAAAAATCCGTCTGCGATTTTGCGATTACAGCAGAACATCGCGAACAAGCTTGTCTTTGCGAAGTTGAAGGAAGCAACCGGCGGAAGGCTACGGTTTTTCGTCTCAGGCGGTGCGGCATTGCCGCAATCCATCGCTGAATTTTTCCATGCAGCAGGGATATTGATTTTGGAAGGCTATGGATTAACGGAGACCTCGCCTGTGATTAGCATGAACCATCCGGGAAAGTGGAAGTTTGGAACCGTCGGTGCACAGGTCCCCGGTATAGAGGTACATATTGCCGAAGATGGTGAGATCCTCACCCGCGGTCCACACGTGATGAAGGGTTATTTCAACAACGATGCCGCGACGACAGAGGTCGTTGACGCAGATGGTTGGTTTCACACAGGCGACATTGGTATTATTGACGCAGATGGGTTTATTAAGATTACCGACCGAAAAAAGAATATCATCGTGCTTTCCAACGGTAAGAATGTCGCGCCGCAACCGATTGAGAGTGAATTGGTGCAGAGTCCGTTCATCAGTCAGGTTCTGGTGATAGGTAGCGAACGGAAAAATCTTGCGGCGTTGATTGTGCCGAATTTTGATGCGCTTAAGGCGTGGGCATCTGAGAACAGTATTGAGACAGATGATCTTTCAGCGATGCTCGAAGCACGTGAAGTGCAACAGCACATTCAAAGCGAAATTCGGAGTCGTCTGACGGATTTTGCGGATTTTGAACAGGTGCGCCGTTTTACACTCCTTGAAAAGGAATTTTCGCAGGAAGCTGATGAGATGACTCCGACGCTGAAGTTGAAGCGGAATGTTATTATGGAGCGATACGCGGATGCGATAGACGGTATGTATCCAGAGGATTCTTAACGCCACGACGGCTCGGAGTCACTTTCAGGTTTGTGTTGATTAAGAAGAGGACAAATCCCCTCAAATTCAAGCATGGTAGCGTCTCTGATTGGAAAATACTGGTGCCGTTGCCCTTTGAAGCGAACCTTTAACGCAGGGCCTTTTTGCATCTTTTGATAGCGCGGATGCCGATGGTTTTCGCCATTAGCGTATACTGGAAATTCCGCTGATTCTTGCAGTTCCAACTTTAATTGGAGTATTTCTTCAACTGTGTATGTCAATTTCAGGAAAAGCACAGAAACCAGACGGGCAAATTTTATGAACTGTTCTGGTGTTTCTTGAAAAGCCAGGTAAAGTTGCGGGATGGGGGATTCGTGAACCACGAGTCCATTTTTATATTGTTGTGAGATTCCGTTCCGCACTCGATATTCAAACAACCAGGGACTGGCAACGCCAAGTTTTTGATTCAGCAGGATCCGTTTGGCTCGTAGTTCAGCGAGCTGATCTCCTGTCAGTTCACCGAATCTACTCTCGTGATGCCTGCCTTGTTCTTCACTCTTTGCCAGCACAATTTCCCATCCAGACGAAGTTTTAGCAACCGACTGCGGAACACCCCATGCAGCCTGGTCACGGTACGCAAGAGCAATATCGGCACCTTTCCACTCTTTTAATGCGTTTAAAAAGTCAATTTCTTCAAGAGATTCTGGTAGAAATGTGAAAGAGATTTCAGCGGAAGTTGTGCAAACTTCTTGGACTCGGATGAAATACTCTATCCGCTGTGTCGTCCGTAAGAGTGCGAACTCACAAGTCTTACTCCGAATAGTACCTACAGCAGAGTCATTTCCCCTTAATTGAGGGATCGCTTTTTGATACTTTTCCACAAAAGGAAGTTCATAAATATGTTGTGGCATTTTTTAAATGCTCCTAATAGCAGCTGGATAATATGAAAAAATATTTGAGACCTGTTTTCATTAGAGTTCAGCTGACACGGGTGACCGAGAATCAACAATTCTCAGTAGATGACTTGCCAAAATTATCAACTCTGCTGCCTCTTCAGCAGTGATTGGAATGTTTCGATGACTATACGGGTTTTTGTAAAGTCCAATTGATCCTGCAAACAAGTGAGCTGTAGCTTCTCTTTCGGCTTTTGGTTGATTGGTATCTGTTAGTGTGCCTTCTTCAGAATCAAATGCCTGTCGCATTAAGCGCACCCCATAGTTTACGGGGGCATAACCACCGACCCCACGAACGGTTACTTCCACCTCCTTAAACGCTAAGAGTACAGCAGACTCATAGTTACCTCGTGAAAAGGAAAGCCAGACTTCTGTAGCTATTGCCGGATGAAGGAGTTGTCTAGGCAATAGATTCGCTCGACGATAGGCTTCCAAGTCAGTAGCATTTCTCACGCGCAGGCCTTGCCTTGTAATAGAAACCATCTCCGGATAAAATCCTGGGGTAGGTATAATGAATCCTTGGTTTTGGAGCCACATCCATGCTTCCCTGAGTGCTTTAGTAATCTCCTTTTGGTGCTCGCTGGGGTATTCTGCCACTGTATGTGATGCGCTAAAATTCTGGAAACTGAGTTGACTATCTGACTCTGGAAGATAATGAAGATATTCCAAAACAACTCCTGCTAATTCTTCAGGTTCAAGGCTGAGCAAGAGCTCATGATCTGGAATTAATTCATAGATAGACGACATATTCATTCCTAACGGACAGACAGATTATATAGAAAATAATAACATAAAAAGTATACCCGTGTCAAATTTTTGAGGCGTTGCGTGCATCGAAGTTACAAACCCTACGAATGATGGATCAGTTCTTTTACGATGACCGTGGTGCCATCACAACCAACCCATGTTTGATGATCTCAATTGTGGCGGGTGTTTCGCACATGGGTTCACCATCGGCATAGAGCAGTATCGGCGGGTCAGTTTCAATCTTTAAGGTTCGGGTCTGGTGTATGGAGACTGCTGGGTGCCCGACATGGCCGCCCCAGAAAAGTGTTACTAAGAGTCGGAGTACTGTCAAAGAGGAAACGGGTCGGACGATACAGACATCGAAAAGTCCGTCGTTGATGCGTGCGTTCGGGACAATCTGAAACCCGCCGCCGTAGCGGCTTGTGATGCCGGTAGCGGCGAGGAGGAGTGGTCCCTCATAAGTCCCAAAATCACCTTCAAGACGGACAGCTGGAGGGTCGTAGTAGAACAGCGTTTCTACGGCTGCATAGGCATAGGAGGCAGTGCCAGCAAATAGGGGTGTGCCTTTGGCTGCGCGACGGCTGACTTCCGTATCGTAACCACAAGTCGCAATGGTGGTGAAGTAGTTGTCAGTTGTTGGTTGTTGGTTATCAGAGGAAATAGTTGTCGGTTGTCGGTTGTCGGTTGTCGGTAACGGATTTTCGTTTAACAAATCCCTCTTTAACTGATGACTGTTAACTGTTAACTGAGGACTATTCTGATAGCAACGTCCCAAATCTACACGGATAGGGGTGCCAGATAAGAGGGTTGCGATTGCAGCTTCAGGTTTCAGTGGGATACCCACCGCTGCGGCAAAGTCGTTGCCGCGTCCGCACGGGAGCACCCCCAAGGTTACATCTGGAACCGTCGTGATGCCGTTGACGACTTCGTGGAGTGTGCCATCACCGCCGCAAGCAATTACGTGTCGCGTGCCACCCGCAGCGGCTTCTTGTGCGAAACGTTTCGCATCGCCGGATGCCGAAGTCAACACTAATTGCCCGTGTTGTCCGGATTCCGTAAGGGCAGCGTGTGCCTGCTCAGCAACATTTTTTGCATGTCCCTTGCCGGAGATTGGGTTTGCAATAATAACAAAGTTGTTCATTTATGATTTTTCTGTTTGTAGTAGGGCAATTCATTGCCCGTCTTCACAACCCGTTTGTAGTAGCGAAATTCATTGCCCGTCTTCACAATCCGTTTGTAGTAGGGCAATTCATTGCCCGTCTTCACAACCCGTTTGTAGTAGGGCAATTCATTGCCCGTCACACCTAAAAACGTGCGATAATGCAGATTGCATTTGGGCGAGTACGCCGCGATGCACGTCGCATCTGGGCGAGTACGCCGCAAATCGCAATACTACGAACTAAGCCCCTTGAAGAAAGGCAAACTTTACAACGTTCCATGAAGCACGTAACTAACTTAGCCAATCCCAACCCTTTCCATAATCATGAACAGGATAAGCCCGCCAGAGATCCCGTAGCCATTCAATACCAAAGTGCTTTTCATACCAACAAAAACTTGAACAACCCCAATCCGCCGTTTTTTTTACGTAACCATGCTTTGTGGGATTATAATGGATATAATTTAGTGTGGTATAATAATGGCGTTCATTGCGAATCTGTCGATCACTGAAAAGATGCCAAATTTTTCGACCTGTCAGTTCGTCACGCCGATTCAACTCACGTGCTGTCCGGGCATGGACTTACGCAAAGGCGCACTAATAACCGAAAGCGGTTGACACTGAACCAATAGATGATAATGGTTTGGTAACACAACCCAACTGCTAATAGGGATCTTAGCGATTTGAAGTTCTTTTTGTAATTCTCTAAGAAGCCACGCTTGCTCTTCTTCAGTACGAAAATATCTTTTATGTTCATAAGTAGCCGCTGTAATCAGGAACCAACCTTTGGCGTGACGGAAGTGAGGTGGTTCATGGAGCGGTAAACGGCGCGTTTGCCGCTGATGCAGAGTTTCGGCTTTTTGTTCAGGTGTTTGTTTACGATAATTGTACATATCCCAAGCACTTTGGAACGGGCAATGAATTGCCCTACTACGAACAAATATTAGACTAACAATGATAGACAGGCAATGAATTCACTTACTACAAACGAAGATTAACCTAACAATGATAGACGGGCAATGAATTGCCCTACTACGAACCCAACTAAATCTAATCCATACATACGGGCAATGAATTGCCCTACTACGAACAATGATTAACCTAACAATGATAGACGGGCAATGAATTGCCCTACTACGA
>CAZQIP010000071.1:0-16162 GCA_964593655.1 uncultured bacterium | reverse complement strand
TGGAGATGGAAGCAGCGGCGGAAAAAGCCGAGAAGACACTTCAATTCTGCTATTTTATGCGTCACTTCCCGAACAACCGAAAAATTCGGCGTGCTGTCCTGAACGGTGCAATCGGTGATCTATATCACGCCCGCGTCTTTGGGAAATACAATTTCATCCCTGAGTTTGATGAGAACAGTCGCTGGTTGCATGTCTACGGACAGAAGGGCGGTTCGTTAGGACAGCACTATTCCCACGAACTCAACTTGACGTGGTGGTGGATGGGGTGTCCGAAACCGGAATGGGTATTTGCTGCGAAGCACGTGCTTTACCCGCAATATGACGGCCCCGAAGGCGCAGCGGAGGACTATTTCACTGGTCTCCTCGGCTGCGAAGGTGGAAAAACGATCCAGATTGACTGCTCTCGGATGAGCCACTCGGATTCCGCGAGTGTCGTGGAACTTTACGGCACCACTGGTGCGATTACAAACGGTGGTATCTCGCGTTTCACAGATGGCGAGTTTGTCCGAGAAGCAATTGATGAACCGCTTGAGATTGACCACGGCGAACTCCCTGAAGAAGTGCATGTCTTCTACTATGAACTCAACCACTTCGGCATGGCGATAGCGGGTGAGATAGCACCCGATGTTGCTGCGCCAGATGCTTATACCTTCATGCAAATCTTAGATGCGCTTTACGACAGCGCGAAGAGCGGCGAGAAAGTTTATATCTCCTCATAGCGAAGGTGGTAAAAACACTTTGGATGGAGGATTTTAGAGATATTTTTTAGTTCTGCCCGCTTACTTTGCTTAGTAATTCGCTGAGGTAGTTTGAAGGGATGGCGAAATTCAAATTCTGTCCTGCTGTTATGATTGACACTGCGACCCCTATCACTTCACCTTTGCTGTTTAGTACAGGACCGCCACTGCTGCCTTTGGAAATAGGTGCCGTAATCTGGATGCGTTCGCTACCAACTCGGAATTCGCGTACACCACTTACAATACCATTTGAAAATGTTCCCTCCAAAAACCCAATTGGATTACCAGCGACGTAGATAAATTCACCTATCTGCACTTTATCGCTTTTACCGAGAGATAGAACTGGCGCGTCAACACCCGAAACCCTAATAATTGCCAAATCTTGTCGTGAGTCCATGGCAACAATGCCTTCTATGCGATATGTTTTATCAATACCAATCCGCTTGACATATCCTTTGAAAACCCCTTCAACAACATGCAGATTGGTGGCAATTGTATCGCGCGCAATGAAAAATCCACTCCCAATATTCAAGGGTTGTCTGTTTCGATCTTCCATAACGATAAGGACGGTAGATGCTAAGGCACTTTTGGCAATTTGTTGAGGAGTCTGTGGAGTTGCAACTTTCCGGAACGGATTTTGCCTATTGGAAATAGATGTAGGAGGCTGTTGGGAAATCTGTGAGACAAGGACACGCGTGTCCCATAAAAGAGTGGTTCCATTATAACTTGCGGTAGCGAGAGTTTTACCATCTGGAGAATATACCGGTGTGGTGTTTCTTGAATGCTGTTTTAGAATGATTTTGTGTCTTCTCATGTCTGCATTCCAGAAATGTACCTCGCCAATAGTACTTGCTGTCGCGATTGTGTTTCCATCGGGAGAATACACAAGACAACTATACCCCTTTAGCGTCCTTTTGTGTTCTTCTGTTTCAACATCCCATAATTGCACCTCACCTTCGCCTGTGCTGCTTGCGGTTATGATAGTTTTTCCATCGGGAGAGTAGGCGACAAATGTGATACTTTTCGTATGTCCCTTTAAGATGTTTATATGTTTTCCTGTGTCCGAATCCCAAAAATATACCTCGTTCCCACTGGCAGATGCAAGTGTAGTACCGTCGGGAGAATATGCAACGGATGCGATGCTTTTGGTGTGTCCTTTTAAAATGTTTTTATATTTCCCAATACCAAAATCCCATAAACGCACTTCGCGTTCACCTGCGATTGCGATTACTTTTCCATCAGGTGAATACGTTACAGAAGATATCGAACTTGTATCTTCTTTTAGGATAGTTTCATGTTGTTTTCCCGTTTCTGCATCCCAAAAAAGGACTTTGTTCCCAATTGCAGCAGCAATAGTTTTTCCATCTGGTGAATATATAACAGATTTGACAAAACCAAAAACTTCTTTTTTAGAATTCTTACAATCTTTTTTGTGTACACCTGTGTTTGCATCCCACAAATATATAATTTCGTCATGCTGCCTATGGTGTGGACTTCCAATTGCGGTAGCGATAGTTTTCCCATCAGGGGAATACGCAATCAAATCAGGAGAAAGCATATGTTCTTTTAAGGTAACAGTGGATATTCCCGTTTCTGCATCCCAAAAACGTACTTCGCCTCTACTTGCGGTAGCGATAGTTTTTCCATCAGGGGAATATGCAACGGAATAGACATAGCCCCAGGATCCGTACAAATGTCCCTTGAGTGTGTTTAGGTTGTTTTCTATGTTTGCATCCCATAAACGTACCACGCTCCCGATTGCGGCTGCAAGTGTGTTACCATCAGGCGAATATACAACAGAAAGTCCCCACCCTGTATCGTCCTCTATTTTCTTTTTATTTTTTCCTGTGTTTACATCCCATAAACAGACTGTATGGTCCGCACTTGCGGTAGCGATAGTTTTCCCATCAGGGGAATATGCAACGGAATAGACAGTATCAGTATGCCCTTTTAAAGTGACTTTGCGTTTTTTAGTGTCCGCATCCCATAAACACACCGTATAGTTTCCGATTGTGGTTGCAATTGTTTTACCATCGGGAGAATACATAAGAGAATTGACCCCGTGCACATGCTCTATAAGAGTCGTTTTATGTTCTCCTGTGTCTGCATTCCATAAATATGCTGCCGTTCCACCTGCGGTTGCGAGTGTAGTCCCATCGGGAGAATAAGTAATGGAGTTAATAGTAAAGAACATATCCTTTGTAGCCGTTATGAGTGTAGTTTTGTATTTTCCTGTCACTACATCCCATAAAAACACATTCCGGCTATCTGCAGCTGCGAGTGTCCTTCCATCAGGTGAATACGCAACGGAATAGATCGACGATTGTCTTGTAAGCAGATCAAGTTCCGCGCCGGTACGCGCATCATAGATCCAAATCCCAATCAAACTCGCTACAGCGAGTTGGCTGCTATCTGGAGAATATGCTATATCAGTTATAACACCTTTACCGATGCGCGCTGTAGCACCTTCGGGTAAACCCCACTTAGTATAATTTTGGGCAGTCGCGTTTGGAGGAAATAGGACAGAAGTGAAAAATAAGCAACTGAGAAATAGGTACTTCGTTCTCATTAGATCCATCTCCTCTTATTAAACTGGCAGAACACCTCTGTGCTGAAGTTTTTGCTCAATGAGCCTGTAGCATTCATCGACAAAATCTACTGTTTCTTTAAATACGCTGTTGCCAAAGGTAGTTAGTTCAGTGTTCTCACGATGGATACCAGCGGGGAAAAATGTAGGATTGAAATGTAACTTGAAGGTTGAAATCTCCAGGGAACCTGAGAGGTCAAAAATAGTTGGAAAATCTACCAAATCGTTTATGTGATCATGTGTCAATTGATTCCTGATTTGCTTCGCGATATTGAAAAAAAAACCTACTTGGTCCGGATTTCTCCTTCGGCTCACCAGATGAAAATTGCGTAAATGCTGAGTCAGAAGGCCATAAGGTATTTTGTTGTTTAACTCTCGACGTATTTGGGAACCGTCCCGATCATTTTTAAGCAGATCGTAAACGATGTTGATGATTTTTGCCACACAATCGTGGGAGCCAACGATATTGGAAAAGAAACCGTGCAGAACAATAAAAACAACTAACGGAAAAGTGTCAGGGTTCAACAGGTTAATTTGAACATGGAGGTCGCTATCCGAAAAGTCAATTAACGGTTTTTGTTCTGTGGACAGAGAGAATTTACTTACGATATAGGGAGTATGGTCTATACTCTCCATCAGATCGAAATAAAATCTTGCCGCGTTGAGTCGTTGGTGGGTCGTTGGGATTAACTTTTGAATTTTGGTCTCGGCAGCTTGAGCAGTTAACCCTACGGAGTTTCCGATTTTCCCGTTTGCAGCTAGATCCCCAATTTTCTGAAGGAGGTTGTCTTCGTTCGTCAGTCTTACCATTCTTCCCCTTCAAGAAATTCTTCATCTTCCAGTAATTGTTTTTCAATATCTTGTTCTATCATTTTTATGAAATCTTCGGCAAACCGAGCAAAAACCGTTGACTGCGTTTTGTCTCGCCATCTCTCGAGATCCTTGATTTGTTTCACAAGATGCGGAGCCGGTTCACCGATGCTTCTTGAGTAGACTCCCGAAGAAAGTGCCGCAGTGATTTCGCCTTGCACCTGTTTGTCGTCCTTACTTTTTATGACAAGCGACTCCATAAGGAAATAAAAGACGGTGTCTGCGTCGAATCCTCTCATCAGATAAGCAGCCTTTCTCATCAGTTCTAAATCTTCTGAGTTTATCCATTCCTCAAGGAGTTTCCGCATTGCCGGATTAATTTTGCCTTTGAGCATAGATGTAAGCAAGTTAGGTGCCTCAAATTTCAGAAGGTTTGAGGTCTGAATAACCCAATCTCTCACACGTTTCAAGGCTGCAAACGCGTTTTGATCATCCCAGTCAACACCTTCAAATAGATAATGCGGTCGATGTGGTACCGCGTCAAACTTCAACAATTCTGATGGACGATCCGAAAATGAATCGTAACGGTTAGATTCATTTTCTTTGTAAGCGATTCGCTTCTCAAAAAATTCGATAACCCAGATCGGATCGTGTCTGAAGATAACGCGAAGTGCTAGTCCAGCGTCATGATCAAGGCGTTCTAAATGAACACAATTAAGCATCACTTGCTTGTATTTTCCCAAGTGGTTTTGTGGTGAGAATTTGAATTTTTTGCTGATGAGTGCGTGAATGACTTGCTTTGTAATCATAAGTGATTCATCGCTTGACAGTTTTACCAAAATCTCAAGGACAGTATTCGCATCCACAACATAGAAATTCGGAAGACTTTCAGCTATATACAGATGCAATTGCGGATCTGGTGTTTTGGACAATTGATCTAAAATGGACAAATCTTTTTTTTCAATGCATTGGTCCGTTTTACTTCTCCAGAGATAACTCCTCGCAACGATGCGTTTGGCAAAGATGGTGTTCTGATCCAAAAGACGGTCAGCTGCTTCATCTCCTTTATCTTTGTTGACATAGCGAATACCGCTAAGCAAGCCAGCAGCGCACGCTGATTCCTCTGTTCCCCAAGCAACAATGTGATTCAATAAATCAGATCCATAGGAGGGATTCAATTCACCGACAGACTGTAGCAACGCTGTTGAAGCACCAGGATTCCATCCTTTTTCTGCCCAGATGCTGTCTCTATTACCGCGATACTCTTTGTCTCTTTCAGCAATCTGTATACACTCTTGCATTAGGTTTGAGAGTTGTGCCGGTTTGTATTTCTTAATATACTTTTCTAAAAACACTTGCGTTTGCTCATCACTCTCACTCATTTCCCAGTTTTGGTATTTTCCAGTAAATTGACGATAGAAAAGATACCTTTCATAGTTCTCATGTTCTCCGAAGGTCGCGAGCAATTCCGCTGCCTTTTCTTTTGGAAAACCTTCTAAATAGGTGTTTTCTGCATATCCGTGCAGACCCTGATCTATCGCGTTCAGAAGAATAAAATCCGTCTCTGTTGAGATTTGATCGGCTAATATGTTAAAGAGTCGCGTTTGTTCTTCTTGTAAGATTGCCTGATCCTCTTCTGAGATTCCTAGCCGAAATGGACTCTCCAAAGGATTTATTGCGCGACTAATAGAACCTACCGCCTCTGCTCTAATGATACTATGTTGAGACGTTCTCAGGCAATACTCAATTAGGTCAATCGCCTTCGTTCTGAGGTGAGTTAATTCAGGTGTATATTTTAAATGATGCCAACCAAATTTCAAAGAACTGCCTTCACTAACAGTTTCACTGAAATCCAGTACAAGAAGTGAGTCGAGAGCGTTGAGTAAAGCAATACTCAGTTTTGATTTATCTTCCTTTTTCCATTCTTCAAAAACTTCAAGTACTTTCATTTGAAATACGTTGGGTTTGCTCGTTTGAAAACTTGCCATCCTTTTCAACAGTTCTTGCGGCGAGTCGTGATTGGGAAGTTCCAAATCATTCATCAGGAGGAGTTTTCTGACCACTTCCAGCGTCTTCATAAATCCAGAGAGTGTATTAACAGTCTTCTGCACTTCTTTGGCAATTTTTTTCACCACGTCCTGATGGGTCCGTGTGGATGTCCACCCTGTATAGTGCTCCATAGAATCTTCTTTAGGGTCATCCAAAATAATATTGAAAATATCAATTGCATCATCTGGACGAAAATAACTGATACCCTCCATCTGTTCCAGAATATCCATCCGAACAAAATTATCACCTTCCCGTACTCGGGTTTTCAGAGAATCAATGTGTTCATCAAGAAGGCTTTTCTCCCCAGCGATGTTTTCCACGCGAGCGAGATTGATGACCACCTTGACAGGGAGAAGTGGTAAAAATTCCTTCAACAGGTTTTTGTGAAAAGAAGATGGTCTCCGGTTGGAAAGGAAACATGCTTTCCGTAAAATATAGTCACTAAGTGCATCAGGAAAGACACGCTGTTTCGCCCCATACTGAAAAAGTAAACCATCGTTTTTTAGACCATCGCGGTATCGCTCTACCTCATAAGGTTCCACTTTGAGAATCTCTGCCAATTTGTCGCGTATTTGGTTATTTTCTATGTCAATTGGTGCAATCCCGCTAAGCCACTCAAGCAATTTCCGCCGCCGCTCGCTGGATTCTGGATATTTTTGAAAGCTGTCGTTTAGATAGGATTCAAAGGTAAATTCGATTAATTTATCTTTTGTTAAGTCCTTTAGCGGAACAATATCTTTATTAACTAAGTCTATTACCATGACAGCGATTAATGGTGTGTCCCGCGCGATCTTCGCCAACCCAGTCAACATAGCATTGTCGGGAATTTGCGTATGGGTGTGGATAAATTCCTTTGTTTTCTCTGGAGAGAGTTTCCGAATTTCAAGTTCCCCAGCCGCGTCATCTGGTAAGGCGGTTAGAAAACTACTCTCCAAAAATGCTTTAAACGGTTTTCGCGTTATGAGAACTGCTTTGGATTCACTGTATCCGGGACTATTCAGGAGTATTTTGATAACTCCCAACTGGTCAATAAAGTCGTGCGCATCATCTACAAAAAAGATGTACTTACGGTTGGGCGGAATGTCTGCTAAGGTACTTTCAAAACTGTCCTCTGCCATCTGAACAAAGAGCGCTTCATAGTCAGCATGCTCGCGTTCAATTACCTTTGCAAACTCAATGGTGAGCTTGGTTTTGCCAATACCGCCGCTACCGTATACCATTAACAGTCTTTTAACCGGATCTTGAACAAAGGTTTGAAACTGACCGATCTCGTCCTCTCGTCCGAAGGTTTCATAGTCGCATCTTAAAAGTCTATTTTGTCCTGCGATTTGATTTCGGAATACATCCTGCCAAGGAAGAAAAACAGGTAGATGGGAATCTCGGAATGAATTTAAGAGGTATGGAAACTCATCAGTCATGGTGATGAGGTCTTCTGCGTCCCAACATGTCAACGAAAAGGTGTAACCTTTTTCGTTTTTAATGTCCTCAATTTTACGCTTGTTGCCTGCAGTCAGGAGCGTATTGGTCATCAAGACGTAGTGATCACACTGCAATGCATCGGCTTTATCAAGTTCACCGTTCTTACGCTTACTGCCAATTACCCTTGAAAGGAAATTGCGACGCGCCCGGGCTTTATCCATTGTCAGGTCAAAGAATTTGTATTGAAAGATCCAAGTGCCTTTTTTCTCCTTATAATCACCGGTGTAGTCTGCGTCAATTCCTCTGTCGGGTCCTGCAGCATCGTAAACTTTTACGAAGGAGGACACTTCCTTTTTCAGGAACAGATTGCAAAATCGATTAAAATCTTCCACTGATTTTATGTAGTCTGACAATACTTTTTTCATTGTAGTTTACCTTCAATGCTAACAGGAATTACCCGGTGGAATAGACGTATCTTCTCGAAAATGAGTTTGGCGCGTTAACAAGACTTCATAACAACATGTTAACATATTTCAAGACAAAAGTCAAATCGTTTTGCTAATGAATTTAAGGATTTAATAACGTTTGACAAAAACATGCCCTTCTGATAATCTAATGGCAAACTGATGATAGATACCACTTATAGGAGCCGGTTCCATGTATAAAACTGCGATGTTAGGGTGTGGGGGGCGCGCGCGTGGGCATGCAGATGCGTATCGCTTTATCACACGCGGTAAACTCGCGGTGATCTGCGATATGGACGCAGAACGCCTCAACAACTTCGGGGACGACTTCGGTATCTCTTCGCGCTACACCGACTTCGATGAGATGCTTGAAAAAGAGAAACCGGATGTCCTGCATATCGTCACAAGTCCTGTGATTCCGAGTCGTGAAGAACGTCTCCGGTATCCGTTGATGAAACAGGCATCCGATCATGGTGTGCCTGCAGCGATTATTGAGAAACCGGTTGCGATTGAAGGCGAGGATTGGAAACAGATTGCGCGGTTAGCGGAAGAGACGAAAACAAAGTTTGTTGTCAATACACAACTCAATTTCCACCCGAAAAACTTGGAGTTAAAAAGAGATGTTGCCGAAGGACGGATCGGCGAGATTCGGTTTATTGATGCAAGTGCGCGTAGTAGAACCGCCGAGCAGGGAGGACATGTGCTACAATTGGTGTCTTCCTATATTGACGACGCACATCCGGTCCGGGTTCTTGGACAAATCGCTGGCAGCGAGCATTTAAATTCTGCGGGTGGGCATCCCGGTCCGACGCATGCTGCCGCTCAGGTTTTGTATGGGAACGGTGTCCATGTCTCTATTGCATTTGGTACGGAGATGGCACAAATGGCATCCGATGACCCGGGTATCTACGGTCACAAACGTGTGTTTGTTGTCGGGACGAAAGGCTTCGTTCATTGGCGTTTCAGCAGTTGGGAACGTTCAACATTGGAGGGTGGTTATGACGGCGGTCCACTGAACTACGGGGAGCAAGATGTTGTTGCACAGGCGAACTTCACCGAAGCCATCTTTGATTGGTTAGAAGATGAGAATAAGGTGCATCCGACACATCTCAAACAATCCCTCGTTGAGAATAACCTCATCTTGGGGATATACTACAGCGGGATCACAAACGAGATTATTGAGCTCCCATTTGAACCGCCCGATGGGTTAATGGACGCACTTCGGGCGAAGTTGTGATTTTATTGTGGGGCGAAGTCTCCCTGCCTTTGCCCGCTTTACCTTTTGGCGCGCCGCTGGCGTGCTGTTATTAACATTAGAGGAAACATTTTTATGTATAAAACCGCGATATTAGGGTGTAGAGGACGCGCCCGTGCGCACGCAAATGCCTACGACCTCGTCAAACGTGGGAAACTCGCCGCAATCTGTGATATGAACGAAGAACGCCTCAGCGAATTCGGAGATGAATTCGATATCTCATCCCGCTACACCGATTTAGACGAGATGCTTGAGAAGGAGAAACCGGATGTCCTGCATATTGTCACAGCACCGGTGTTGCGCGGGACGAGTGAACGCATCCGCTATCCACTGATGAAACAGGCTTCTGATCACGGTGTGCCTGCAGTGATCATTGAAAAACCGATTGCCGTTGAAAGTGAAGATTGGAAGCAAATTGCGGGGTTGGCAGAAGAAACAAAAACGAAGTTTGCCATTAATACACAACTCAACTTCCACCCGAAAAATCTGGAATTAAAACAGGATGTTGCGGAAGGACGGATCGGTGAGATTAAGTTCATCGATGCGAGCGCGCGTAGCACGCCGGTTGACCAGGGGCCACATGTGCTTCAATTAGTGTCCTCCTATATTGACAATTCGCGTCCGGTGCGGGTTCTTGGACAAATCGCTGGGAGAGAGCATTTAAATTCAGACCAACCGTCTCCAATGCATGCAGCCGGACAGGTTTTGTATGAGAACGGTCTCCACGTCTCTGTCGCGTTCGGGACAGGTATGGGGACAACGGCATCCGATAATCCGGGTATCTACGGACACAAACGTGTTTTTGTTGTGGGAACGAAGGGGTTCGTGCATTGGCGGTTCAGCAGTTGGGAGCGTGCAACGCAAGAAGGTGGCTACGAAGGCGGGCCACTCAACTACGGCGAGCAAAATATGGTTGCGCAGGCAAACCTCACTGAAGCCGTTTTTGATTGGTTGGATGACGAAAACAACGTGCATCCGACGCATCTCAAGCAGTCGCTCGCGGAGTTCAACCTCCTCTTAGGACTGTACTATAGTGGCATAACGAACCAGATTATTGACCTTCCGTTTGAACCGCCCGATGGGTTGATGGATTTGCTCCGAGAAAAGTTGTAAACCGATAAACATAGCGGCAGGTGAGAATCTCGCCTGCTGTAAATTACGCCACAATTGACAAACCTCCTAAACCCATGCTATAATATACGCAAAGAGATGCGCTAAAATCTCAGAAGGAGTGAGATGGCAAGTTTTGATACTGCTTCCAAGAAACAGATCGAAACAAATCCTCAAGATTTCGTAAACCTCTGCTTCAAATTCAGGTCATCAAAGACCACTGTATTAGAGGTCGTTACACCAGAACAACCTACCGTTGAGATGCATCAAGCAGATACCCTCATTAAAATACTGCACGATAATCAAGAGGTGCTTGTACATTTCGAGTTTCAAACTACCGACAGTTATGATCCTGAGATGCCGCTCCGAATGGCAGGTTATATCATCCGAGCGATTGAAATCTACCGATTACCGGTGTATTCCAATGTCATCTACCTGCGTCCTGATGCCGGTAATAACGACCCGGGAAAATTTGAACAAAATCTGGAACGGCATAATATTTCGATTGAGTACCAAGTTTTCCGTCTCATTGAGATAGATGGACAGGAAGTTCTTGATTTGAAACCTATAGGACTGATACCGTTCACCCCACTTATGAAGCGTCCAGCGGATATGACCGCAAAACAGTGGCTTCGTCGTTGTGTCCAAACTGCGGACAGTATTGATGTCCCGAACAAGCCGGAATATCTTGGGAGTCTTATAGTTTTGGGAAACTTAGTTTACGATGCACAAACGATTTTAGAGATCATTTCGGAGGAAACCATGCAACAGTCTTCCATCGCTGAGTACTTAGCACCAGAAGCACACGAACAAGGAATCCAACAAGGAATCCAACAAGGGGCTCAAGAAACTATTCGTGAGAATATCCTTGAGGCACTCGCCTCTCAGTTACAGCCTGAAATTGCTGAAACTTTCAAATCCGATGTGGAGGCGATTAATGATTTGCAGCGTCTTAAGCGGCTTTTTCGCACTGCAATGCGGGTGGAAACACCAGAAGATTTCATACAGGCATTGAACGAAAATGATGAATGAACCATACTGTAGTTTTTCCGTAAGTTACCCTACATTTTTCTTTCTAACTTGCATTTATCTTGGTTTATAGTAAAACCTATTAACGATACACCCATAGAAAGCGACGGAACAAATGTTGAAGAAACACCCAAGCAAAACCCTGCAATGGGGAAGTTTGTTGTTTTTTTAAAGTGTTATTTTATTTTTCGGTTTTACTATAACCAAAGTATTAAAGGAGACATTTCTGTGTATAAAACAGCGTTTTTAGGGTGCGGGGGTCGTGCCCGTGCACACGCAGATGCTTATCGATTCGTCAAACGCGGCAAAATCGGCGCAATCTGCGATATGAATGAAGAACTACTCAACAGCTTCGGAGACGACTTTGGGATTTCATCACGATACACTGACCTTGATGAGATGCTTGAAAAAGAGAAACCGGATGTGCTTCACATTGTCACTGCCCCAGTGTTACGCGGCACCAACCAACGGATTCGGTATTCGCTGATGAAACAGGCTTCCGATGCCGGGGTGCCGGCAGCGATTGTCGAAAAACCGATTGCCGTTGAAAGCGAGGATTGGAAGCAGCTTGCCGGATTAGCCGAAGAGACACAAACAAAATTTGTTGTTAACACACAACTCAATTTCCACCCAAAGAACCTGGAATTGAAGCGAGATGTCGCGGAAGGCAGAATCGGTGACATCAAGTTTATTGATGCCAGTGCACGCAGCACGCCGGTAGACCAAGCACCGCACGTGTTACAACTTGTCTCTTCCTACATCGACAACTCGCGTCCGGTCCGCGTACTCGGACAGGTTTCTGGGGCACAGGATTTGGATTCCACACAACCCTCCCCGATGCACGCTGCCGCTCAGGCATTATATGCAAACGGTCTTCATGTTTCTCTCGCATTCGGGACAGGTTTAGGACAGAAAGTGCCTAAAGAGCCGGATTCGGGGAATCACACCCACAAACGCGTCTTTGTCGTCGGAACGAAAGGGTTCGTGCACTGGCGGTTTAGCAGTTGGGAACGCGCCACACCAGACGGAGGTTACGAAAGCGGTCCGCTTGACTACGGCGCGCAGGATGTCGTTGCACAGGGTAACCTCACCGAAGCCGTTTTCGATTGGCTTGACGATGAGAGCAATGTGCATCCGACGCATCTCAAGCAATCTCTTGCGGAGTTCAACCTACTTTTAGGGATCTACTACAGCGGTGTAACAAATGAGATTATAGATCTGCCGTTTGAACCGCCTGATGGGTTGATTGATATACTCCGAGAGAAGTTATAAGAAAGTTAACTTGTATTTTTCCGCGTTAACATCTAACCTATTTCGGCCTAATACTGGAAATCGTATTGAAGGAGACATTTTATGTATAAAACAGCGTTCTTAGGGTGTGGGGGTCGCGCTCGTGCCCATGCAAGTGCCTACCGTTTTGTCAAACGCGGCAAAATCGCCGCAATCTGCGATATGAACGAGGAACTACTCAATAAATTTGGAGACGACTTCGACGTTTCCTCACGCTACACCGACCTTGATGAGATGCTTGAGAAGGAAAAACCGGATGTCCTCCACATCGTCACCGCACCAGTGCTACGGGGGACCAACCAACGGATTCGGTATCCGTTGATGAAGCAAGCATCCGACCATGGCGTTCCAGCAGCAATAGTAGAAAAACCGATTGCCGTTGAGAGCGAGGATTCAAAACAGATCGCTGGATTAGCAGAAGAGACGAAAACAAAGTTTGTCGTCAATACGCAACTTAACTTCCACCCCCAAAACTTGGCATTAAAACGGGATGTCGCAGAAGGCAGAATCGGTGAGATTAAGTTCATTGATGCCAGCGCACGCAGCACGCCGGTGGATCAGGCACCCCATGTGCTGCAGTTAGTATCGTCCTATATTGACAACTCGCGTCCGGTACGTGTGTTGGGTCAAATATCGGGGAGAGAACAGTTGGATTCCGCACAACCGTCTCCAATGCATGCCGCTGGACAAGCTATATATGACAACGGTCTCCACGTCTCTCTCGCATTTGGTACCGGCATGGGGACGTTGGCATCGGACAGTGAGAGTACTGTTGCCCATAAACGTGTGTTTGTTGTCGGGACGAAAGGTTTCGTTCATTGGCGTTTCAGTAGTTGGGAACGCGCAACGCATGAAGGCGGCTACGAAGGCGGTCCGCTGAATTATGGTGAACAAGACATTGCTGCGCAGGGTAACCTTACAGAGGCTGTCTTTGACTGGCTCGACGATGAGAACAACGTGCATCCGACGCATCTCAAACAATCGCTCGCGGAGTTCAATCTGCTTTTAGGTCTTTACTACAGTGGGATAACGAACGAGATTATTGATCTGCCGTTTGAACCGCCTGATGGCTTGATGGATTCGCTTCGCGAAAAGTTGTAAATTGATAGGCGTAGCGGCAGGTGAGACATCATCCTGCCGCAGACCACTTCAAAAGATTGACATACCGCCCCAACCTATGCTATAATTTCCAAAAAAGACGTGCTCAAATTGAGAAAGGAATGAGATGGCGAGTTTTGATACTGCCTCTAAGAAACAGATCGAAACAAACCCTCAAGATTTTGTAAACCTCTGCTTCAAATTTGGGTTGCCAAATATCACTGTCCTGGAGATTGTTACACCGGAGCAACCTACCGTTGAGATGCACCAAGCAGATACGCTCATTAAAGCATTGCATGATAATCAAGAGGTAATGGTGCATTTCGAGTTTCAAACTACCGATAGTTATGATCCTGAGATGCCGCTCCGAATGGCGGGTTATATTATCAGAGCGATTGAAGTCTACCGGCTGCCGGTATATTCCAATGTTATCTACCTGCGTCCTGATGCAGGTAATAATGACCCGGGCAAATTTGAACAAAATCTGGAACGACATAATATTTCAATTGAATACCAGGTTTTCCGTCTCATTGAGATGGATGGACAGGAAATTCTTAATTTGAAGCCTGTGGGACTGATACCGTTCACCCCGCTTATGAAGCGTCCAGTGGATATGAATGAAGAAGAGTGGCTTCGACGATGTGTTCAAACTGCGGATGGCATTGATGTTCCGAATAAGCCGGAATATCTTGGAAGCCTCGCTGTCTTGGGGAATTTAGTTTACGATGCGCAAACAATTTTAGAGATCATTTCGGAGGAAACCATGCAACAATCTTCTATCGCTGAATACTTAGCACCCGAAGCGCACGAACAAGGGATCCAACAGGGTGCTCAAGAAACCATTCGTGAGAACATCCTTGAGACACTTGCCTTTCAATTACAATCTGAAGTTGCAGAAACTTTTAAATCCGATTTGGAGTCAATTAATGATCTGCAGCGTCTTAAGCAGCTCTTTCGCACCGCATTACGGGTGGAAAGTCCTGAAGAATTCACGCAAGCGTTAAACGCAAACGACAACTAAATAGTAAAATATTAAAGGAGACATTTTTGTGTATAAAACCGCAATGTTAGGGTGTGGGGGCCGCGCCCGCGCACATGCAGATGCTTACCGCTTCGTTAAAGGTGGTAAACTCGCTGCAGTCTGCGATATGAATGAAGAACTCCTCAATAAATTTGGAGACGACTTCGGCATCTCTTCCCGATACACTGATTTAAACGAGATGCTTGAAAAAGAGAAACCCGATGTCCTTCACATCGTCACAGCACCGGTGCTGCGAGGCAGCAACGAGCGTATCCGTTACCCGCTGATGAAACAGGCATCCGATGCAGGTGTGCCAGCAGCGATTGTGGAAAAACCAATTGCCGTTGAAAGTGAAGACTGGAAGCAGATCGCAGGGTTGGCAGAAGAGACACAAACGAAGTTCGTCGTCAATACACAACTCAACTTCCACCCCCAAAACTTGGAATTGAAAGCAGATGTCGCGGCAGGCCGTATCGGCGATATTAAGTTCATTGATGCCAGCGCACGTAGTACACCCGTTGACCAAGGTCCGCACGTGTTGCAGTTGGTGTCCTCTTATATTGATAACTCGCGTCCAGTCCGGGTCCTCGGGCAAATCTCTGGCGGCGATCACTTGGATTCAGCGCAACCCTCCCCACAATATGCCAGCGCACGCGTGCAGTACGAAAACGGACTCCACGTCTCCGTGGCATTCGGGACAGCCATCGCGCCGACTGCGTCTGATGACCCGGTCGTCTTTTTCCACAAACGCGTTTTTGTCGTAGGGACGACAGGTTTCGTACATTGGCGGTTCAGCAGTTGGGAACGCTCAACCCATGAAGGCGGTTATGAAGGCGGTCCGCTGAGCTATGGTGAACAAGATGTCATCGCGCAGGGCAACCTTACTGAGGCTGTCTTTGACTGGCTCGACGACGAGAGTAAAGTTCACCCGACGCATCTCAAACAATCGCTCGCGGAGTTCAACTTGCTCTTGGGAATTTACTATAGCGGGATCACTAATGAAGTCATTGAACTCCCCTTTGATCCACCTGATGGATTGATGGATCAACTCAGAGACAGATTGTAATGATGCCGTTCACATCACCGAAGGACTACCTTTCACGATCGGGAGTCGCAATGGTCAGAACCATTACCAAATCTTCCGTGCCAAAGCCCAATTCTTTAGATTTGGGATGTAGGCACGGAACCAATGACTTGATATATCCCAAATCTATTATTTTTTGCTAAGTGACTTGAAAAAATCTAATCTTTGTGGTATATTTTAAAGTATGAACATTAAGAACAACAACCACA
>CAZQIP010000070.1:0-9775 GCA_964593655.1 uncultured bacterium | reverse complement strand
ATAAAATCTATCGACGCTTTGATAGCGGTGATATTGTCGGGGCTGAAGGAACGATCTTCCGAACACGCACCGGCGAATTGACTGTGCTCGTTGATGCCATAGAACTCCTCTCTAAATCTATCCGACCGCTCCCCGAAAAGTGGCACGGGTTGCAAGATAAACAGACACGCTATAGACAACGATACGCCGACCTCATCATGAATCCTGAGGTGAAGGACGTTTTTCTTAAAAGGACACAAATCGTTCAAGCGATTCGCGATATGCTCAACGCTCAAAATTTTATTGAAGTTGAGACCCCGGTACTTCAACCAATTTATGGGGGCGCAAACGCTCGACCGTTCACAACATATCACAACACTTTGGAACAATCGCTTTATCTGCGAATCGCAAATGAACTCTACCTCAAACGCCTGATCGTCGGCGGATTTGAACGGGTTTATGAATTTTCACGCGATTTCCGAAACGAAGGGATGGATAGAGACCATAACCCTGAATTTACAATGCTTGAACTCTATCAGGCTTATGCTGATTACATCGAAATAATGGAGTTAACTGAGCATCTAATCGCGGATACAGCAAAAATAATTCATGGGGCAACGAAGATCCCCTATCAGGAGCATGAACTCGATCTCACGCCACCTTGGCAGCGACTGAGCATGGTCGATGCCGTGCGAGAACACAGCGGTATTGATCCTGTGCCACTATCAGCAGATGAGTTGTACAAGACCGCCGTTGACGCCGGAGTTGACTTAGCAGGTGATGAGACGAAAGGTAAAATTATCGCTGAACTCTTTGACAGATTTGTGGAATCAAAACTTATTCAACCCACATTTATAACGGATCATCCGATTGAAGTCTCACCCTTTGCGAAGAAAAAACCTGACAATCCAGAGTTCGTCGAACGGTTTGAATTCTTTATCTGTGGCATGGAAGTCGGAAACGCTTTTAGTGAACTCAACGATCCGATTGACCAACGCCAACGTTTTCTGGAGCAGGCAAGCAGTTTGGAGGCGGGCGATGATGAAGCCTTCATGGTGGACGAAGATTATCTACGCGCATTGGAATACGGTATGCCGCCAACAGGTGGACTCGGTATCGGTATTGACCGCTTGACAATGCTGCTGACGAACCAATACTCTATCCGAGACGTAATCCTGTTTCCGCAGATGCGTCCTGAAAATTAAGATGAAACCCGCGCCAATACTTCACACAGAACGGTTGATACTCCGTTCATTTACGCTTGAAGATGCCGCCGATGTGCAACGCCTTACCAGCAATCCCGATGTGGCATCAACAACTGATGTGATGGAACAACCTTGTGAAGATGAGACAGCAGAAGAGTGGATTCAATGGTGTCACAAAGAATTTGAAAAAGGGGCAATAGCGAACTTCGCAATTACACTTAGGACAAACGGAACGTTGATTGGGATGATTGGATTAGTATTTCGGAACCACCTGCCTTATAATGATGCGTCACTTGGCTATTGGATTGGAAAACCCTATTGGAACTGTGGATATGCCACAGAGGCAGCAAATGCTATGGTCGCTTATGGATTTCGTGAACACGATATTGATCTAATTTACGCCGATTATTCCAAACGAAATCCTGCCTCTGGACGCGTGATGCAAAAGATTGGGATGCATTACGCTTATGATTTGGCCGAAGACGATATGATTCGTTACAGGATTCTAAAAAGTGAGTTCGTAGAATAATGAGGACTGCACCGCCGCTGCTTACAGAAAGATTATTACTTCGCTCACTCACGCTTGAGGACGCGCAAGATGTGCAACACCTCGCAGGTGAACGTGATGTCGCATCAACACTAATTCGCGTTCCGCACCCTTATGAAGATGGTATGGCGGAAGAATGGATTCGCGCCTGTGCTGACGCGTACAAAAAAGACGAAGCAATAAATTTCGCAATTACGCTGAAAACAGACAGAAACTTAATCGGGGCTATAGGACTTGAACTCGAGCAAGAAAACGAGAGAGCTGAGCTCGGTTATTGGATAGGAAAACCTTACTGGAACCATGGGTATGCGACTGAAGCAGCACGCGCTGTTGTTGCTTACACTTTTGAAGTGTTGAAGTTGAACCGAATCTATGCTTATCACTTCACGCGAAACCCCGCATCTGGACGGGTGCTGGAAAAAGTCGGGATGCACTATGAAGGATGCCGACGACAACATACAAAGAAATGGGATAACTTTGAGGATTCAATCGGATACGGGATGCTAAAAGCAGACTATGATTCATTAGATCCTATCTCATCTAACGAGCAAAGAGAACCAATTTAAAACCGTACGTATCCCGAACCCGGTCGGAATTAATCAGACACCATCGTGGAACGAAGTGGAACGATGCCCAGGTGACCATAGTTAAAAACTCGTGGAACGAAGTGGAACGATGCCCAGGTGACCATAGTTAAAAATATGAAATTTGAATGGTTTGTAGCCGCACGCTATTTGCGTTCTCGGCGAAAACAGTCGTTTATCTCTATTATTAGCATTATCTCAATCGGGGGTGTCGCACTCGGTGTCGCAACTGTGATCCTTGTTATTGCTGTGTTAGATGGCGTTGAGCATGGACTCAAGGACAGGTTCCTCTCAAACGAGGCACACGTCGTCTTGAGTTTGATTGATTACGGTTTTTTCAAAGACTATCAAAAACGAACCGAACGGATTGAGGCACTTGACGATGTCGTCGCCGCGGCGCCTGCTATTTGGACACAAACAGGCGTTTTTCGAGAACGCACGGATGCTATTCAAGATGTAATTATCATCAAAGGCATTGACCCAGCACAGGAAGACAAGGTCACTGGCTTCTCAACGTATGTCGATGGCTCAACAGACTTCCTAAACTCGGAGTCTATTGAAAACGCTCGGTTGATCAGAGGCGAAACGATTACCGGCGGCATCATTCTGGGCGGAGGTTTGGCAGCCCGCCTCGGTATTATCAAAAACGATGTCCTGCGGTTACTCGTTAAACTTGAACGCCACCCATTCAATGAGGCAATGTTTGTCCCTGACTTGGCGAACTTTGTTGTCATCGGGTTTTATGAATCCGAAATGGAGTTTTACGATAACAATCTTGGGTTGATTCACATCAATTCTGCCCAAAAATTGTATGATGCAGAGAACCGAGCGAATACCATTTTCGTCCGATTGACTGATGCTGAATTGGCACCGCGAATTGCCACGCGCATCGAAGATGTTGCCGGATTTACTGTCTTAGAGGGGATGCCCAACGCAATCACATGGATGGAGCGGCAAGCACCGCTCTTCTCGGCACTGCGATTAGAAAAAATAGCTACCATCATCATTGAAGTACTTATTATTCTCGTCGCGTCCTTTAATATCGCAAGCACGCTCATTATGACCGTGATGGAAAAAACAAAAGACGTCGGAACACTCAGGACACTCGGGGCCTCACGCGGCAACATCATGCGAATCTTCATGGTTCAGGGCAGCGTTATCGGGATGCTCGGGACAATACTTGGAACCGCTTTAGGACTTTCAATCTGTTGGCTTCTCAGTTCCAATGTCGCGAGACCTGCTTACTGGTATGTGCTTGTACTTGTTGTGCCAATTCTTTTGCAAGTCCTCATAGCATCACAGCGCGCACTGCGATACAAAGGAGGATGGAAGTTGGCAGTCTGGGTGTTATGGCTTGTTGGCATAGGTTTCGCGCTCTACTGTGTGGTCAGACCAATTTCATTCGTAGACCTTGGATTGAGCCAAATTTACCAGATGCACCAAATGCCCATAAAGGTCAATTGGTTGTTCGTTATCTTTATCAATGTGTTGTCATTCATTATCTGCTGGCTCGCAACGCTCTATCCGGCATGGCAAGCAGCAAATCTGAAACCGGTTGAAGCCTTGCAACATGAGTAGGACTTATACACTTTACTGGTAGATGCGGTTTGCAACCGCACCTACCTCTCAGCGCAATTTTGCGTCAATCCTGATGGATAGAAGAAAGAGGAAGCCTGTGCCGAATTCTGCAGAAGCACTCATCCGTATTGTAGATTTACACAAATCTTATTATGATGGTGAAACTGAACTTCCAGTACTTCAAGGGATTGATTTTGAAGTAAATATGTCAGAATTGCTTGCTGTCATCGGCGCATCCGGGGTTGGGAAAAGCACACTCCTTCATATTATCGGAACACTCGACCGCCCGACTGCAGGGCGCGTCTTATACGATGAACAAGACATTTTTACCTGGCAGGATACCGAACTCGCACGGTTTCGGAATAAGGAAATTGGGTTTGTGTTCCAATTTCATCACCTGTTGCCAGAATTTACAGCACTTGAAAACGTAGCGATGGGCGCTTTAATCGCAACGCCAAACAATAAAGCCGTTTATGAGCAAGCAGCGTCCCTGCTTGACTATGTCGGACTCTCAGAAAGGCTCTCGCACTATCCAAGCCAGTTGTCTGGTGGTGAACGACAACGCGTCGCGATCGCACGTGCCTTGATTAATAAACCCAAAGTCGTACTCGCTGATGAACCAACAGGGAACCTTGACCGGCGAAGTAGCGAAGCCGTACTCGAACTGCTATGGGATTTGAACGCGAAATCTGGACAGACCTTTGTTATTGTAACCCACAATCAAGAACTTGCGCAGAAAGTGGATAGGGTTGTTCGACTTGTTGACGGAAAGGTTGCTTAACTATAGGGATCCTGGATACCGCGCCATACACTTCGCGGTGATTTTCGGGGAATCCCAATTGTATTAAGAATCTAAACGTTTTTTTTCTTTCTTATCAACGTTTCCGAACCTAAAACCCCCTTGCTTTAGCTGGGGGATACAGGTTCGCCCTTGTGAATTAGACCAAAGCGTTTTTTGAAAAAACACTTGACATTTTTTGTAAATTGTGGTCTAATATTCGGACATGGTGGCGGTGGACTTCGCCTCTCGCATGAGAGTGCCACCGCACCGATCGAAGTCAGTATCACCATGTAAAGGAACACCATGTATACCACACTTTACAAACTCTTTGGTGCGCCACGGAATCGGAATCTGAAGCGGAAGACGTGGATCGCACACACAATATGGAACTATTTTCTCGGGTGGCAACGCACGCGGTATTCTCTTGGGTTGCCGTATATGTCCTATCGTGAGATGTCTCGTGAGTTCACGATACTGCGGAACACCCATCCCGAAATGTTTGCCGATTGGCGTGAGTTGGATTCTTGGGCAGCCCGTCAAGTCCTCAAACGTCTTGATGACGGGTATCAGCGTTTTTTTACGAAACTCGCGAAGCGTCCGCCAAAGTTCCGATCGTTTCGTAAACCTTACTCGTTCACGATGTGTCCATCTGGATACAAGTTTGATAAGCCGATAGCAGGTCCCAAAGGGTTCGGCATCTACAGCGACCGAGTGGCGATCATGGGTAGAACATACCGATTCAATCTCAGTCGCCCTATATTTGGCAGTATCAAAACAGTTACGATCAAAGAAGATGCGCTTGGCGATTTCTATATGTCTGTTGTTACGGATCACGTTCAGTCCCATCTCAAGCCGATGACGGGTAATGCTGCGGGTTTTAATATGGGCGTGAAAACAATGCTGACGAGTTCTAATGGCAAACGATATGAATCGCCACATTTTTACACCGAATCCATTGATAAAGTGAGAACCGCGAATCGCCAACTCTCGACAAAAAGACGTGGTAGCAATAACCGAGAACGCGCGCGTCAACATCACGCACGCAGGCACCGCAAGGTTGCGAGGCAACGTGAGGATCAGCATTGGAAACTTGCCCTTGAACTTGTGCGTCGGTTTGATGTGCTCTTCTTTGAGACGCTGAACCTTGACGGCATGAAACGCCTTTGGGGACGTAAAGTCTCCGATATAGGCTTTTACGCATTCTTGGAAAAACTCAAGTGGCAAGCAAAGAAACGCGGTAAACGCGTTGAATGCATTGCCCCGTGGGAACCCACAACTTCTGTATGCCATATTTGTGATGCTCGCGTTTGTCTTGAATTGAGCGATAGAACTTGGAGCTGTCAACATTGTAAGACTCACCATGACCGCGATATAAACGCGGCTATAAATATCCTTAAGGTTGGGGCATCAACCTTTGGTGTAGAGGGCGTAAGACTTGCGATCGCAAGCACCCCTTGTTGATCCCACAATCCGCCCCGCACAGGAGGATTTCAAGAATCCCCCTGCTTCAGCGGGGGGAGTATGTCAATAAAACTGCCTGACGCTATAATATCAGCCGAGGATGACCAGAAATCTGCCCGAAATGTAATGGAGGGCAGCCCAGGAGGCCATAATTAAAAAATGTTGATTTATATCGACGGAGAATTTTTACCAAAAGCGGAGGCAAAAGTCTCAGTATTTGACCACGGTTTGCTTTATGGAGATGGTGTGTTTGAAGGCATCCGTTCCTATAACGGTCGGGTCTTTAAACTCGACGAACACCTCGAACGACTTTACGATTCCGCAAAGTCGATTATGTTAGAGATTCCGATCTCCATCGAAACGATGAAAGAAACCGTTCTGGAGACACTCCGCCGAAATCACCTCAGAGAAGCCTATATTCGATTGATTATAACTCGCGGCGTCGGGGACTTAGGATTAGATCCTGATAAATGTCCGAAGCCAAGCATCATAATTATTGCAGATAAGATCGTCCTATATCCACAAAAATTCTATGAAGATGGATTGGAGATCGTAACCGCCTCCGTCCGACGAAATTATGCAGAAGCCATTAATCCACGCATTAAATCGCTGAACTATCTGAATAATATCTTAGCAAAAATTGAAGGAAAACAGGCAGGAGCGGAAGAGGTTTTGATGCTCAACGCAGACGGCTATGTCGTTGAATGCAGCGGCGACAATATCTTCTGGATAAAGAACGGAACGCTTGTCACGCCGCCAGTACACATGGGCATTTTGGAGGGCGTTACCCGCAACAGTGTCATAGACATCGCACGTGAAGCCGGGATACGCCTCGAAGAACGCGTCTTCACACGACACGACCTCTATATTGCTGATGAATGTTTTTTGACTGGCACTGCTGCCGAGGTTATTCCCGTTGTGAAAATTGACCGCCGGGCCATTGGGGACGGACAACCCGGGAAAATGACACAGAGACTGATCGCTGCGTTCCGACAGTATGCGAATAGCAGCGGCACTCCGATCTATACCACAGAATAGATACCGGGCACATAGGATGCGGGAAAACCCGCGGTACATAGGAGGAGATTTCATTATGAATGCAATAAGAAACATCCTGATTTTAATCAGTCTAATTGTCGGACTCGCTGCAACCACTGCTGTTGCCGAAGAACAGGCGGACGTAGTGTTTGGGCCTGAAGTGCCAACTGTAGAAAAACAGATAGATACCGACGGTGAGCCCAAGGCAGCTGGTGACGAAGAAAACACCGCAGATACCCCTAAATCGGCGGTTGACCCGATGTTCCTTGTAAAGCAAATTTCTTTTCAAGGTGTAAAGACTGTCTCTGAAGACATGTTGCGCACACTCATTCAAACACAAATCGGTGATGAAGTTTCACCTGAGTTCCTTACCCAGGACCTGAAAAGTCTTTTTAAAGACACAGGGTTCTTTGCAGAAGTCCAAGTAGATACCCAACCCTTTGAAGGCGGTGGGCTTGAAATCATATATAACGTCGTTGAGAGTCCTAAGATTTCTGGCATCAACTTTATCGGAAACGATAATTTGGACACAGGTAAGCTGAAGAACGAGATAACGCTCCGTCCCGATGAGATTTTCAGTGACCGGCGGCGGTGGGAGAGTGAGCGAGCACTCAGAAATCTGTACCATGAAAAAGGATATTATCTTGTCGGTATCCAGACGCATCTTGATAGTAGCAGTAGTAAAGATGATACAGAGGCGAATGCTGTTCAAGTCACGTTTGAGATAAATGAAGGACCGAGGGTGCGAATTGAGGAAATCAATTTTATCGGAAACGAACTGGTTACCGAGAAAACACTACGAAAGAAACTCAAAACCCGCACCGGTAAACCGTTTGACCAGATTTTGTTTGAGGAAGAAGACCTGTCCCTAAACCTTCGCAACTACTATCAGGACAGAGGATTCGCACAGGTAAAAGTACTCGGTTACGAAAAACGTTTCACAGAGGACAAAACCGGTATGATGCTTGACATCACTGTTGACGAAGGTCCCGAATTTATCATCGGAACCTATACGCTTGAGGTACAAGCCGGGGCCAAAAACCTGTTTTCGGAAAAAAAGATACGGAGAATGCTTGACCCCGCAGAAGGTGAGGTATTCAACCGCGGGAACTTTGATGAATCCATCGCGAAATTACAGCAGGCATATCTCGATAAAGGGTATTTGCTCTCAGAAGTTGTACCAACACCCTTCTTCAATGAGGCAGATGGTGTCGTTGATATTACCTTGAGAATCAATGAAGGCGATGTCATAATTATCGGTAAAGTCATTATCACTGGACTCGAAAAAACGAATGAACACGTCGTTAAACGCGAATTGGATTTTTTGGGTATCGAGTCCGATGAGTTGTTAGACGTGAAAGCCTTGCGTAAAGCACGGCAGCGTCTGTTCCAGATGGGGTCTTTCATCCGGGCGGTTGACTTTGTTCCCAGCGATACTGCCGAAGAGAATCGAAAGGATTTAAGAGTTAATATCGCTGAAACACCGCGAACGGGAATGCTCAGCCTCGGAGGCGGGTACGGAAGCGAGGGCGGAATCTTTGGCACTGCTGAGGTCGGACAAAACAACCTCCTCGGACGCGCCTATCGGGTACATCTAAAAGGTGAATTAGGCACCCGGGACCATCATACAGCCGAACTCAGTTTTGGAACGCCTTGGGTTTTTGGAACACCCACCCGACTTAACGCCCGTATCTACGATAATCGACGTTTCCGACGCTATTACGGAACCGTCGGCGCTTTATATAACCGAGCAAATCCTAATTATCGATACGATCGATACGTTTGGGGACGCCGCGGCGCGTCTGTAACACTGGGGCGTCCAATCGCCTATGATATTGATCTGTCCGTCCGGCTGCGGAATGAACATGTTGAAGCGCATAACCCCGATGCCGAATTGATTAACCGCTCTACGCGTAGTATCCTCTTCGCCGTTGGTAGAGATACCCGAGACTATCGAACCTCTTTGTATGATCCGACAGGCGGGGCATCCCATACAATTTCCTATGAATACTCGGGTGGAATCTTAGGCGCAGATAATGAGTTCCAGAAATACTCCGCAGATACCAGTTGGTTCTATAGCCTTTGGTGGAACCATGTCATCGCTGTACATGCACGCGCCGGCTACATGGTCAGTAAAAGCACTGATTCCTACTTCCTGTTTTATGAACGCTTTTTCCTCGGTGGCGTAGATACCGTTCGCGGCTATGAAGACTATGAAATTTACCCTGACCCCCCTGAAGGATCCCGAGCTTATAATCCTTACGGCGGTGATAAAGTCTTCTTCGCTAACCTTGAGTATCGGATTCCGGTTTCACAGCAGCTCACAGCCGCCTTATTTTTCGATATAGGACAAGTATGGGATGAAAGCGTTACAAATCCGTTTAGTCAAATTAACATGAAAAAAGGGCTCGGCGTTGAAGCCCGACTCAATATGTTCGGCATGTTAGCCCGGTTAGGTTGGGGATACGGTTTAGATCGCCTTAGCGGGGAACCCGCAGGCAGATTCCATTTCACGGTTGGCCCCGGGTTCTAACAAATTTCCCCAGACCCGGTAGGCGCGGTTTGATGAAGTTTAAGAAAATATTTCGGTAATTCTATATTT
>CAZQIP010000069.1:0-12847 GCA_964593655.1 uncultured bacterium | reverse complement strand
ATTTATCGCACGTCCGCAATCCAATAACGGGCAATGAATTGCCCTACTACGAACCTAATTTAACTCATAAATTCAACATTGAAGCACTACTACTCGCTTCAAGCGTCATTTCTGTCCGAAAGTCACGGTTCCCTAAGAATTGAAGAAGCACACTCTTTATCCTTGCAGTTTGGAGAAAGCTATGTCCGTTGCAACCCTTAGAGCAACTATGGAAACCTATTCAGAGATGGGCAAAACCGAAGAATTGGATATTGTACAAGAACGAGAGATCGTTTTACGCTGTCAAAATGGCGATGCCGATGCGATGGGGACCCTCATCATTCAATACCAACATTGGGTTTATAACATCGCTTACGGCATACTCGGTCATCACCAAGACGCGGAAGATGTAGCCCAAGATGCGTTTGTCTCTGCCTGGGAAAACATCGAAAAATTTCAGTTTCGTTCCCGCTTTTCGACATGGCTCTACCGCATTGTCAAGAACAAATGCCTTAACCATATTGACCAGTACCAACGTCGAAAAACGGACCCGACAGAGATCGACGATTCACAACCGTGGGTACCGCTTGACACCGTAACGCCTGAAGAAGAAGCATTGCGTACTGAAGAGAGAGAGATTGTCCACGCCGCGCTAGCGAAACTCAAACCCAGCTATAGAGAGATTCTGGTGCTAAGAGAGCTGCGAGATATGGCTTATGAAGAAATAGCAGAAATCCTGGGATGTACCTTGGGGCGGGTCAAATCCCGTTTACATGAAGCACGGAAAGCGTTGAAAAAAGAACTGGAGCGAGTCGAGTGGTAAAAGTTTCTTACCACTATTCTCGATGAAAGATATGAACCACAAACGCATTCAAAACGAACTATCAGCGTATTTAGATAACGCATTAACGCCAAACAGACACAAACAGGTTGAAACACATCTCCGTTCCTGCAGTGAGTGTTCGGATATGCTATCGGCGTTCCAGCAGAACCGTCAGAGGGTTGCGGATCTCTCACATCCGGTCCCATCAACGCTTAAAGACGCTGTGATGGCACAGGTCCACATGCAGTTTCAAGATGAATTATCAGCCTATTTAGATAACGAATTATCCCCTGCTGAGCATCAGCGGATTGAAGCACATCTCCACGTTTGCAGCGAGTGTTCGGAGATGCTGTCAGCGTTCCGCGAAAATCGCGAGCACATCAAAGGGCTTGAACATCCCGCGCCGGCATCTATTCAAGGTGCTGTAATGGCAACAATACGTCAGCAAGCAGTAGAGACACGTGCACAAGAACCTGCACACACACCGTGGCTACCAGATGTCGGGCAATGGCTTTCCGATTTTGGACGCTGGTTTTCCCGTCCATTAACAGCAGGCGCGACGGGGTTCTTCATGTTCGCGCTTATATTGGGCTTCCTCTATCTTTATCCATCAACACCGGAATATGATGAAACACTCGACTTCTACTTCGGACTTCACACCGAGCAACTCACAGACAACCCATTGAAATCAAACGTTGGTGGTCCGCTTAGTCAAACGTCGGCAAGGGATTCCTCATTTACAGAAACCGTTGACGATACTGAACTGTTTCTTGACCTCTATCTCGAAAATGTAGGGGATTGAATTTTCCGAATAGGTAACCGACAGGTGAATCCATGCAAATACACACCTATCTAATTTCTTATAAGAACGGACGATCGAAACACAATCTCTTGTGGTCTACTGCTTTAGCGTTTCTAATCTGGACACCACACACGCTTTTTGCTGACATCAGTACGTTGGAACGCATTGTAGAAGCCGAGCATAAAGTCGCTTACATTGGTGCCCGCGTGAGAACATCCAGTTCGTCAAGAGGCACCCGTACGTTTGAAGAGTATGTCATCCATACATCTGAAGATGCCTCGTATAGAAAAATTGTATCTGTAGTCGGTGAACGTAGGTCGTTCAACGGCCAGCCAAACAGCGATGAACGCCAGAACGAGAATCGGCGAAGAGAGAATAACGAGAATCGCAGAGACCGCCGGGAAAGGAATCGCGACCGGAATGAATGGCGACAAATTAGAAGTCTATTTTCCAAAAAGGAGATTAAACTGATTGCACAAAACTACAACTTGGAAGCATCAATATCCGCAGAAAAAATAATGAATTATGAAACGGGCATTTTAACGATCACACCTAAATTCGCAGGTAGACCGACAAAGCGCATCTTTTTTGCCCGTGAAAACGGGGTTATCTTGCGGGTAGAGGATCTGGACACCGAAGGCGTTCTTCGGGAAATGTTTGTCTATACCCGAATTAGTTTTAATCCTGAAGCTGTTGAAAACAAATGGAAAGCTATTCAAAAAGAGGCTAAACCCGAACAGCGGCGCAGTCGCTCAGTCACGCTTGCCGAAGCCGAAAAAATACTTAAGACGAAACTCATCCAACCTCAATATTTGCCTTCCGGGTTCCACTTGCAGGATATTCGTAGCGTAAAAAACAGGGAGAGAGACTTAATTTTTCTTGAATATACAGATGGATTGGTAAATTTCACGCTGTTTGAAGAAGTGGACAGACCACGCCGCCAGGGGGACAGAGAACGCGATGGCACTAAGATCGAAATTGGCGGTACAACTGTGTATCAACGCAAGTTTGGATCAACAGATGCCTTCAGATGGTCGGGTGCGAAAATTCGCTTCTCTTTGGTTGGTGCAGTACCTACCACCGAAATGCAGAAGGTCGTGGAATCCATTATACAGAAAACAGACAAAAAGTAAGGAGCCGCTATGCAATTATTCAACGCAGCTACAGTTGGTATCATTATTACAGGTTTACTCTTCGGCGTCGGTAATGTAGGTGCCGATAGCGAAAAAGCAGCCCTCGAAAAATCACCCCGCCACGGCGAATGGGTCAAAGTCGCAGCTTCCAATGACCGTGTTATCAATGCGTTTGTTGTTTATCCAGAGGTCAAAGAACCTGCGACATCTATCATTGTCATCCATGAAATCTTCGGACTCACCGATTGGATCCGGCTTGTGGCAGATAGACTTGCCGCTGAAGGTTTCGTCGCAATCTGCCCAGACCTACTTTCTGGCATGGGCCCCGATGGTGGTGGCACAGAGAGCTTTGGCTCCGGTGATGATGTCCGAAGAGCTATTCGAGAACTCCCCGCCTCTCAAGTCGCATCAGATTTGGACGCTGTCCAGAAATACGCCCGAGACCTCCCCTCAACGAACGATAAAGTCGCTGTCTCTGGGTTCTGCTGGGGTGGTGGGCAAACGTTCAACTACGCTGTCCATTCCGATACAATCGCTGCTGGATTCGTGTTCTACGGTCGTGCAGTATCCACAGAAGATGTCTCGAAAATATCAGCACCGATATACGGCTTTTATGGTGAAAGCGACAACCGTATTAACGCCACTATTGATGCCACCAAAGCCGCAGCCGATGCCGCAAACGTCACCTACGATCCTGTCATCTATGAAGGGGTTGGACACGCTTTCTTGCGGCGCGGTATGGGGGAAGACGCAAACGAGGCGCAGAAAGCTGCGACTAAAGCCGCGTGGGAACGGTGGGTATCCCTTCTGCATGGACTCTAAAGGCACACACATGGCAAACCGACTTAAAGATAAAATCGCTGTTATCACGGGTGCAGCGCGAGGTATTGGTGCGAAAAGCGCAGAATTTTTTGCGGGTGAAGGCGCAGCTGTCGCTATCTGGGATATCAATGCCGAGCGCGGTGAAGAAACCGCGCAACAGATTCAAAATGCTGGTGGCACCGTGCTTTTCTGCCAGTGTGACGTAACCGACAGCGCACAGATTGAAAGTGCTGCTGCCCACGTCACATCTGAACTCGGTAATCCGAATGTCCTGTTCAACAACGCCGGTATCGCTGTTGTAGGCGAATTAGAAGATATCTCCGAGGCAGACTGGGATCGGCAATACGCTGTCAACGTGAAGAGCATCTACCTCGTCTCTCGTGCGATAATTCCGCTGATGCGCGAAGCCGGTGGTGGTTCTATCATCAATATGGCAAGCGAATCCGCTTATGTCGGATTTCCAATGCACCCCGCCTATACCTCCTCCAAAGCCGCCGTGGTACATCTCTCACGGAGCATGGCGGTTCGGTATGCCGAAGACAACATCCGTGTTAACAGTCTCTGCCCCGGCACGATCAACACTGAACTCTATCAAGAATTTCTTTCAAAGCAGCCAGACCCAGAGGCAATCAACAAAGAGATCAAAGAGATGCATCCGTTAGGCATCGGTGAACCGGAAGACATTGCTTGGGCAGCAGTCTATTTAGCTTCCGACGAATCAAGATACATGACCGGAGCCCCGATGCTCGTTGAAGGCGGCATTCTGTCTCTCTAAATAGTATCAAGAATACTCCTTCCCACACTTTCCCTTGGGCATAGACGCAATCTATGCCCTTTATCATTACATTTTCCCCAATTTTTGGCAGAATTAGGCAACCGTTTCGTCCGCCACTCGCGTCATTATATGTAACTGATAAATGGTTCATCTGATGTCGAAAATAAAAGGTATACAACATCGACGTTATTGCACAAATTCGTGCATCTGTCACTGTTGTCTGCCCTATTTGGTGCAGTGTTTTCCAAGTGTTTGCCCTAAAGATCGCCGAATTTCACATTTAGCACACTATCTCGGATTGGCACATAAATTGCACGCTTAAGCCTAACCCAAAAGCAATGGTTTTAACGAAAGGAGTTATTCCTGTGAAAATACGATTGCATACTGTAATACTCGTTGTATCTCTGTTGTCAAACTGGATCATATCCATTGCTCACACAGCAGAGCTCAAAATCGAAAGAACCCTAACTGAAGTAGACGGTTTAGCATCCAATACAGTGCTCACCGTTTTCGAGGATAGCCACGGCGTTATGTGGTTTGGAACGACTGATGGACTCACCCGTTATGACGGAAAGGATTTCCAAACCTTCACAACAGAAGATGGGTTAGCACGGAACACGATAGGTCTGATCTTTGAAGACCAACGCGGAATGCTTTGGTTTGCAGACGGTGTGCTTTCACATTTTCTGGAAAGAGGGAAGCCTATGGATATGTCATGGATGGAAACGCCATTAAGCGAACTCAATCTCGATATTCAGCCGTATCACGAGACAACTGAAGAAACAAGAAGAGTTGTTCCCCTAAAAGGCGTAAGTCGCTATGATGGACAAGCGTTCAAAATTTTCACGACAGCAGACGGTCTCGCCCGCGATACTATCAAGGATATATTTGAGGACAAGACAGGCACGCTTTGGTTCGCGACATCGTCAGGTGTGAGTCAATACGACGGTGAAAAGTTCAACAATATTATTGTGAACGGACCTATGGGGATGAATGTATTACCCGATTGGTGGGGTCAAATCACAGCAATTGCCCAGGATACAGTAGGTAATTTTTGGTTTGGCAGCACAGCCGGCATTACCTACTACAATGTCCAAAAGTCCGATTTCCGTTATTTTGCTGTTGACGCGGATTTCGCGCCTTTCCAAGAGATGGGGCAATCACCAAATGCAAACATAACGGATCTACAGTTCGATGCGAAGGAGAACCTCTGGATGAGCCGGGATGGTATGGACAAAGAAGACAGCGGTATTCGTCAATACGATGGCAAAAAACTGACGATCTTTCCACAAAGTGAAGCACTCCCGATGAATAGCGTTGACACCATTATGCAGGATAGCAGCGGTAACCTCTGGTTCACCGGCGTTAAGAACCTCTCTCCGACGTTAAACGAAACTGGGGAAAGCGTTAGCATGGTTCCCAATGTCGTCAATGCTGGTGTAAGCGTCTATAACGGTGAGAGGTTCCAAAACTTTAACACAGACGACGGTTTGCCGAGTAACCGGGTCTGGTCGGTATTTGAGGACAGCAAGGGCAACCTCTGGTTCGCTACGGATGCTGGTGCCGCAGTCGGGGTTTATCTTCCATCTCAAAATTCAGACAATTAAAATCCGTTCAGTATATTCTGGCAGGAGGCGAAACAGATGAAAAAGATTTTTCGATATATCACTTATTTTTCGATAGCAACTCTTTTTGGGACTTCTTTCCTGTTGACGGGTTGTGTAAAAAAGGAGATTACTCGCCAAGCAGACTGGCAAACCCATTTTACGGATATCCACTTTGCGGATGCCAAACACGGATGGATTGTTGGACATCAGGGATGGATCCTTCATACTGCTGACGGGGGTGTAAATTGGGAAAAGCAAACGGTGAACACAAATGAGGATTTCAAAGCAGTCTACTTCACAAATCTGCGTAACGGTTGGGCAGTCGGCGATAAAGGATTAATCGCCACGACTGATGACGGCGGACGACACTGGACCCTTCAAAAGGATCAAGCACCCACGCTGCTTTTGGATATCTTTTTCGCCAATTCAAAGACCGGCTGGACTGCTGGGCAGGATGGGTTGTTGCACACAAAAAATGGCGGAAAAACATGGCAGCATCAGGAAGCAAGCGAATTCGGACTCGGCAGTGTCTTTTTTATAGACAAGCATCGCGGATGGATCGTCGGGGATTACGATCGGATCTTCGTCACTTCAGACGGCAGTCAAACTTGGCGTAAACAGAATGAACTTGTGAGAATGGAACACGATACATCGGAGGTTTGTAATCTCCATACGGTATTTTTTGCGACCCCTTATGAGGGGTGGAGTGGTGGTACAGACGGCACCATTTTCCATACGACTAACGGTGGCGCAGACTGGCAGACCCAATACAGTCGACTTCCAATGATTTATGGACATATCCGCCCAACCGTCTATGACTTCGATTTCATTGACGATGACTATGGCGTGGCAGTCGCACAGGGAGGGTTTATCATCCGAACCGAAGATGGCGGGGAGAACTGGAGATTAACAGAAAACCAAACGAAGAATGATTTAATGGCAGTTCAATTCTCAAGTCCTAAAGAAGCATGGGCAGTCGGTTGGAACGGCACGCTCCTACACTCGACCGATGGCGGAGAAACATGGAACATGAGAAGCGGCACGACAGCCGATGACCTGCAAAGTGTTGCGTTTGCGGATGCAGACCGGGCGGTGGCTGTCGGAGAGAAGGGTACAATCACGACGAGTGACGACAGTGGTAAAACCTGGACCAACATTGAGATGGACACTTGGCACCGCATCCGGAATCTGTCTTTCGTCACGGACAAAGAAGGCTGGGCGGTTGGAGACGGCGGACTTATCCTTCACACAACCGATGCCGGTCAGACGTGGGAACGGCAAACCAGCGGATGGTGGTACACGCTCAATGCGCTTCACTTCATCAATCCGAAAAAGGGGTGGATCGTTGGCGATTTAGGGACTGTGCTTCATACAACAGACGGTGGTGAAACGTGGGTCCAACAAGCACCACGCTACTTCCACGAAATGATTAAAGGCATCTTTTTCCTCAATGAGACAGAGGGGTGGGTCGTCGGTTGGCCCGGCATCGTTTTTCACACCGAAGATGGTGGACTGACGTGGAAACGACAGAATAGCAATAGTTACAACGAACTCTACGCCGCTTACTTTATTGACCGACATATCGGCTGGGTGGTCGGGCAATTCGGTGAAATTTTACACACCCTTGATGGTGGAAAAACGTGGAAATTTCAACGGAGTGGGACGCAGGCCCATCTGAACAAAGTCTACTTTGCCGATGCGAATCACGGGTTAATTGTCGGTGATGAAGGTGTCATCTTGACGACTATCAACGGTGGCGTGACGTGGGAATTGCAGAAAAGCGGCACGTCCAACGATCTCTATAGTTTCTCGCTTTCGCCGGACGGTATCCTCCTTGTGGGTGAAGGCGGTATTGCGATGCGCTACTCTGTGGACACGGAGCAGTTCATTGTCGAGTTGCCGCCTGCTGCGGAAGAAATGGAAACCGATGAGAAACCGATTGAAGCGATTGAATACCACTGGGAAATCGTCCGACAAGGGAGTTGGCAATCCAAATTCACCGATACCTATTTTCTGTCTGCACAAGAAGGATGGACAGTCGGTGACGGTGGCACCATTTTACGGAGCACAGACGGTGGCACGACATGGCAGACACAACAGAGTGGTGTGACAGAAACATTGCAACGGATTGTTTTCATTGATGAAAATTACGGTTGGATTACCGGTCAAGGTGTGCTGCTGCGAACCGAAAATAGAGGTGAAACTTGGCAAGTCATCCGCGAAGGATTGAAAAATTTTCGCAATATTCGCGCAATACACTTCATCAATCCGAAAGAGGGATGGCTCGGTGCTGATAGAGGACAAATCTTACGCACAAGTGACGGTGGTATCACCTGGAAACTTCAGCAAACAGGGACAACCCAGCAACCGATCACGCACTTGCATTTCATCAACAGTCAAGAAGGATGGGCAGTCGCGCCACAACGACGAACTGGCGGGTTTATCCTGCACACAATTGACGGGGGTGATTACTGGCAAATCCAAGCCACAACCCATCAGCGTTGTATTGGTGTCCATTTTCTGAATGCCAAGTCAGGTTGGGTGATAATGGAAGACGGCACCTCACGCCTTACCACAGATGGCGGAAAGAACTGGAAACGAGACCTTGAAACAGAACAAGACATCAAAGGAACGAATTTTGATATCCAGCTGCACACGGTGAAATTTCGTAATCACACTGAGGCGTGGGCGATTGATAGCGGTCATACAATTCTGACGACCGAAAACCAAGGTAAGCGTTGGGAAGCAATGGATTTCTTGCTTGATGCGGGTGTCACAGACGGTGAAGCGAAAAGTTGGACCGAGAGAATGGTAGAAGAACGTCCCTTTGGATTCTCAATGCGAATAACCAACGCGCACCTCCTCGAAGATGGGCACTGTTGGGTAGTCTCCGGTGAACAGATTCACGACAGGGAATCGGCCAGGGCTGATATTGGCGGTTCCAACGAATCAGTAGCATCTACGGGTCAGATTTACGCTACGACAGATGGTGGAAAGACTTGGCAGCATCAACTCGGTGAACAACTTGATAACTTCCGTGATGTGCTGTTTCTCGATGAGCAGAACGGTTGGATCGCCGGAGATAACGGGGTACTATTGGCAACAGAGGACGGTGGAGAAAGTTGGAAACGTTTGGAGAGCGGCACGACCGACCGTATCGTCGATGTTCACTTCATCAGTCTTGATCCGAAATGGGGGTGGGCGATGGAAAAGGAAGGAACTTTGCTCTATACGACTGATGGAGAGGATTGGTCAGCAGACGAGAACCAAGAACTTCCTGAACGTGAACCCCCTCCACTCTCCATAAATGAGGTTGCCTTTGGCAATTTTTCTGAGGGATGGGCTGTCGGTGAGAATGGAGAAATTATCCACAACCTGGACGGCGGTCCGACGTGGACGCTGCAGCGGACCTCAACCGGTAAAACCCTCACAGGCATTGATATGAAATTTGCACCGCTCGGTTGGGCAGTTGGGACCAACGGTGTCATCCAGAGAACCGTCAACGGTGGTGAATACTGGAAGTTCCACGAGACACACGCCGGTTATGACCTTTATGGCGTATCGTTCATCACGAAACGAAAAGGCTGGGCAGTTGGACGCGCCGGGATTATCCTATCTACCATTGACGGTGGATTCACTTGGGAGTCAAGGTTGAGCGGTATGTCGGAAACGCTTTACGATATTTTGGCACTCTCTGAACAGGAAATCTACGCCGTCGGTGCCGCTGGAACCATCATTCATTCGACAGATGGCGGTGAAACGTGGGAACAGGAGCATACCGGCGTTAACAATGACCTGTATACTATCACACGCGTCAAAGACAGTGGGACATTGTGGGTCGTTGGACAAGGAGGGGTTGTGCTACGTCGTCCGAAACATTAAAGGATACCCTATTTGAATATCGTGCGGAGACCCGTGAGATACACAGCGTCTCCGCATGATATTCTTACTAATGCACTCGGATGATTCGCCGTCCTGTGAAAGTCTGACCAAACATATCCGTTGTACGGACGTAGATGACGTGCGTTCCTTCGGGAACATCGGCTGGCAGCTGCGCTTGCCAGATGTGCGTTGATTTTGTAATTCCGGTAATCCCTTTCCCTGCTTGTGGCAATTCGCTGTCTTCTTTCAACTGTGACTTCATTGTTTCTCGAAGGGCAACATGCAGTTTCCGCTCAAGTTGGTTCGTATCGTCCCGTGCCTTGAGTGCTTTATAGTATGGGTCCCTCTGAGGCGTATAGGTCATCGGTCTCCAGTCTCCATCTTCGCCGAGACGGATTTCGACCGTTGAGCGTTTGGTACCGCCAAAAACGTTAACGATGATATCCGTTTTGTCAGTCTCTGTCGATGCAACTTCCCAAGGTGCCCATATATTCATCTGATAATCCGCTGGACGACGGGCAGCCTTAAACCGAATTGAATATTGGTTTCCACTGAATGTGAAGATACCATATCCGTTGGGAGCCCCATCTCGCATCGTCGTATGCGGGATACCGACTTCATCAAGCGCACCCTGCCACCAAGAGCCTGATGTGGTTGCGTGATTGTGGTGATGATGTGGATCGTCCCCATGCCAACCGTGATCCGGTCCAACGAAGTCATCGCGTTGGATGTGTGTGTGCGCTGACAGGGACAACGTGTGAGGTCGATCACCGAGTAGGTTCATCAGTTTTTTTACATCGCGCATCTCGGTCAACGGAATATGAAAGGAGATAACAACAAGCTGATCTTTCGGCACAAAAGCAAGGTCGTTGCGAATGAACGTCAACTGCCGCTCTCCCACCTCACTCAAGTAGCGAGGATTGTTCTTTTCATCGCGATGAAAGTACACATTGTCGATGTTGATGAAATGGACAGGTCCCCAATCAAACGAATAGCACGTCGGACCATAAACACGTTCAAAAGTCTCATCGGCATACTGGTCATCCGTAGCAAGCCGGTTCATATCATGGTTACCGTAGACGTTGTACCACGGTATCCCAACGGTAGCGATGACTTCGTTAAGTGGATGGAATAAGTTTAAGTTGTCGCCCACCAAATCGCCAAGACTGATTCCCAACACTGCATCAATTCCAATAACCTCTTCAATTACGTCGTGTGCTAACCACTCAATATCTTGCATATTATTGGGTTGTGTGTCCCCGAAAACAAGTACCTTGAAGGTATCAGCCTCGGATTGTTCAGTGAGCGGAAAATCAATCGACGCTGGCAACGGACCCGTCGGTGCGATGCCGGCATACTTCAGTCCTTCTGGTGAACCGTGCGGTTTGTGGATGTAATAAAATTTCGGAAGACGATTTTCATTAATCGGGGTCATAAACCCACGGGGCTTAATCACAAAGAGAATCGTGTCATCAGTGACCGTGAGCGTGTATTGCCCGTTGGCATCGGTTTGGACAACATCCTGCCCATTAGAGACACGAACCCCAGGCAACCCTTTCTCGTTATCGTCCTTGATTTGGTTTTCGTTTGTATCCAAAAATACAGTGCCAGTTGCTGTTGAATTTGCTGCTACACTGTTTCCAATCGCATAAAAAACCAAGATAACGATCAAAACTGTAAAATTCCATTGCTTGTAAACCATAAGAATCTCCTTCTCAACACCAACGCATTAGGTGATGTTTTTGATAACAAATTATGGGGACCCAAACGCCTCCAACACTGGCTTGGCGATCCAGCAGTCTGGTGCGGTCAACCCGAATATATAGGCAACCGTTGCAGCCGTATCATAGATGTTCACAAAAGAAGTCAGTTCTTTGGCAGGCATAATCCCGGGACCGGCGACAATCCACGGAATCTCGACCTCCGCCAGTGTCGCACCGCCGTGACCTTTTCCGACACCGCCATGATCAGAGGTAATGATAAGAATCGTTTGTGCCAGCATCCCGGACACTTTGAGTCCCTGAATCGCCTCGCCGATGAGCCGATCCGCTTCTTCAACGGATTTGTAATACTCAGGCGTGCCATGACCGTACTTATGCCCGGCGTGATCAATGTGATCAAGATGGATGACCGTAAGATCAGGCTGCTTTGCTTTAAAATAGGCGACGGCTCGTTCAGTGGTGTTGACAGGACCGTCTGTATCTTCGATGGTGTCCAAGGCTTCGCGTTCAAACAACACGCCGAAACCACCCCAATCGTGGAAACAGGCAATCACCGCGGATGGCTGCTCCGCCCGCAGCACGCCGAAAATCGTCGGGAAAATGCCGCCCGACCCCACTGCTGTTGGCGCGAGTGCAAATTTATTCGGTCTCCAGTCGTTAGATGTGACACCATGTTGTTCAGGTCCAGCACCCATAAGCATTGAAGCCCAATTCGGACTGCTGGAGGTTGGCATCACGGCGCGGGCGTGCATCGTATAGGCACCACGCTGCATAAGAGCATCCATATTTGGTGTCTCTGCCTTCTGAATACCGTTAGGACTCATCCCATCACACCCAATGATCACCACATGTTTCACGCCTGGAACCTCGGAAACAGTCTGAAGCGTGAAACCAAAGCATAGAGAACCGACCAGCAAAATAGTTCCAAACACACCGAGAGCCCTTCGCTTCTTGAGAGAGATGTACATTATTTTTTCCTCCGAAATCGTCGCGAGTTATCTGCTCGCAGCAGCCTTGATTTGCCCCCAAGTGAGACTCAGTTTCCCAGCAGGTTCCACCGCCAGCCCTTCCGCTTCCATATTGTTCAAGACCTCTTTTTCGCTGAGTGCCCGATCATAGAGACGCACTTCGTCGAGCATCCCCTTGTGGACAAAGTCCTCATTGTCATCTAATCTTCGGGCAGGAGACCCCATCCTTTAGGTTGGGGAGGAATGCCCGCTCCTATAGTAAAAGTTGAGGCGTGTTAGCACTCTAAAATCAGACCGCTTCGCTCCTGTGGTTAAGCGTTTGTTTCCCAGACTGT
>CAZQIP010000068.1:0-16648 GCA_964593655.1 uncultured bacterium | reverse complement strand
GAAAGTTCTGCTCATCACCGGTGGCACTGCATTTTTAGGTCAGCCGTTAGTGGCGAAGATATTGACGGCACTTCCCGATGTCGAAAAGATTTATCTCCTTATCCGAAGCCGCACCGATGCCTCTGGGAACCGCGTTTCTGCTCAAGAACGGTTAGAAAATGAACTTCTCACCTCGGATGTTTTTGCTTCGCTCCGTCGTCTGCACGGGGATAACTTTAACGCATGGGCGCTACAGAAACTCACGGCTGTTGAAGGGGAGCTCACCGATGAACGCCTCGGATTCAGCGATGCCGATTACCGACGGCTCCAGGACGAAGTACAGGTCTTTATTAACGTCGCAGGACTTGTGGATTTCGATCCACCTTTTGATGCCTCTTTATGGGGGAACGCCCTCGCTGCGAAACACGTCGTCAACTTCGCGAAAGGGTGTCAGGATGCAGTGTTTTTACATGTCTCAACTGCGTACGTCTGCGGGGACAAGCCAGGGCACGTGCCTGAAGAATTACCACTGCCGTATGAACACTACGCCGCAGCGCATCGAGAAAAGACTGGAATATCTATTCCAGAGACACTTTCTGAAGAAATTGAAGGGTTGTTATCTCTGAGTGCTGCTATTCATGCCGAAGTTGATTCACCTGAAAATCTCACGCGTTTCCAGCAAGTGGCAGAACAGCAGAAAAAAGGGACTCGCAAAGCGATTGATGCGCAAGTTGAAGAACTGAAAGCAGAGTGGCTTGAGAGTCGTTTGGTTGAAGAAGGATTGCAGCACGCTCGCTCGCGTGGATGGAACGATACCTACACCTACATGAAATTCCTTGCCGAACAGATGGTTATGGAATTGCGCGGTGATCTCCCTACGGCTATTGTGCGCCCCTCAATTATTGAGAGTAGTTTTGATGAACCTGAACCCGGTTGGCTCGGAAAGTTTCGGATGTCCGAGCCTTTGATTGTCGGTTTTGGAAAAGGTCGCCTTCCTGATTTCCCCGCGGATCCCAATATAATTTTGGACATTATTCCTGTTGACTTTGTTGTCAATGCTATGTTGGCAGCTGCGGGAACGACGGCAAAACAACGCGGTATTGAAGTGTATCATGTGGCAACAGGCACGCAGAACCCTCTCTACTTTCATGGCATCTTCGAGGCAACCTACGATTACTTCGTCAAATACCCAATGCTGGAGAACGGGCAGCCGGTGGCAGTGCCAATCTGGAAGTATCCGAGTTTAGAGGAATTTCACCGGAAATTGGATAGCCGAATGGGGCTGCTCAACCTCATTATCAAGGTACTTGATAAACTTCCAATGCGTGCTGCTAAGCGAAAACGCCGTCAACTTTCCCTGAAACAGAGCGGTATTAAGGCACTCCTGCATTACATCGGAATCTATGCACCTTACACGCGGACGAATTTTGAATTTGAGACGCAAAAGATGCAAGGGCTTTACGAGGCACTTTCGCCGACAGAGCAGCAACGGTTTAACTTTGATGTCTCACAAATCCATTGGAAGCGGTATTTCCAGGAGATACATATCCCGGGTATCAAGCGGCATGTGTTGAAACTTGAAGATGGCGCAAATGGTTAATGGTTAGTAAGTTATAAGTTATAAGTTAAGAGTGCTACTGTTAAGTTGACAGGAAACCTCTTACCAATAACCAATAACCAACAACCATAAAAGATGGATCGGAGGAATAGGTAGGATATGCCCCCTGAACGGATTGCCCCAAAAACGATTGTAGATCTGATGAAGACACAGGCATCGCGAATTCCTGAGAGAGTTGCGCTGCAGATGGCAAATGAGGGTGAATGGGAACAGTATACCTATGCGGAAACCTACACGCTGTCCCGCGAAGTCGCGTGGCAGTTGTGGCAAAGCGGTTTGCGTAAGGATGACCGTGTTGTGCTCGTCTCCGAAAATCAACCTGAATGGTGTATCGCTTATCTCGCCTCTGTCCAGATCGGTGCTGCTGTCGTTCCACTTGATGCGCAAACACCTACCCGCGAAATCTTAGCCATCACCGAGTTCACTGATGCCAAATTGATTTTAGCCTCTGAAAGTGTGTTAGAACAGTCTGGTAAGGCACTGTCAGCGGCCGGACGGGGTTTGCACAACATCAACGAAAACTACGAAATCGTGGGTGCTAATACCGAGGTCAGTAGTATTTCGAGTGTTCAGATGCCAGCCGATTTCCCCGATGTAGAGGTCACGCCAGATACCGTTGCCTCAATTATCTTTACAATGGGGACCACGGTGGAGGCAAAAGGCGCGATGCTTACGCATGGCGGCTTTATCTCTAACGTGCAGGCGGTCGCGAAAGCGCTTCCACCAACCGATACTGAACGCATCTTGTCAGCACTCCCACTATATCATGCCTTGAGTTTTTCGTGCAGTCTCTTGATGGCACTCTACAGCGGCACCACGGCGACCTATGTCAATGCGTTCCGTCCGACAACACTTCTGAAAACGATGCGTGAGACGAAAACGACCGCTTTTATCGGTGTACCCCGTCTATTTCAAATGCTCCAAGGTACGATTGAAAGACAAGCCGCGCGGACAGACACGCCCGGTAATACCTTGGCGGAAAAGGCGAAAGCTGTTATGGGCGGCGAGATTCGCGTTCTCGTTAGTGGGGGGGCTTCACTCGCCGATGCGATCTACGACGGATTTCAAAAATTCGGTATGACGCTTTACCAAGGCTATGGCATGACGGAGACTGCGCCTGTCCTCAGTGTCAATCCGTATCTAAAGAGCAAACGAGGATCGGTCGGCCCGGCGGTGGAAGGTGTAGAACTTCGGATTGACAATCCAGACAACGACGGCATCGGGGAAATTATTGCTAAGGGACCGAGTACGATGAAAGCGTATTATCAGAACCCTGATGCAACAGAAAAGGCTATCCGTGATGGATGGCTCTACACGGGTGATCTCGGTTATATGGACGCAGATGGTTACCTCTATCTTACAGGACATTGCAAAGACATCATCGTTCCTGCTTCCGGAAAGAACGTTTATCCTATCGAATTGGAAGCACTCTATCGGGAGAGTCCTGCCATCTCTGAAATATGTGTTGTCGGTATCCCTTATGAAGACGGATCGGATACTGTGATTCATGCTATAATTGTGCCGACGGCACCTGACGAGACGACGCAATCAGAGATTCAGGAACACCTTCAAGCGTGTGCGAAGGTGTTACCGAGTTATCAACAATTTCACAAATTCCATCTATGGGCGGATGCGTTACCGAAGGCTGCAGATGGAACGATAGATCGGCAAAGTTTAAGATGTAGCTTAGAGGCGCGTGTTAAAGAGATAGAGCGTCTGCACGAAGATTCCGCAGCAGCGGTAGAAAGCGATACCGCTGATGTCCCCAGAACAGATATACCCGAAGAAATTCTCTCCACCCTCGCGAGGTTGGCACGCATGCCGACACACCAGATTCGCCGAGAAAGCCGTTTGGATACTGATTTGGGGCTTGACTCCCTCACACGACTTGATCTATTGTTAGTTCTTGAAAATAGGCTTGGCGAAACGATTCCGGATGCCCTGCTCGCTAACTTGGAGACAGTGGGTGATGTTGTCGAACTGACCGAGACGTTCCATACGGAGGCTATGACGGCGACGGATGGACGTGAGAAAAAAGAGGTGCCAGCGTTCAGAGAGGTGCCACGATGGTACGCACGTGCTTTTCGTGCTGCGTTTACCAGTATTTATAGGAACTATTTCTCACTGAAGTGCTACGGACTTGAGCATATCCCACAAGGGAAACCGTATATTATTATGCCGAACCACACAAGTCATCTTGATACGCTGACGGTGATTACGGCTCTCGGAACAAAGGCATACCGACTCTGGACACTCGCTGCACGAGATTATTGGTTTGCGACCCGTTTTCGAGGATGGTTCGCTCGGACGTGTCTCAACGTGCTTCCGATCGAGCGGGAAGGCAATTTCACCGAGTTCCTACAGGACTTAAGAGCAGCAAACGAAGTTATGGCACGCCATAACGGCTTGCTTATCTATCCTGAAGGGACACGCTCACTTGATGGCAACCTTCAACCTTTTAAACCGGGGGTGCTAAGTCTGCTGATCTATGGCCCCAACGTCCCCGTTATACCGACTTATATTGAAGGCACCTATCACGCTTTACCGAAAGGTCAAAACTTGCCGAAGAAACATCCAGTGCATATTATTTTTGGTGAACCTCTCACCTTTCCGTTGGAAAGTTGGGGAATCCAAGACGGAACGCCGATTGATCCAACGAGATACCAGGAATTCTTGGAATTGGCACAAGATCGGGTTGCTGAACTTGGAACGATCCTAAAACGCCAGAAAGGGAACCTATGATGTCGGTTCCAAACACCCAAAAGACGGTCGCATTTTTTGATGTAGATGGGACGTTATTAAAGTCCACAATTGTGCATTGTTATATCTGGATGCGGTCTTTACAGATACCTTTCTTTTTAAAACACTTGTGGTTAATCGGGTTCCTCCCTAAAATTGTATACTATCTAATTTTGGACAGTATCAGTCGAACCCGCTTTAATGAGGTATTTTATCGCAACTACCGCGGTCTGGAAGTTGCCGAGATGAAGGCATTGTCTACGAAGATGTTTGAGGCTTATATTCGTCCGAAAATCTTCTCCGAGGCGGTGTCGCAAATTCAGGAATATAAGGAACAAGGCACAGCCGTCGTTCTTGTAACCGGATCGCTTGATTTCGTTGTACAGCCGATTGCGGATTACCTCGCTGTTGATGCTGTGTTGGCACCGCAACTCCGTGAGCAGGATGGGCAGTTTACAGGTGAACTCACAACCGCACCTCTCATTGGCGAGGCAAAAGCGGAAGCGATGCGAAACTACGCGGATCAACACGAGGTTTCACTGGAAGAGAGTTATGCTTACGGCGATAGTCAATCCGATCTTCCGATGTTGGAATGTGTCGGAAACCCTATTGTCGTGAATCCCGGAAAATCATTTCGCCAGAAAGCACTTAAATCTGGTTGGGAGATGCACGAGTGGCTGTAAGCAGCCGGCTCTGGACTATCGGCTTTCAGTTAGAAGAAATTCTGTCGCAGTTACCTATAAAGCAACCGCCACAGGAAGGTAACTGACGGTTGATGGCTATAAAAAAGGAGTATAATTATGAATGTTAGGCGTTATTTTGAATCCCTGTCTGAACCGAACGATACGATGTTCGTTGAAATTGGGGATAGGCACCGGTTTACGCGTCGCGGTGATGATTGGGTCAAATTCCGTGCGGATCTGATTGAACTCTTGGAGCAGACGATTTCTGAGGAGTTGTCAAAGGAATTCGAGGCAGCGACAGCAGATTGGGTTTCAGAACCAGATATGTAAACGAGGATATCGTGTTTCATGCACATCACTACAGCGAAACGCGAAGTAGTAAACTCTGACTCAGACCACTATCAACGAGATATATGCCCATGTTAAATTTAATTTCGGATGCACAGGCGTTAGAAACGGAAGGCAAACTCGCCGAAGCCATTCAAGTCTACAATGACATCCTCAACACAACTGACGGTACATCAACACTTGCACTTGTTAATTTTCGACTGGGTGCTATCTATCACGGATGGCGAGAACTCTTCACAGCACAACGGTTTTTTGCACAGGCACATCAACTTGACCCAAGTAATGCCGACATTCGAGATGCGATCGCTGAACTTAATCAGCATTTTTCAGAAAATCGGGAAGCCGTTGCCGACGAAATGTCCCGCAAAAACAGCGATCAGATCGTGTCTCTCTTCCGTATCGCTACTGGGATCAAACTCCTGACAATGGACAAACCCGTACAAGCCTATCCCTTACTAAAGAGCCGTACTAAGATTTTTCCGAACGCCGCTATGGCAAAACATCTCCTTACCGATATCCAGATCACGGAAGATGAGCGAAACTCAGCGATCAATTTCCTATTGGAAAGGGATTGGCTTGTAAATACTGGCGCGTCGCTTTATACCATCACAGAGAAAGGGTTATATAACTTTTATATTCAGCTCGCGCAGTTGCACGTTGCCAACGCTGCTTGGACGGAAGCGGTGATGTGTTATGAGCAGGCATATTGGCTGGATGCGGGGCAAGCGTATCCGCGCTACCAACTTGTTATCTGTCATGCTGAGGCAGAGGCTTGGGATGCGGCAGTCGAGACTATTGCGCACCTTCCGACTGAGGTGCCAGACGGTGTAGATCCTATCGCGTACCACACCGCCGTGGCGCAGAGTTATCACCATGTTTATCAAACCACGCAAGACGATGCTGCCAAACAGAGCGTCGTTGAAGCCTGCGAAACAGTGTTGCGTTTAGACAAGAAGGCGAAAGAGATTTCAAAACTTCTTGCATCGTATAGTGGTAAGAAAGCGTGGTGGCGTAGGTAGCAGCATAAGATTGAAACTTGAGGTTTGGAAAAGAAACGCTGTTGACAAAAAGGGAGGTATCTGATAAAGTATCACCATATTTTGTGCCTTTGTAGGCGCGGTTTGTAACCGCGATACCTTCAAACTATGTCCTAACATTTGTGGAGGAGAAAGATGGCAGCACGTTTAGCAATAGATGGTGGAACGCCCGTTATCGCCGAATCGATACCCGGCGGCATGCATGGACCGAGTGTGATAGACGAGCGTGAGATTGATGCTGTGACAGAGGTGTTATGCAGTGGTAAGCTTTTTCGGTTCGTTGAGGATTCAAATGTCGCCAGTTTTGAGAACGAAGCGGCTTCATACCTCGGTGCGAAACACGCGTTGATGGTGAATTCAGGTACATCGGCGATCATCTGCGCGCTCACCGGTATCGGCATCGGACCGGGGGATGAGGTGATTTTACCGGGGTATACCTTTATTGCGACCGCTGCCGCTATTGTGGGTGTCGGTGCGATTCCGGTGATCGCAGAAATTGATGATTCGCTCGGTTTGGATGTTGCCGATGTCGAACGGAAAATTACACCGCATACCAAAGCAATCTTGCCGGTACACATGCAAGGCGTGCCGTGTCGACTTGAGGCGATTGTCGAACTTGCACAGCAGCACAATCTGCAAGTTGTTGAGGATTGCTGCCAGTGTGTTGGGGGGCAGTATAAAGGCAAATACGCTGGCACGTGGGGCAATGCGGGGGCATGGAGTCTCAACTACTATAAGGTCATCTCTTGTGGGGAGGGTGGACTCGTCTTTACTGACGATTACGATGTCTATGAACGTGCAGCATTCGCCGCGGAACCCGGTCTACCGATGTGGATGAGCGATTCCGAATGGCAGAATAAACCGTTCTCACGGCAGTGCTACCGGACGAGTGAAATTTTAGGTGCGATTGCGCGCGTGCAACTTTCCAAGTTAGAGGACATCTTGGGACACACACGCCGACTCAAAAAGGCGTTCACCGCGGAACTCTCTGATGAACCGAAGGGTTATATCCGACAACATGTAGATGATCCGACAGGTGAGTGCGGTATTAGTGCTGCAATTATCGTGCGTGATGTGGAACTCGCCAAAAAGTACGCCGATGCCCTCAGGGCGGAGGGACTCAACGCCGGCACTGCTTACAACGAAGGCTTCCCAGATCGGCATATTTATACCTATTGGGATTCCATTCTGTTCAAGCATTCGCCAGACGCGTCAGGGTATCCGTGGAAGGATCCGCGCTACAAAGGGGATGTGGAATATTCACCGGATATGTGTCCACAGACGTTGTCGATCTTAGGACGGGCATTACGGTTTGGGTTTAACGTGAATATGCAGGAAGAGCATGCCCGATTAATGGCAGCGGCTATCAATAAAGTGGACGCTGCGCTCGGCTCATGAAACTCCTATTCCGGTGAAATCGGAATGACATAAGTGCGCCGACCGACTTCCGTGAAACCGAGTTTTTGTGCGACTCTGAGTGAAGCGATGTTGTCTTCACCGCAGCTCCAGACAGGAACTTTGCCTCTCGCCTGAATTTCTTGAGCGACGAGGGCTGCCGCGGCGGTCGCGAGCCCTTTTTCACGCCATGTTTCTATTGTAGAGACCCCGATGTCAGTATGCAGGTTGTTCTCTGCGTAGGTGTGAGCAATGGCAACGATGCTATTGTCCACAATGGCACCAGCGGCGATGCCGTCTGTTACCATCGCTGCGTGTGTTTTGTAACCGTTGCCTTGGACTTCTGTGGGGGCTTTTACCAGACGCGTGACATCTTCTGGTGTCAAAAGGCGAACTGCCTCATTCGGGTAGCAGTGAACAGGTTTTAAGAGCGCGTGATAGACATCGCCGTAATAACGGACGGATTTACCGGTTTCTGCTTCAATAAGTGCACCCAGTGGTTCAGCGCACGTAGTATCCACGTTGATGCAGCCCCATCCATCAGTGGCTTTTAGCAGTTGCCACAGAGCGTCAGCATCTTTGCCGAAACCGCTCGGTTCGTCTGGGCAGTATGCATCAAAGACAAGCGCTGTGGTCACATCCGGCAGCGTGCCAGCGATATAAGCGTCGCACACCGCGTGTTTCAGGCGGGCGGCGGGGATGACCGTCATCGGGGTATCACCGAGAACATCAGATAGAACGCGGCATTCTTGTGGTGTAAGTTTAGTCATTGTAATAGTTGTCAGTTATCAGTTGTCAGTTATCAGGAAGAAAACGAGCCTCTACATGAAAACCGACAACCACAAACTACGTCTCCGAGATAGAAAACTATAGAAATTGAGAGATAATAAATGAAGATTACGATCTTGGGTTCAGGCACCTCAACAGGCGTTCCTGAGTATAAATGTGAGTGCGAGACCTGTGAAGATGCACGGGATGTTCGCTCGAAAAACTACCGGACCCGCTCATCAATCCACATTGAAAAAGACGGAAAAAATCTCCAATTCGACTTGGGTCCGAACTTCATGGATCAGATTGTCCGGAATCGGATTGAAAGGATAGACGCTGTTATCTTCACGCACTCTCATGCCGATCATGTCAGTGGGACGAACGATATTGTGATGCCGTGCCGGAAACAGCAGATGGATATGCCAATCTACGGTCCGGAACAAACGATTGGTATTTTACAACGGAACTTCGATTATATGTTCACAAAGGAGACGTTCCAAGGGGGTGGTGTCGGGCATCTACTTCCGAATGTCGTCGAACGGGATCAGAAGTTTGCATTGCTCGGTTTTGATATTACGCCGATTCCGGTTGAACACGGAAATGTCCCCACTTACGGCTACCGGATTAATGATTTCGGATATCTGCCGGATGTGAAACGACTCCCGAAGGAATCGCAGAATTTGCTAAATGGGATTGAGGTGCTGGTGATTGATGCACTGAGTTTCAATCCGAGACATCCGACGCATCTCTCGGTTGGCGAGGCGTTGGAGATTAGCGATGCACTGAAAACAAGGGAAACCTATTTCACACACATCATGCACCGACTTGATCATCGCTATTTCCCCGATCAGTGTAAAGAGATGGATATTGAACTCCCAGACAACGCGTATCTTGCTTATGATGGTCAGGTTATTCAATTGTAAAGGTTGGGGCACGGGGACCCCAACCAACAAAGTTGTTTTATTATGTGATTCTATCCTCCCCAGCCGCCGCCTTGTGGCGGTTTTCTTTGTTGTAGAATAACTCGGTCGCCTTCGGTTGCGCCGTTGGTGATAATGACTTTCGTCTCGTTTTGCATGCCTGTTTCAACGGGCGTTCTCTTACCTTTGGTACTCCCATCATCCAACATGACGTACTTCCCACTCGAGATACTCACTTGTGCTCGGACACCATCGGCTTCCTTTTTGCCTTTGACCAAGAGTGATACGGTCGAGGGCCCCGGCATAATCCCGCGCTGGCTGCTATCCAAGTTGATGGTCACGCTGCCGTTTCCAACGCTTTCAACCGTGCCGTTAAATGTCTTCTCGGTGATCGTCTGCATCACAATCGGTTGATTCTGTTTGAACGGGGACGTATTACCCACTTCTGCGTTGACCGTCACACTTTTTTCGTTGATGATGGCATCAATCGGCACCATCAGTACATTTTTCTCCTCGTAGGTGATGATGTCAACATCTGTGCTCATACCAGGTTTGAGTTCCTCTGGCGATCCGAGGACCTCTATCATCACCTCAAAGGAGATGATATTGTCTTGTTGCTGCCCACTCGGCGAGATCTCGTAGACTCTACCTTCGTATGTTTTTGTCTGGTAGGCATCAACTTTGATGTCTGCGCGCTGTCCGTCATCCAACCGCTCCATATCAACCTCGTTGATGAAGGTTTTGACGACCATTTTGGACGGGTCAACGATGGTCATGAGCGGTGGACTTTGCGAGAATGCAGAACGTCCCGAAGTCACAATCTCACCGACTTCAAGTTCGAGAAGTGTGACGATTCCTGACATGGGTGCCTTGATTGTGGTCCACTCCAACCGTTCTGTTTGGTTTTTCAGTGTGCTCTCGCGTCGGAGTCGGTTTGCATCAGCACTCACTCTGGATTGCTGGGTCAAAGATTTCTCGTTTTCGAGGGTGAGATTCAATTCGTCTAAGCGGGTTTTAGAGTTTTCGACGCGGAGTCGCCCTTCTTCTTCTGCGTTCTTCCGGGTCTTTCTGAGGTCTTCAAGGTTCTTCTTCTGGTTTTCCAATATTAACTCGCGTGAGGCAATGGAGGTTTCACGCACTGTAATGGTTCTTTTCTGTGAGAGGATCGTCTGTTTCTGTGATTCTACCCGTTTTTTGGCGTTTTCATATTGGACTTGAGCGTTCACATGCTGAGCCTGTGCGTCTTCCAACGCTTTTTTGGAAACCAGTTTCTTGTTATAAAGCTCGGTATTTCGATCGAGCTCCGATTTCGCGTTATCTAAGGAGATTTTGGCTGAACTCAACGATGTCTGTTGTTCAGACAGTGTAATGTTCGCTTGATCAAGCGCGATTTTGGCTTGATCCAAGGCGATGTTGTCTTGGTCAAGTGAGTTTTGCGCGGTCAGGATGTCTGTTTCCGCTTGATTGATTTGTGTTATCGTTGAGGCTTGTGTCGTCTCAAAATTCGCCTGAGCGATTTTAAAGTCGGATTCGGCCTGAATCAACTGGCTTTCGAGGCGTTCCTTTTTGAGTAAGATGTTCAGATCTGCCTGCTTGAGCTGTGCTTTAGCGGCTCGGACATCCGCTTCCGCCTGCTTTTTCTCTTCCTCATAAAGTTCCGGATCGAGTTCGATCAGGACTTGACCTTCTTCCACATATTGACCGTTTTTAACATGAAGTCCGACGATCTCACCTTCGACGTTGGATTTGACTTCTACATCAATAAGCGGTTCCAAGTTGCCAGTGGCTCGGATGCTCATTTGGAAATCGCTGCGTTCAACAACCTCGACTTTCTTCAATGCAGCCGGATCGGCTCCGTTTTTGCTGCGTCCAAGTACAACCCAACCGATTGCGACGACGAGGACCAAGACAACGGCAGCGGTAATAATAATATTCTTCAAGACTAATCCCTCCTATGTATTGGTTATCAGTTGTCAATCATCGGTTGTCGGTAAACCAAAACCTCTTTAACTGATGACCGAAAACGCTTTATCTGAAAACTATATTTGCAAATAGGCTAATCGGACCGAAGTGCGTCAACGGGTGTGAGTTTCGCTGCCTTGTTGGCGGGATACAACCCGAAGAAAACACCGATAGCGACAGAGACGAGTAAGGCAATTACCATCGTCCCAAATGAGATCACCGAGGGCCAGTTGCTGCCTTCCCAGACGAACTTAGAGATGAGGGCGGCGGTGCCGCGTCCCATAAAGATACCTAAGATCGCGCCGAGAATACCGCCTGCAAGCGTCAGCACCGATGCTTCAATCAAAAATTGGGCTAAAATATCGCTCCGCGTGGCACCGAGTGCTTTCCGTAACCCGATTTCCCGTGTCCGATCGGTAACGGAGACAAGCATGATATTCATCACGCCGATGCCCGCGACCATGAGTGCGATCGCAGCAATGCCGCCCATCAAGGCTTTCATGACCAAGCCGACCTTATTGGCGGTTGCTAATTCCTCTGTAGCTGTCCAATAGTTATATTCTTCACCCGTGTTGTTGTGTTGTCTCCCTAATATATCTTTGGCATCCACGATTGCGGTGGGGATAGTATCAACATCAACGGCTTCCACACGGATGCGTTCAACGTCTTGGCGTCCTTTGAAACGCTGTTGGAGTGTCGTTATCGGAATGATGAACCGGTCATCCCAACCCGAAGTATCCATTGCGTCGCCTTTCTCTTCCATCACACCGATGACTTTGAGACGTACCTCATAGAGCCCACTCCTTCCACGCCAATAAGAAGGACGCGAGGCTTTGATCTCTTTACCGACTGGGTTTTCCCCAAGGAAAACCTCTTCGGCGATTTTCGAGCCAATGACAGCGACACTGCTCGCAGCTTCGACCTCTTCAGCATTGAAAAATCTACCGTTTGAGGGGTACCAGTTGTGCGACCGGTCATATCCGGCAGTTGATGCGACAATACGAGATTCTTTTGAGCGCCCTTTGTAATTCACATTCCAGCCGCCCATATCGTCTTCAGCGACGACATCAATAACGCCGCGTGCCTGCTTTAGGATCTCAAAGGCATCTTCGGTTTCCAAATCCTCAGCGCGGTTCCTTCGCCAGCGCCCTCTACCGCGCACAGCTTCACCGGCCGCGCGACTCAGTGTCCCGGACTGTTTGTCCCAATCGTCTTTATAGATTTCAATGATTTTTGTACCGCCGGTTCGCTCAATCTCTCGTAAAACCATGGCACTTGAGCCGTCTCCTACGGATACCATACTGACGACGGAACCAACACCTACGATAATCCCTAAAATTGTTAGCGCGGAACGGAGTGGATTTCGTCGCAAGCTGGAAATGCCTAAAATGATACATTCAATGAGATTCATTTATAGTTTCTCCTATTCGGTACGGAGTGCTTCAATCGGTGAAAGTGCTGACGCTTTTATTGCAGGATACAGCCCGAACGATATACCAATCAGTGCTGAAAAGGATACGGAAATCAATATCCACTGCGTTGAAACGACGGATGGCCATTCGGGAACAATCTGGACGATTTTAACGGCGAGGAGTGCCATCCCTTCGCCAGCAGCCATCCCTGCGAAAACACCGAGTACACCGCCGACACTACACATGACCACGGCTTCTATTAAAAATTGGACAAGAATATCGAATCGCTTTGCGCCGAGTGCTTTTCGGAGACCAATCTCACGTGTCCGTTCGGTAACGGCGACGAGCATCATGTTCATAATGCCGATGCCACCCACGAGAAGCGAGAACCCAGCAATGCTCCCGAGTGCGATTTTTATGACCTTCCCGATTTTCTCCAATTGCGCCATACCTTCGCGCATATCCCTGAGCGAAAAGAAATCGTCTTGATTCTTATGCCGTTTCCGCATAACGGCTTTCACCTCTTCAATGGCTTGAGGGACCTCTTCAACGGTATTCGCGTGGACTGAAAGCATCATAATCCTATCATTGCCTGTGAAGCGTTCCTGTGTTGTTGTGAGTGGGAGAAAGATCATGTCATCCAAATTCCACCCAAATCGTAGGCTTCGCCCGCGGGGTGCCATCGTCCCGACGACAGTAAACCGCTCTGTTAAGCGATTTTCTTCCTTTCGCCCGTACCGGCTATACCGATCGCCCCCTCTGCTAATCTTAATTTCTTGACCTATCGGTGAGGCGTTACCGAATAAGGTCATAGTGACCTCTGTACCTAATACACAGACTTTTGTTTCGTTTTCAATATCTTCTTCAGAAATGAACCGACCTTGCACAATATCCCAATCCATTGCCTCCGCGAACGTATAGTTTACGCCGTTATAGCCTGTTCGTGCTTCAGAGCCATCGGCGACTTGGACGAGGACACCTCGCCATTCTGGAATTCGCGGCACGACGACCTTCACAGATGGACATTCCGCTTCAATTGCTAACACGTCTTCAAATTCAAAGTATTCGTTGCTACGATTCGGCATCCAACGACTTCCAACCCGTTTGTAAGAACTGCGGTACATCGTGAATTGATTCACACCGCCTAATTTCTGTGCGTCTTGCAGCACAATCGCCTTGGCACCGTCACCAATAGCAATCATCGCGAGCACCGAAGCGACACCGATGATAATCCCGAGCATGGTGAGCAAAGAGCGGAGTTTGTTGCTGCGAATTGCAGAGACTCCAACGGATAACCCTTCAAATATACGCATTTCACGCCTCCCAATTAAGTATGTTTCTATGCTTAACGTTTAGACAGAGAAATGGTAAATGAAGTTCGCTTTTTTTTCCAACAATTTCTTTTTTGCCGCGATTCCGAATTCTGATGGTTATCTTACAAAATTGGCTATTTTTTTAGACGCAATCGCGTGAAAATAGTTTAGTGTTTCGCATTGGGTCAGGCGGTTTTATTCGGTGCGGAGTGCCTCAATTGGGGAGAGCGACGACGCTTTTACCGCAGGATATAACCCGAACAAGATACCGATCACTGCCGAAAACGATACTGAAATTATAACCCATTGTGTTGAGATGACGGCGGGCCACTCGGGCACAATTTTAGCGATTTTGACTGCAAGCATTGCCATGCCTTCACCAGCAAAGATCCCCAACCCGATGCCGATTGCGCCGCCGACACTGCATATAACAATGGCTTCCATCAAGAACTGTGACAAAATATCGAAGGGTTTCGCACCAAGAGCCTTGCGTAAGCCGATTTCGCGGGTGCGTTCACTCACGGCGACAAGCATCATATTCATAATACCGATACCGCCGACGAGGAGTGAAAACCCCGCGATACTTCCGAGTGCAATTTTAATCATTTTACTGATTTTCTCTAACTGTGCCATGCCTGAGCGCATCTCGAAGATTCCCACGAAGTCGTCATCGCCTTTATGCCGTTTTCGGATAACGGTTTTTACCTCCTCAATCGCCTTCGGAACATCCTCGACGGTATGCGCGTAGATGACGATATCCTGAATTCGGTTATCGCCGGTGAAACGTTCTTGGACTGTAGAGATGGGTATAAAGACGAGGTTATCGTAACTCCAACCGAATCGCAGACTTCGCCCGCGGGGCATCATCGTGCCGACGACCGTGAACCGTTCTGTGGAGCGTTTACTGTCTCTGCGTCCCCATCGGTCATAGCGACCGCTCCCTTTAGCGATTTTGATCTCCTGTCCCAATGGCGACGCGTCGCCAAAGAGTTCAGTAACGACTTCTTCACCGAGCACACAGATTTTTGTTCCGTTTTGGACATCTTCGTCTGTAATAAACCGTCCTTCTTGAACATCCCAATCCATTGCAATCGGATAGGCGGCATCTACGCCGTTGTAACCGGCACGGGTTTCAGAACCGTCAGCAGCTTGGATTAACGAACCTCTCCATTCCGGGATTCGAGGCGTGACGGCAATGACCGACGGACATTCGGCTTCAATCGCGAGGACATCTTCATATTCCAAGTATTCGTTGCTACGGATGCGAATCCAGCGTCCCCCTTCTCGTTTATACGAGGTACGGTACATTGTAAACTGGTTCGCACCGCCCAATTTCTGTGCGTCTTTTAGCACGATGATCTTTGCCCCGTCACCGATAGCGATCATTGCCAGGACTGCCGCGACACCGATGATGATACCAAGCATTGTCAGCAGCGAGCGCATCTTGTTCGCTCGGATTGCGGAGAGTCCGATGGATAGTCCTTCAATTAGACGCATATAATGTTTCCAAATCCTTTGAGATTATGCATTTGTTGTGATTACTTTAACTCTACTAAAGTTCTGTGTTCCCACCTGCAGGCGGGGTTTCAAACCCCGCCTGCAAAATGAATCGAACTGTTGCAGCTATTCCATTTCAAATTTACACCACCAATACGGATAATCGCGTGCTGCTTCTACTATGCCTTTTCTCACAGGATTCGCATAACAATAGCGAATCATATTATTTAATGCTGCCCTATTCCGTACGCCCCAATCTCTATACCCGCTTTGCCAGAACTGTCCATCCTGTGATAGGTATTTGTTAATCTCGCGTGCTGTGAACCTTTTTAACGAATGCATAACTTTAGCCAGCGTTTGTCCAACGCAGAGCTCAATGATCATATGTATATGATCAGGCATAATCATGATGCATATCCACTTGATCCGACTTTGTGTTTCTAACCAATCAAATGCCTCAAAGATAATTGACGCGATTTTGTCATTCGCTAAAACCTTACGCCGTCGGTGTGTGCAGATAATGATATGGTAGTATGCACCCGGTATCGAAACTCTACCTTTCCGTAGATGCTGATTTCGGTATTCCACGATTTTTCTTCTCAGTTATTTTTTCATCGAAGTTTTCACCCTACTGCTGTCGGGTTTTATGCCCTGCCTCTTTGATCAAAGTTTTCACCCTGCAGGCGGGGTTTTAAACCCCGCCTGCATTGGATCTACGTAAGTCCCCCCTGCAGGCGAGGTGTTTTTGCTGGGATGTTTCTTCTAGTATCCTCGCCTAATTAGCGATTTATTTTCTTAAGCTTCATAAAACCCCGCCTGCATTGGATCTGATTGTCTTTGCTCTAATTAGACGCAATTAAGCAAAATAAGTTTATTTTCCAATTCTGGCATCGAAAAGAAAAAAATAAGGCGCGCTTCCCGAGCGCGCCTCTTAAAGTCCCCCTACCCCCCTGATAAGGGGGGATCAAGGGGGGTTA
>CAZQIP010000067.1:0-8608 GCA_964593655.1 uncultured bacterium | reverse complement strand
GATGTCAGCTCAACTTTATGTGTTTGTTTTCTCATCACAGACCTCTTGGAGATAGGATTCAAATCATAGCAAGAATATATCACGAAATCTCCAAAAAGTCAACAACTTTATCGTAAACTCAACATTGAACGACTACTAGATTCGAGAGATGGTCCCGCAATTTGTCGTTAGCGGAACATTCGCGAACGCTGTCACGCGCAACGGTCGATGCAAAAGGGGCGTGCAGGTGAAACCGCAATTTGGATGTCTCCTTTGTAGCTGGAAAATATATGCAGACCTGACCTGGGTCTAAGGACGTAATTTTCCACCCACCTCTTTCAGACTTACCAATACCAAAAGCAGCTGCAATTCGGCAATGCTTAGATTTACCGTCCTCGTCTTGAATATCAACATCCTTTGTAAAACGCAGATAATGGAAAGAATCAGGTCCTGGGTTTCCGGGACAGATAATAGAAATCTCAATTCGGTCTCCGTTATTTGGGTGTTCTCTCCGCTCCAGAGAACCAGTCGTTGAGTCAGGTAATTGGTATTCTATTTTACGAATGTTGCTCAGAAACAGTAGTGTGTTTTCGTTTAACTGCCGGAGGTTCTTTTCTATCTCTGCACATGCCTTCTCTGCGGGTTTTTTAGGGTTGTCAAAAGGAAAGACAAAGCAGGTTTTCGCCTCACCGAGTGCCCCAGGAAATAGACCTTCAGTATGAGGTACAACCATATCCTGAATACGAAAATGGTATTCGTCAGATTCAACCTCTGGCGTGGCGGTATAGGCAAATACTGCCTTAAAACCGATACCAAACTTACCGATGCTGGTAGGATCGTCTTTTTTAGTGCTAAAACCAATACTTGTTATCGCTTCCACATCTTTTAGAGAAAAGAGACGGTTTCCATTATGCTCAAATGTTGCATTGTCCTTGTTCAGAATGAACCGAACCTTTGAAGCACCCGCATCTTCAGCATTTTGGAGGAGCTCATAGATAAAATGTGCATCATCCGGGTACAAATCAGTGAGCAAATGCTTAATGCCTTCTTCAAACCCATTTTCACGGTTTGCCTCAACCCACTTTTTGCGTCTTTTATGTAATTCGTGAAGGCTTTGGTTTTGTCTTAGAGCAGCATCTACCTCTTTCTTGAAACCAAATAATCCATTTCGGTATATAAGGAGCATCTCTTTGCCAACTCGCATAAACAAATGGTCTTTATCAAAAACTTGCAGCTCACCACGTATTATATGACCTCTGCGCGTAACAATGGTTATAACATCGCCTATGACCGATTCCAGTCTATTATCACTAATATCAAAACGGTTATGGACAATGCTTTTTCGGTTAAGCTTCAGATTTTTAACGGGTCTAAATACTTTGATGTAATCCGTCACATTTATTATTTTTTTAACCGGAATAGCAAATAAAATGTCCTCTTTATGTAGAAGATGATGCTTTCCTTTACTGTCAACACCATGGACTCTGTTATGGATATGCATTGTGATATCCATTAAGTCAACCCTACGCTCGTGTAAATAAAAACGGATAGGTGTATCAAAATGTTGTGTCAGTAATAGATCTGCGTTCCAATCATGATTCATTATAAAATCCCTTTGACTTAAATTTTTGTTCCTCTATTTACACGATTATGCTTTGAGAAAAGGATCGGCAGATACTTCAAGAATTCCATAAGCCACGGGTTCTGCTGTGATGTCTGCTTTTTCCATTGCGTCGTTAAACTCTCGGATACGCCGCCGGTAATCTGTGTCAGCGTTGGCAAGCTCACTTCGACGCATGCGTTGAATGTTTGGATCCGTCGCGTGCTCAATCCGCTCTTCAAGGAGTGCGACCCGTTTCTGATGACTGGTTGAGAGGCTTTCTTTGCGGTAGTCTGCTAACGCTTGCGTCCGTTCCCGATGCTTATTACGCGCTTCAGCCCAGAGATGCTGGTGCATCTTTTCTAAGACTTCTTGCGCAATAGGTGCATCGCTTCCGTGTGTATCGCTATCCACTGCCTTCTCAAGCAGGTAATTAAGGTGTGGTGTCAACGCCTCCGATGATGCAACGGGTTTAATTACCAAATGCTCCCTTATCCCTAAATACCGCCATTGGTAAATAGCAAATTCGTAACGCCCCAGGGGAACCTTGTTCGTTCTGACCTTCAATCTTGTGACGACATCTTGTTCAGTGTTCAATGCCACTGCTGCCTGTTTTACTAAAGGATGCGTCGGCATAATAAACGCAGCGTCAGGATGCTGCGTCGCGCAATCGGCTTCAAAGGTTATAGGCAAGTGCGGATCTGAACCCTTCAACCAGTTTTCCCACTCCCGATAGACTCTCGATTTTTTACCAGCAAATGGCTGTAAATCCGTCAATAAGGCGTTTCGCGCGCCTTCAGCAAGCCGAAGGGTTTTAAGGGGTTTCTCGCCAAGGATAAATTCCTGCTCTGTTCCGATTTTCTGTAGAAGATAACGCGTGACAAGTCGCTGTATAGATGCTGGAGATAACCAGAAACTGGAGGCATCTTCGACCTCTTTCTCCATTCTATCTTCAGGAAAACGGAGGCCGAACAGGTCCAATTGCTGTGCTTCAAGTTGCTCCTGTTCCTGTACTAACAAAATCTTGTTATCTGCCAACTGTTGTAACTTGATTCTTCGTTCTTCTTGCGTTAGTTCGTGATTTTCGGCGATTCCTCGGAGCTCGGTTGTGATTTCTCCGAGGATTTCCTCGCTACCCCCCAATGCACTCTCAAATACACCGATGCGAAGTAAACACCGTTCATAGATGTCGGCATCAACGGTTCCGGGTGTGATTAGGTTGACGATGGTAACACTTTCGCTTTGCTGCCCCTTCCTGTCGATACGTCCTATCCGTTGCTCAACCTTCATCGGATTCCAGGGCAGATCATAGTTAACGATGCAGTCACAGAATTGGTAGTCCAACCCTTCACAGCCGACTTCCGAGAAAAGCATTAGGTCAAGACTATCGTCTTCGGTTTTCGGCTTCTCAAATCGGGATCTGAGTTCCAAACGTTCTTCGTCCGGTACACCGCCATGAATAAGCCCGACGCGAAAACCTTCGGCTATTAGATGTTCGTGAAGATAGGCAAGCGTGTGGCGAAAACTGCTAAAGATCATGATCTTGTTATTGCGGCGGCGTTGCCGACTACGGACAATTTTTCGGAGAGCCTCAAGTTTCAAATCGTCTGCATCAAGGTTTTTCGCTCTCTCAAGAATCCCTTCAATCTGTTCACGAATTTGTGTTACAAGTTCACCTGAAGGTATCTCATCAACACCGCCAGCTTCCGTCCACTCAAGTTCATCAAGGCGGCGGTTCAAGATATCTTCAAGTAGGGGTTCAAGTCCATGCAAGCAGCTTGCTAATTGTCGGCGGAGCGTTGTCATCATGAAGTTAACGCTCTGGTTCCCGTGGAGGCTCCGGAATATCTCCGCTTGCGTTTCAAGCAGTGCTTCGTGAAGTTCAGATTGTTCGGTCGTTAGTGACACTTCCACCGTCTGCGGACGGCGAATGGTAAATTCACCGATATCGCGGCGGCGGGTTCTGTTGATTATTCCAGAAAATGTGTGGAGTGCTTCCATGTCGGTGATGAGTTGGACGCGTTCTTCAGGGGTGATACGCCCATCTGATAGTTGACTTTTAATCCGCTTGTATTCCGGATTTGCATTGAGGATTGATTGTCCCCATGAGGTATTAGCAGCCTGATCAAGAGATTCTTTTGCTGTTCGTGTCCATTGTGTTTCTTGGGCACGCGCAGCGTCAACTGCCTGATTAATGAACGGGTTTGGTTCTGCCATGTGATTAAAACTCTCCTCATCCAGAATCAGATCAGGACGCAGTACATTAAGGAGAACAAACAGGTCGTGACTGCCGAGTTGAATGGGGGTGGCCGTGAGAAAAATCGCTGCTTCCGCGTTTTCAGAGAAGAACCGGACGGCTTCATGATTGGCTGTCCCTTGATTTCGGATATGGTGTGCCTCATCTACGATGACAAGATCAAAGTTCGGCGGCGGATCCAGGTATAAAAGTCCCTTCCTGTTCTTATTCTTCTTATTCCCGCCGGGCCCAAAAAGGAGTGTGTTATTCAACAACGAATAGGGGAGAATCACTTTCTGGTATTGCTCGGGCCACTCGCCGTCAAGATACATCTCATTAATGCAATACTGCAGTGTCTTGCCATCCAGATGTTCAAAATTTTCGTCAAATCGTTTCATCTCGCGTTGCCACTTTTGTTCAGCGACTAAAGGACGCGGACATATAATGAGGACGGATCTGATGTCGCTTCGTGCCTGTAATTCGCGTAGAATCAATCCCGCCTCAATCGTTTTCCCAACACCGACACTATCGGCGATGAGCAATCTCGGCAGGTCTGCTTTGATGAATTTGAGGACGGGTCGGTATTGGTATGGAATAAAATCGACCCGCGCTGCGTTGAGCGAATACAAAGCAGATAGTGCGGGGTAACGGATTTGCAGTGCTGTCAAATATGCGTGAAATTCATCGCATAAATACGTGCGTGAATCATCGCTTTGAACCTCAATCTGCAACTGAGACGCGTAAAATGCGTGAACGCTCCCATCAACAAAAACATTGATACGGTTTTCAGGGGTTCCCGGTAACACCGCCATCACTGCACCACGCGTAGCGGGATTTGATTTCAAGAAAACGATTTGACCGGGAGCAAATTCTGAGGAAGGGTTCTGGTTCATATCCGTCTTTCCTTTTTCCTACCACTCACTTTGTCAGCTGGATGATAATCCCCACCCCGCTGATAACGATGTAGGCGAAGGTGCTGATGAGCCCCCAATTGACTTGGAACTTCTTTTTCACCTCTAAAATGTCGCCTGGGTAGAGTAGCATCTGCCGCGCTTCACCTTCAGCGGGGTTGAATGTGAAAGGTGTTTCGATGGTCGTGCCGTCCCGACGGTGGATCAAGACTTTTTCACGGTTCGCAGAAGCCTCAAATCCCCCCGCGAGTGCGAGTGCCCGCGCGATGGTCAAGGGACCGCGAACGCGTTGAGCACCGGGTGCGCGAACGTAACCGGTTACATAGATAGGCTCAACTTTAAAGACATTAGGGACATACAAGACATCACCATCAGATAAAGATGGGAGCTCGGCACCGCTTGGCGGGGATTTCCAAAACTGTTCGGAGAGGTTGAATTCGGAGAGTTTTCCGTTTTTTTCGATCTTTACAACCGCGGTCAGATCGGCTTCTCGATCGGGGCCGCTAGCGCGTGCGAGTGCTTGCCTTATGCCAATGTTTCCACGTACAAAAAATTGTCCGGGGTTTTGGACCTGCCCTTGCACCTCAACGACCGCCAGTGGCATAATGTACACCAAATCGTTGATGTTGACGCGGATATTGCGGTAAGGGCGGTTCGTTGAGAGGTCGTAGGTTTCAACTTTTTGGGTTGTATCGGTACGAATTAATTGGACACCTTGACGATCAGCGTTTTCTGCCATACCGCCGGCGAGCGCGATGGCACGGTATAAATCGATATCGGTCTCCGGCGAAATGGCATAATGTCCGGGGGTTTTTACCGCGCCGCCGACGAAGACCCCGTTTTCTTGTGACACCAAGGACACCATAACAACAGGGTTGCTAACGTGGTCATCTCGGACGAGAAACTCGCGAATCAGATGATTGACCGTTGTCACCGTAGCCCCGGCAACATCAAATTCACCGCCGAAGTAGTTGATCCTACCGTCCTCACGGACCTGCACGGAATGCGTATATTCCGGCTGCCCGATGACAGCAATTAGAAGGGTATCGCCTTTCTTGATCCGGTAAACATCACTAAAAAGTGTGGGAGTCGCAATGAAAAAAAGTAAAATAAGACAGGTTTGTAAACTTCGGAAAAAGTAGGTCATAACGTTTTTTTAAGAAGATGTCACTTGGATATGTTTAGGATCATTAGCGCAATTTCTTCGCGCATAAACCTTTTGACTTATGTCAATCTGAGGTTTCTTTGGTTTCAAAGATAGTAAGTTGATCCGCTGCTGACTCAAACCGTTTGTGGATGCCAGTCCTTCTATTAGGGGGCCGGCGCCAATGCTCTTTGACGTAGCTGCCGTTCCGCCTGCGGTGCCCTCGGACATAGACCTTCCCCGCCATGCGAACGTGAGATTTTGCTTCCTTAATGAGATAGAGTTGCTTGGCTTTCATAGCGACCTGCGTAGGTGTGTTATGCGTCTTCCTTCAATGAATCAAAATAGTTTTTAAGGCATTCCCGTGCGCGTGGGACTAAATTAACCGGTACAAGGATATCGCCCCATTCTGACTGCGAGGCGTTGCCTTTTACACCACCGTAATTCGGGACTTCATGGCAGCGCACATAGACAGGAATTCCATCATCCTCTAAGACGCTCTGGAGGATATTGCCTGCTAATTCGTTCGGTACAGATTCAATGGCGTACCAGTCTCCGTATTCCGGGATCTCGGTTTGTGCGGCTTGCGGCACGAGGTCTACTTGACAATCCGGACACGTCGAGATGGCTTCTTTATATTTCGTGTTGCATTGTGGACAAAACGGCATGGTGTTTTCTCCTTGTGAACAGGCGAGGTGTTTTTGATAGGGTGTTTCCCCTAGGAAACCTCGCCAGTAAAAGAGGACAGGGTTTTGTACTGCGCCACACCACGGTGCTTTATAAGTTAATCAGGTTTTTGTTGGTGTCTTTACAATATTATACTAACACAGGTGAAAGAATTTGTCAAATATTAAAATTAGGAGCAGTCAGCAATTAGCCGTCAGCGGTCAGCATTTTCCGTCCCAATAGGCGCATGCTGAAGAGGTTTTTGAAGTTTTCAAGGTTTCCGCGTAGTATCCGGTTCGGTTGGGAATGCAGGTCGCATTTGGGCGTGTACGCCGCAAAACCGAACCTACCGGCCCTGGGGTCTGAAACAGTTGTCATTTCTAAAATTGACACCTACGGAGCATTTGGAAACTTTACCAGCGGAGCACAGCTCGCTCCCACAACGACAGAAAATGGAACATCGTATTGCGAGCACAACTCGCTCCTACAAGAGGAGAAATCATGCTTGGAATTTCCAGAGGCGTAGTGCTGTTTTTCCTAACACCCATTCCCGGTCCTCTGGTGTAAAGAAGTCCATTTCATCTCGGACAACGGCTAAGGTTTCTGCATAACTGGCGCGGTTGAGACAGACGGGCCAATCGGTCCCCCATAAGAGCCGCGAACCGCCGAAGGCGTGATACACTTTCTTGACCTGTTCAAACGTATCCGCCCACGGATACTCTGTTTTCGAGATCGACCACGTATGACTTATTTTGACATAGACGCGCGGAAATTTTGCGAGATTGAGGAGTAATTCAAGTTTCTCAGGGGCATCAGGCGAGCAGTCTGCCATGTGGTCTACCACGACATCGAGCTCGGGGTGTTGTTCCAAAAGCGGCACGAGATCTACCAATCGCTCGGCTCCTGTGAGCATAAGCAGCGGTACGCCGAGTGCTTCGGCACGGCTGAAGATAGGTAGCATTAACGGTCCTGTGAACCAATCACCGGCGGGTCCGACAGACGGGCTCAGCCGTACGCCATGGAAACCGTGTTCCTCTGTCCAATGACTGAGATGCTCTGGTGCCTCTGGGTCTTCGGGGTTGATTCGGCATACGCCCATGAACTTATCGGGATACCTTTTCATCACGTCCGCGGCGTAACTATTATCCCATCGGTAGTGGATAACTTGAACAAGGACGGTTTTCTCAACGCCGTTTGCTGCCATTAACTCCAATAGCATCTCTGCGGTAGCGTCCTCCGCGGGTGGGTTTGTTGTTTCCGGTGCCCAGGGAAACTGCGGATCGTTTTTCCAAACGTGAACATGCGGATCGATAATTCTCATATATTTATTTCTCCTTCGGCTTTTTGAAGAATCCGTACAGACCTAAAGGTAGACAGTAAAGTAGAATCAGAATATGCAGGCTAAACCCTGTGACAGTTGCGACCTCTACCGATGTTCCGAAATGTTTTAGCAGCCAGACGAACGGAAACTCTGTTGTCCCGAAGTTGCCGATCGTTTGGACAGGTAGCAGGTTGAAGACGTTGGTAAAAGCGAGTGCGAATAACACCTCAGTTATCGGTACGTCAACCCCCATTTCAACGACGAGGTAGCACTGAAATCCGAATCGGATCACAAGGCACATCAGAGAATATACCCATACCTCCAAAAATCGTCGATTCGATCGGAATGCTGTGAGTTCCTGCAGCACCTGCAATCCTTTATTGACACCCCACGAAACAGTTCTATTTTCGAGACGTAATAGCGGCCTCGCGCATCGGTCAGCGAGTTTCATACAGACGTTTGGCGCGACCGAGACGAAAACGACGACCGAAATTAAACCGCTTCCTATGAGAAGGGGCGTGAGATACAGAACAGTTCCAGTGAAGGTATCCCGAAGTTCAGCACGCAGGAGCCATCCGGTAGCAATCACCAAACCTATTAACAATATGAGATCTATCAGACTTGCGACCAGAAGTGAAGCGATGCCTTGCGTAGCCTCTACTTTCTGCCGGCGTTGCATTAGGTAGACATAAGAGACATCGCCTGTCCGCATCGGGAGGATATTGCCCCAAAAGGTGTGCAACGCTAAGAT
>CAZQIP010000066.1:0-50941 GCA_964593655.1 uncultured bacterium | reverse complement strand
TGCGATATAAACTTTTAGAAATGGTATTACTTTGATCTTAGGCGGAAATAAATGTTCTAATTTCTGCGGCATGCTTCTCAAAATCGCGATCGGCGAGAGATTTGAGGTTGTCTAACTGCGTAAGGTTATCTATCTCCCAACGATCGATTTCTGGATTGATGCGTAAATAATTGCCCTTTAGCAGCAGTTTCGCTGTATGTGCGGATGCTTGGGCTTGCAATGTCATCACGTAGGAGGTTAGTTTCGCACCCCCCCATCCGGTGATAAATCCCCAGCCGCGTCTCTGCCGGTACATGTTTGTTGAATGTCCTGTACCGATGGAGAGCATCCGAATTTTTCGCGCCTCCTTTCCAAACACTGAGAGTGCCTCTGTGGCGGCAATTGTGGAAGGGTTGTTTGCCCATAAGCAGCCATCTGCTAACAAAAGGTTGTCAACGGATTTTGGGGCAAAAAATGTGGGTGCAGCACAGGAGGCGAGGATAGCGTCTCGTAAACAGACATCTTTATTTGTAGGAGTGATCTCCGCATCGCGACTTGCATAATTGGATCTAAAAATTTGGACTTCACTTTTGGCGATCTCTGAGCTTGTTATCATCAACGGCGTTGCTATTTCACCGAGCGGCGTTGCTGGAATATGCTTGGCAATCACTTGGACGAGTTGTTGGCTTGGATATTTGCTGAGGAACAACGGAATGCGGTACCACCTTCTTTTGAAGATGTGGGGTGTCTCGGTATCAAAAAGTTTGACAATATCCGCCATCGGGATGTCAGAGACGGCGGCACCGGCAATAATCGCGCCTGTGCTTGTTCCGGCAATGAGGTCAAAGTGGGTTTTGATAGGCGTTCCAATAGCCTGTTCAATTTTGGCAAGGAGTTGGGCGGTGTATATACCGCGGGTGCCGCCGCCATCTAATGCAAGGATATGAAAGGTGTCTGTGTTTTCCATTGGCTATTCCGTTATGTATCCCATACATGAATCTTTCGTTCTTTTTCTATATCCGTCATAGTCAAGATACCACACCTTTTTGCCAAAATCAACTGAATTTTATATTGACACAAACCCACAATTTCTGTAAAATGCTATTCAAAACAGCAGGAGAAGGAGAAATCATGAATCGCAGAAATTTCTTAATTCAGGGGAGCACTGCAGTGGCAGGACTGCTTCTTGCGAACAGTCCACTCCGTCTTTACGCAGACCACCACGAGCAGGCACATAGCCATGGCCATGCGCTGCCAAAACTCCGTTACCCGTACGATGCGCTTGAACCGCACATTGATAAACGCACAATGGAGATCCATCACGGAAAACACCATCAAGGCTATGTCAATAAACTCAATGCAGCACTTGGTAATCACCATGACTTGGAGCACATGTCGATTGAAGCTCTACTTCGGAATATTGATAACGTGCCGCAGGACATTCGCCAAGCCGTCATTAACAGCGGCGGTGGACACGCCAACCACACGCTTTTCTGGAGCATTATGATTCCGGATGGCAGAGAACTGACAGGGAAAGTTGCTGAGGCGATTCAATCCACGTTTGGCTCGGTTGATGCAGGTAGCGAGATGTTCGCCAAAGCCGCGAAAACGCATTTTGGGTCAGGGTGGGCATGGCTTGTCGTTGATGATAAGAAGAAGTTGCAAATCTATTCGACCTCGAATCAGGATAGCCCTTTGATGAAGGGACATACGCCTATCCTCGGTCTTGATGTCTGGGAACATGCTTATTATCTCAACTACCAGAACCGACGTGCAGATTACGTTGATGCGTGGGGTAAGGTCGTCAATTGGAAACAGGTTAACGCCAACTACGTTGCGGCGATGAACGCTTAAACCGCGTCTACTGAAAAATGAGGAGGCACCATGGAGCGTAGAGATTTTTTGCGGCGCAGCGGTTTAACGCTTACCGGACTGCTACTCAGTCCGTGGGCAGTCTACGCCTTCCCAAGCCGTGAGGGTGAAGTGCTTATCCCGTTCGCAGATCAACCGCCACCTTCAGAACGAGTCTTGTTGGATTGGAACAAATTGGATACCTTTATCACGCCGAACGATGAATTCTTCAACGTTTCACACTATGGCAAGCCTGAAGTCGATCTCGCGACGTGGAAACTTGAGGTGAGTGGCTTGGTTGATAATCCGCTGATGCTCACAATTGAAGATATTAAAGCGCGTCCACGGCAGGAGGTAACCTTCACCCTGGAATGTTCTGGTAACCACGGGTTCCCAACGTTCACAGGTGCAATTGGCAACGCAAAATGGGCTGGCACGCCTCTCGCACCTATCCTCAAGGAAGCTGGCATCAAAGAAAACGGCATTGAGGTGATCTTCTTCGGACACGATGTCGGTGAAGAGGAGCGGCGAAAGGTTAAAATGCGCCAGAATTTTGCACGGAGCATGTCCGTTGAAGACGCACTGGAAGACACCAACCTCCTCTGCTATGAGATGAATGGTGAACCGTTACCACACGACAACGGTGCGCCGCTCCGCTTGATTGCACCCGGTTGGTACGGTATCGCATGCGTCAAATGGCTTAAACGTATTGAGGTGCGCAATACCCGGTATATGGGGAGATTCATGGGACGCGATTATGTCACGATGCGTGAAGAGAAACGTCCCGATGGTGAATCGGTCTGGATGGAGACCTCGGTCGGTAGAACACAATTAAAGTCGTTAGCGGCGAAGGTGACACGTACCAGTGATCAGTATCGTATTTACGGTGCGGCGTGGGGTGCTCCTATTGCTACGGTTGAAGTGAGTATTGATGGCGGTGCGTGGCAGAAAGCGACGATTGATCCGGAAGAGGATGCGGAATTCGCTTGGAAAATATGGCACCTCGACTGGAACAGTCCATCGAAAGGCGAACACACTGTTGTCTCCAGAGCCATTGATACGAAGGGGAATATCCAACCCGCGGCCGACTCTGACTACATGACTGGAAAGCATACCTATTGGGAAAGCAACGGTCAGGTCGTCCGCAAAGTCAACATTGAATAGAAGCCCGTTTGTAGTGCTTCGTCTGGTTTAAAATTAGAGGTAAATCCTGTTCGTAGTAGGGCAATTTTGCGGCGTACGCGAAGAAACTCCCAAGCAAAAACCCCAAATGCGAAGTGCATTATTGCCCGTTGTTAGTATTGGAACGTGCGATGAATCGCACTACTACAAACCAACCCTAAAATTAGTAGAGCAGAAACTGAAAAATTAAAAAAATGAATATAACCGATGCACAGAAACAGCAATTCCAAGAGGAAGGCTATTTCATTTTAGAAAATGTTATCCCAGAACCGCTGCTGGAACTGCTTCGCGGGGAATGCGGGACCTTTATCAATCAGGCGGATGCTGAGATGGCGCGGCAGGACACGGATATACTCGGTCTCAACCATCGCGGTAAACGGTATTTCGTCTCAAATTGCTTCAGGAAACAGCCGAAGCTCCGCGAATTCTTGTTCAGCGACTTGATGGCAGATGTCTGCCGTGCCACCTTGGGCGATACGGCGTATCTCTTCTGGGAACAGTATGTTGTCAAAGGTGCAGAAGAGGGGATGAAGTTCAGTTGGCATCAAGATTCAGGGTACGTCGGTTATCCCGATCATAAGCCGTATCTGACCTGTTGGTGTGCGCTTGATGATATGTCCGAAGAGAATGGGACGGTCTATGTGATGCCGTTTTCCCGCATCGGTGTGCGTTCATGGGTGAAACACATCCGCGACGATGAGAGCAACGATCTGGTCGGCTATTTCGGACCGGAAAAGGGTGTCCCTGCTGTCGTGCCTGCGGGGAGCATTGTGGCGTTTACGAGTGTCAATTTCCACTGTAGCGGGACGAACTATACGAGCAACCTGCGGCGTGCGTATCTTGCACAGTATTCTGCTGAGCCACTGCTTTCGCATGATGGAAGCCGCTTGTGGGGCAATGCGGAACCGTTGTTGAAGGATGGCAAATCAGTCGTCGGAGAACCTCCGCCTGAGATTACATCACGGTTTGATTAGGTAGGTTGCGCGGTGGATCAATCCACTGCTCATATTTATTCCGTCCTATCAAATTTTTGAAGGGATTGTTCAATTTCGGTTCTTAGGTCTTGGTCGTCGGCTTCCTCTGCCAATTCCAAGGCTTTCTGGAAATTTGCTTTTGCTTCCTGCGTTTTGCCTAAAAGACGATAAGCTTCACCTTGTGTCTGGTAGGCTTCCGCCAAAGAAGGATTTCTCTGAATCGCTTCCTCACAATCGGTAAGCGCAGACTCAATTTGACCTAACTTAACTTTCGCAAAACCTCTATTAGCATACGGCCAGGCATCATCAAAGTTTAAACGGATGGATTCATTGCAGTCTGCAATTGCAGATTCATATTGCCCAAGCTTATTCTTCAAATGCGCTCGGTTGTTATAAGCTGCCGCGTTATCTGGTTCAAGTTTGATAGTTTGGTTGCAATCATCAATCGCAGATTCGTATTGCTTTATTCCATATTTAGCATAGCCTCGTAATAAATAAGTTTCAGCAGAATCTGGGTTGAGATGAATACTTTCGTCGAAATCCACAATCGCAGATTCATATTGCTTTATTCCACACTTAGCATAGCCTCGCAATGAATAAGCTTCGGCAAAATTTGGGTAAAGGCGGATTCCTTTATTGAAATCAATAATCGCAGAACCATGTTGATTGAGGATGCCTTTTACCATACCTCGCAATAAATAGGCTTCAATAGAATCTGGATTGAGACGGATGCCTTCGTCAAGATCATCAATCGCCTCCTCATATCGTTTTAGGCTATATTTGGCATAACCTTGATCAAAGTAGGCTAAAGCATTATCTGGTTCAATTTGGAAACCCTTATTAAGATCATCAATCGCCTCCTCATACTGTTCCAAGTTAATCTTGGCACGACCGCGCATGAAGTAGGCTTGGGCGTGATCTGATTTGAGTTGAAGAGCCTTGTTGAAGTCAACAATTGCATCTTTATATTCTTCTGTTTTGTATTTTGCATAACCACGCAAGAAATGAATTTTGGCATTAGGTTCGAGTTGAAGGGTCGCATCAAAGTCAGCAACTGCAGACTCATAACGATTCAGCACTATTTTAGCACAACCGCGCGAGGCGTAAACTAGATATATGAGCGAATTGTCTAGGTTTAGTCGTAGCGTCTCGTCAAAGTCAACAACTGCAGACTCGCAGCGATTCAGCGCGGTTTTTGCAACACCTCGCAATAAGTAAGCTTCGGCAAAATCGGGGATAAGTCGCACAGTCTCATCTAAATCGGCAATTTCAGATTCATATCGACCTAATGATCCTTTCGCTCTCCCACGGTTGTAGTAAGCATGTGCGTGCTCTGGATTCAGGTATATCGCTTGATCGTAAGCAAAAATTGCCTCTTCCTTTTTATTTCCATCCGAAAGAAGGTTACCTATGGAAAAAAATGCCTCCGCCGCAAAGGCATTTGTAAGATTATCCTTTGGATCCTTATCTTTCCTGCACTTTGGATTTACACCTTTCGTTAGTTCAGGAAATAGATCTGCCAATCTTGGAAAATGTTTGTCCTCATACTTTATGACGAGATCGCTAATAAAGTCCATCAATGGTGCCAAGGGATGCTTTTCATCGTCACCAACGGTGTAGATTAACTCTTTCAGTATAACATCAAGTTGCTCATAGTCCGTTTCAGTCAGTGCGGCAAAGTCATTGTTTACGTTCCCATTCACTATATCGCTTAAGGTCTCAAACACCTCTACAAGCCATTGGTAGTCGCTCTCTGGGTACGGACCAGATTCAACCTGTTCTTGTTCCGATGTTTGTGTGGGTTCAGGAGGTGAAATTGAATTTGCAGGAGCGATTTCCAACATTAGTGTTTGTAGCCGATTGGAACTGAACTCAGTCCTTGCCAACTTTTGGAGGAGTTTGCTAATGTCTATTTTCTCAAATAGGACATTAAATCCTAAAGGAACTGGTGTTGGTGATACATTCCGTGTAGGAGGTCTTTCAGTTAGCATAGGTTACTTTCTCCAATTTCCTGTATCATATTCGTCGTGCGTTAGCACCTGATCAATAATCACGACCTGCTTCGCGTATTGTACGACTGCAATAAGACGAGCATCATTACCGCTAATGTTGAAAACCGTCAATGTTATTGAGTCGCGATTAAATCTTTTGGGTCGGACCTTCACCGGAGAAACGCGTCCGAACGTCTCACGCAACTCGATAATCGATTTGAAACTTCCTTCTCTCATCAGTCGTGCCCAATTGTTGAGGGATGCACGAGTATTCGGATGTCGCTCTGCAAATTTTGCCAACTCATTTTCTCTAACAATTCGCATAAAACATTCTTATAGTATGTCCGTTGTACTTTTCAGGACTGCTCCAGTTTTTGAAAGATGGGCAGCGAATTCGCAGACAGTCAGGTGATAGCTATTACGTTAAATCCGTGCTATGGGACAGCGAATATTATACCACACGAAAACTCGAATGGCAAAAAAATTGACTTGATAGAATAGTATGCTCAAGTTGTTCTTATTCGTCTTCGGAGAGTTTGCCGTTAACATTACTAACAGGATGACGACTGAATCCGGTCAGATAATTTCCGATCTGATCTTGGATATCCCGTGCGGGGATAGCGGAGCCGACGTAGTGGCTGATGAGGATGCCGAACGCAAAGACTTCATCATCTGCTGTGACAGTGTAGCCTGCCAATGCTGAAACGCCACTTAACGTCCCCGTTTTCGCACGCAACACCTTTTCAGCGTACATCCCTTGCATCCGATTTCCTAAAGTGCCGTCAACGCCAGCAATCGGAAGCGATGCCAAATACTCTGGCATCAACTCGAAGTTGTGGTACATATAGACGAGCAGCTGCGTGAGTAATTCAGCGTTGAGAAGGTTATAGCGGGAAAGTCCAGAACCGTCAACAAACCGATGCGCTGGTGGCTCAGCTATGATTTCTTCTAAGAACTCATTGATAGCGTCTCTCCCTTTTTGCCACGTTCCGGGTTCACCCATCACTTCAGCACCTATCGTTTTGAACAGCAGTTCAGCGATCCAGTTATCGCTCGGTTTGTTCATTAATTTGATGATATTGGCGAGTGGTGGCGATAGGTGTTTAGCAACCGCCCGCGCATCTAATGGCACTGTTCCAGGGACGACGTCACCTGTGACCTCAATACCTTTTTCTATAAGTTCATTTTTCAGTAGATAGCCGCAGGCGAGGGCTCTGCTCCGTGTACCGGGTTCCGGTTCTATTTGTCTGATGCTTAAAGCACTAATCCGAAGCGGTCTATCGTCCCACATCCATCCGGGACCTTCCCGAACAGTATCAAGGTATGTTGTATCAACGACAATGTCCCCGTGTATTGATTGCAAACCGGTTTCAAGCAATATATCAACCAGTTTCATCATATCAAAGGATTGAAGCACTGGGTCGGCTCTGCCTTTGAGGTAGATATCGCCTACAACTTGTGTATCCGCGTCTGCGTCAACGTAGACGGTTGTTTCAAACTGGTAGTCTGATCCGAGTTTCGCCAAGGCAGTTGCTGCCGTGAAGAGTTTTGTTGTCGAGGCGGGGTGGTGTAGTTTGTAAGGGTTCTTTTCATAAACCACTTCACCCGTTTCGACAGCGACAACTTTTATACCGACGCTTGCAGTTGTGAACAACGTTTCCTGCAAGACGGCATCAATATCGGTGTGTAGTTTTTCGATCGGGTTTGCGAAGTCTGTTAATGACTGGGTTTCAACAGGTTTCGGTTTTGACACGAGTATTCCGCAACCTGAGAACAACAAGGCAACACAAATGGGTAAAATAGCATAGTTTTTCATGATAATTAAATCATAACACAATTTCGTGGATTATGAAAGGGAAACATGTCGTACGCCTACAAATATCTTGACTTTTGCCCTAAAATGTGATAAAATTTCAATAGCAGAATTAAACGGGAACGACTAAAAGGAGACACCGAATTTTGGCGTTGTAGGGCGAAGTTTGCAAGTCCGTATTCAAAAGCGCAAGCCAAAACTTGCAGTGAAAAATAGCATGGTTGATTTTTACGATACGACGCTCAGGGATGGCAGTCAAGCAGAAGGCGTGGCGTTTTCTGTTGAAGATAAACTCATCATTATAGAAGCACTCGATAAATTAGGCATTCGATATATTGAGGGCGGCTATCCCGGTTCTAATCCGAAAGATATAGAATTCTTTAAACGCGCAAAGGGAATGGTGCTGGAAACGGCGACGATCGTACCGTTTGGTAGCACGAGATACCCTACTTATACGGTTGATGCAGATCCGAATCTGGCCGCTTTGCTGGATACTGGTGCACGGACTGTCACGATCTTTGGGAAGAGTTGGCGGCTTCATGCGACCGATGTGCTGCGTGTAACGGCAGAAGAGAACTTGGAACTAATTGAGAGCTCTGTCCGCTATCTTGTGGAGAACGGTCGCGAGGTAATTTACGATGCAGAGCACTTTTTCGATGGTTATGCCGATGACGCTGTGTATGCAATAGAAACACTGCGAGCCGCTGCCACAGGTGGTGCGAGCTGCCTTGTCCTTTGTGATACCAATGGTGGTAGATTGCCGTTAGAAATTCAGGAAGGTGTCAAGGTCGTCCTCTCTGAGTTATCTTTGCCTGTTGGCATCCACACACATAACGATGCAGGGATGGGTGTGGCAAACTCGGTATTGGCTGTTCAAGCCGGTGCGACCCACGTACAAGGCACATTCAACGGCTATGGCGAACGGTGTGGAAACGCGAATCTTGCCTCTATTATCCCTACGATTCAACTCAAACTCGGAATAAAGTGTCTCAGCGATATCCAGCTGCAAGCGTTAACAAGTATATCACGACTCATCAGTGAACTGGCGAACCTCCCGCATGATGAGCGTCAACCCTACGTGGGACGTTCTGCTTTTGCCCATAAAGGTGGTTTACATACCGATGCAATCCGTAAAAACCGTCTTACTTATGAACATATCGTGCCGGAGACAGTTGGCAATACGCAGCGGATTCTCGTCTCTGACCAAGCGGGCCGCGGCACGATCATGAAAAAAATTGAGAAAGAATATCCGGATTACGATAAAAATTCACCGCAGGTGTTAGACCTCTTCAAACGTCTCAAAGCAGCCGAGCAGGACGGCTATCAATACGAAGCCGCTGAAGCATCGTTTGAACTTTTGACACATAAGGTGTTTAACGGATATGAATCGTTCTTTGATCCGGTCGGTTTTCGCGTGATTATTGAGCAGTTCACTGACTTCGCGATGCGTTCTGAAGCGACGGTAAAGGTCACAACGCCAGACGGTCTCACTGCACACACTGCCGCTGATGGCGATGGTCCCGTCAATGCCCTTGACACTGCGCTCCGAAAGGCACTTGAACAGTTCTATCCCGCTTTGCAGACAGTTCGACTCATAGATTACAAAGTCCGAGTACTGGATACCAAGGCAGGCACCGGTTCAAAAGTCAGGGTGTTGATTGAAGCGAGCGATGGGGAGCGGAGTTGGAGAACCGTCGGTGTCTCAGAAAATATCATCTCCGCGAGTTGTGAAGCACTGCTGGATAGTTTTGAATATAAACTTTATAGAGATAAAAAATTTGCTACCTCACAAAAGTCCGAATAATTGTCTTGGATAAGCATCCTTCCTGTTACGCATCTTGCCTGCGAATAGCATTTATAAGGGGTATGTGAGATTTCTGGGGTGTATCCGGTGCGGTTGCAAACCGCACCTACCGGATCTGGAGATTGATACTTATGGTGCACTTTGAAAGCGCGCCTATCAGTTGGGGGACACATGGGACATTTAGACACAATTGAGAAATCTGCGCAGAAATTGATCGCTCTCTGCCAGAAGGAAAAGCAAACAAAGACCGACAAAGAAAAGATGCTGGTGATACAAGCGGAAATCCTTGCAGGCATCGAAAACCTTGCTGAATGCGAACTCTGTGGGTCCATCAGTGAAATCATTGTAACGATGACCTTGGCGGATGTCACAGCGAAGTTGTGTAAGGAATGTGGTGTCAAATCTCTGGAGGCGGGGAAGATCCAGTCTTCTAAACAGGGCACCTCTCGGAAACGTACGCGCCGTGCGAAGACACCGACAGCGTCATCTACAGAGTCGAAACCTAATGCCATATCCACCCGTGCTAAGCAAGCAAAACCTGTTGAGGAACCGGAATCTCCTGCTGTCCTACATACCCGCGTTGAAGCAGAGACGGGTATCAAGAAAGCCGATGTTAAACGACTCCATAAGATTGTGCAGGATATTGCTGCTCCGATGAGTCCGGAACATACGCTGACTTATGTGCAACGCGAGGTGGAGATAGCGAAAATGAAGGTAGACGCGAATGCCTTGGAAAAGGCGGTTGCCCTTTTAACGCAGCGTAACGGTTCACAGGTTGTGTCTGCGGTTTAGCCTGTTTGGATGTGCTTTGCCCATTCCCGATTTGCCTGATACCATTCTACAAGTGCCGTTATCCCCTCTCGAAAAGTGACCTGTGGTTGCCACCCCAAAAGTTTTTCTGCTTTTCGGATGTCTGCCCAGGTTGCACGGACATCCGCGGGGTGGAACGGTTGATGTGAGAGTTCCGCTTCCTTGCCAACGAGTTCTTCTATCAGTCGGATGGTATCAATCAGCACGATGGGACTGTCTGAACCGAGATTAATCACTTCGTATTTAAGAGGTTTCAGTCCGGCTATTACACCCCGGGCAATGTCTTCAAGATAGGTGTAATCTCGTGAGGACTGTTTGCCGTCACCATAGACAATAACAGGTTTTCCTTCGCTAATCCATTGGACAAAGCGGAATGCACTCATATCGGGTCTGCCAGCGGGTCCATAGACAGTGAAAAATCGGAAGATTGTCATGTCAATGCCGTAGAGATGGTGATAACTATGACAGAGCGATTCGGCACCTTTTTTTGAGGCAGCATAAGGTGACAAGGGTTGGTCTGTGTTCGCTTCTTCACTGAAAGGGAGTGGGTTGTTTGCACCATAGAGGCTTGATGTTGAAGCCAACACGAATTTGTTGACTTCAAATTCGCGGCACAACTCCAGCAGATTCAGCGTTCCGGTCACGTTTGTATCGACGTATACCCACGGATTTTCCACAGACTGTCGGACACCGGCGCGTGCTGCCAGGTTAATCACAGCGTCATAATGCGTGTTGAATATACCACGCAATGCGTCTCGGTCGCAGATGTCAGAACGGTGAAATTCAAAATTTGGAGTGCCTTCGATCTGCTTGAGTCTCCATTGCTTGACTTGTGTATCGTAGGCGGTATTTATGTTATCAACGCCAACAACCGTGTGTCCTGCCGCCAGTAAGAACTCCGTTACTTTCCACCCGATAAATCCAGCGCAACCCGTAACGAGATATTTCATAGATGTTCCTTTTTGACCCTTCATTAAACCTCACAACCCGCTTTGAACTCGTCAAAACGTTCTTGAAACATTGACAGTGCCATTTTCGACATCTCGTATTGCGTGAGGGTGCTTGTTTCCAGACTTTGCAATTCGGCTTCATGCTGTGCTATGAGGGCATCGATCCCTTCAACTTCTTCTTTCAACGCTTGGATAATGTCATACGGATCGGTCTCTCGGGTACACGTTGTGAGTAATTCGTGGTAAAGTGTTACGCCGCCATCAAGTCTTTTAAAGTCTTTACGAATTTGGCTCAGCACACTACGGTAATTCTCTGGCACGACCGGACTTTCTGTCTCAGCTAATGTTTTTAAGGCTGTCCCTAACTGCGTCAACGCAAGCTGCTTATCCGACCAGATGATTTTCTTAGCGACACCGTCCACGTTGTCGTTGTCTATGATAGGGGCGTGCTTTCTCAGATTATCGTGGAGTTGTGTCTCTAATTCAGCTAACCCAGATTGGAACATCTTGAGACGGTGATTGAATTCCTCAGCGTATGCTCGAACTTCAGGGAACTTCTCATGAAGCATTTCGTGCTTCTCTTTCAATTTGTGAACCTTCAACGTATAGGTGGGGTAACGTACCTTCAGACTCTGAGAAAGTGCGAGTACTTCTTGTCGTTCACTTTTAGTAAGTCTTTTAGGCTGTTTGTCCTCTAATGTTCCCATCAGTCCATAAGCAGCGGCGGAGAAGCCACAGACAGTTAGAAATAACGCTAAAATGTGAAATAGCGTATCGTCTGCTGCTACCCACATAGCGAACAGTCCGAATCCGCCAAGGAGCAGCCCCGTAACAAGGGGGAAAATTGGGCTGGATAAATAGTCTTCAAGGGTTTTTCCGATCAACATTCTACCCTCCTCTTTTCCGTCTATCCTCAAAAGTCCATATCCGAATGTATAGACACCACAAAAAGATAGAATAAACATTGGAATAGTAAAAAATAAAGCACTCCCACCTCTATGTATCCCTCTATGTATCGCGAATAGACCGAATCCGATAAGCAGTAGACCGACAACAAGGGGAAAGATTGGGCTAGACAGGTAGCGTTCTACTTTAGCTTTTGTAGTCATATTTTGCTCCTATCACTGATAAATTGCCCGCGGTTGGCCCCTATTCTACATCAAGGAAATAGAGTGGCCCGCGATGCAAATTCACAAAAGATTACTTTGCATCCGGTGTTGCTAAAAGTTTGTCAATTTTCTTTTTAAGTTCAGCGTAGGTTTCTGGTTTGAAATCGGCTTTTCGATGGAATACGATCTTACCCTTCTGTGAGATCAGGTAGAGCGTCGGTTTCTCCTTTTCCGTCTGATACTGTTTATGTACCTCGCCTTTCCAATCCAGTAAGAATTTCACAGGTGGCGGGTTTTTCTTAAGTTGACCTCTGATGAATCGCTTTGGTATGAATCCCGGGACGCTCCGCATATCGGCAATGATATAGGCGGTAACCTGTTCGTTCTCTCGGTAGTCTTTCTGGAAAGCCGCTGCCCATTTGTCATCTTCTTTCCGAATTTTACGGTTGCCCAGAATGAGGAAGACGACTTTACCGCGCAGTTTTTTCAGGTTGTGTTCTTTTTCTTCCGGGTCTTGGAGTGTCCAATCTGGTGCGGTGTCGCCTACTTTCGGCGGTGCCGGTTCAGGCTTTTCGTCGGCAAAACTCACGAGCATCCCGAAGCAGGCAATACTGATAACAGCAGCGATATATAATCTCATGACGGTTCTCTGTCCGCTCCTTGTATTTCTTATTCACATTCTAACATAGTTTTTCTATAATTGTCAAATTGGCTTTTTACGCGATAGGGCTATTTAGTTTCAAGTTTTACCCACTTCGCTCGGAAGATCGCGAGCACAACTCGCTCCTACAAGGAGATGGAACAATTTAGTGTTTCCGTTTATCGGAAAACTAAATGTCCCTATTTACGCGAAACCTGCTATTCTATAATAACCTGCGTTTTCTAAAAATGCCCTGAGTGTCCCTAATTTAGCTGCTTCCTCCAGATGAATTTCGATAACTTCGAGAAGATTTTTTCGTGCATCTTCTATATCCCTTCCGCAACTCACAACGTCTAACTCCGGGCAATAGGCGGTGTACATATTGCCCTCTTTCCAAATTTCTTCTGTTACCACAAGATTCTTCATCGGAACCTCCATATTTACAAGGTTGGAATTGTTTATAGTATCACTAAAGTATACAGGAAAAATTTAGAAAAAGCAAGCATTCAGATTGATTTTTTCGAGTAAACCTGCTATGCTATTAGGAAAGGAAATTATGCCAGTAAACATCTTGTCCTGATAAGGTTTACCAGATGAACGTTGAACGCACTGTCCCTACACTTTTGAATCAGATTCGGGAGGAACTCCTCCCGAATATTGCACGTTCGTCAGAAATCCAGACGACTGAGAGCTTGCAACTCTTTCGGAGTCAACTCCACAGTCTTCACTACTACTGCGTCCGCGCGCAAATTCCTGATGCCGTTTGCAATCGTGTAGAGGTACTACTATCAACGAGTGCCGATTTTTGGCGGCTCATCGCAGAAAATGAAGTGTTGTTGACAAATATGAAAGATTTTACGCGCGTTCGTACCTTCTCGGCAGAAGCAGAGGGTATCACAAACTTAGAAGAACTGCTCTCCGGCGAGGACACGCTTCGGGATGTAGTTATCAACAGTATCGCCTTTATGCTGAATTGGAAGGCGAATACCATTTGGGTAGATTCTGCTAAGAAAGCACGCACTGCAATGGCAAAAAATTATATGCTCGAAATTCAGGATCGCTTATGGCAGTTTATCAAGGAGAGTACCCCAGAGACAGAAGGAGAGGATTGGGAGAAAGTCGAGGAAGTCCGCGATCGCGCAGATAAACTACTCGCCGTGATTTATGCCAGCGATCTGCCAACGGAAGCGCAGGTCACGCTCCTGATGCAAATCTACACGCTTTTATTGCGCTTGCAACTCGGTCAACTAATTCTTCAATTAGAGGCACTTCAAGAGAATGGAACGGACGCATGAAAACCCGTCTTTTCGACGCACTTTGCCATACCAAACGTATCTTCTGTGCTAATCATTCGCGCCTGATCGTAGAGATCGTTTGCTTCAGCACACTCCTTCTGCTTCTGTTTTGCAGCGTCCTCTCCGCTGATGTGTCCATGTCTGACGCTGAATTATTGCCGGGAAAGGAAGTACGTATCACAGCCCCAAAAACAGGGAAAACTTTTCTGCTTTACGTCCCGATTGATTACACCGACAAACGTCCATTTCCGGTACTTTTTTATTACCACGGCTACCGTGGAACAGCCACAACGGGGATGTTCAGGCACATCACAAAAGGAGAAGGGTTTATCATTGTCGGTATGAATTACGCAACGGACGACTATTACAAAGGACACCTTCCGCCTACCAAAACAGGACCTGAAAAGGCATTTTTTCATGAAGTAGTAGCACTTGTATCCGCGCGTTTGAATATTGCGAGGGATTATATCTTCATGGGGGGTTATAGCCAAGGTGGCTATTCGACGACCGTTTTAGGTGAACAGTTGCTGGATCGGTTAGCGGGTTTTCTGATTCTTGGTGCTGGCAGACGCGATGTGGATACGAATCCACCGCCAGCGGAACTGATTCGCGGGCACCCTATCTTCTACGGCGCAGGTGAATTGGATGATCCACACTACCCACGTGCCAAACGCGCATCTGGGTTTTATAAAGCGTGGGGCGCAGATGTGACGTTTGAGGGTTGGGAAAATGAAACGCACAGTCTTTCCCCACAGTGGTCGACGAAAACTAAAATGCGGGAGTGGCTTATCGCTTACGGGCCCGCGAAACAGGTTGCGTCCGGATTTGAAAAGGCACAAACCGCTGAAAATGTTGGCAAACTTGGGGAGGCATTCACACTTTACACCCAAATTGCGGAGATTTTACCTAACACGGAGTCGTGCCGTACGGCAAAAAAATCAGCGATGCGTCTTGCTGCGAAAGCTGAAACAGAACTTGAACGCCTCAAAGATGCGTTTGATAAGAAACCGTACGCTGAAGTAAGGAAGGCGTTAACGGCTTTCCGGGATAAGTATGACGATAGCATTTTCGCGGGGCGTGCCACACAACTGCTCAGTAAACTGTTAAATGCCAAGGCGGATGCATTAGAGGCGCGCGCACTGGCAGCGGAAACACAGAAAAACTATGCTCGCGCCTTGCAGCTCTACGAGCTCTATCTCACCTATTTCCCAAAAGCCGAACGCTACACAACAGTTCAAAAACATGTGAAAGACTTAAAACACAAAATCGGGGCAAAGTAAAGGAGATTTGTATGTCGAAAGACCTATTTAAAGAGTTGGTTGATGTCATAGCGACTCTGCGGAGCGAAAATGGATGTCCGTGGGATCGCGAGCAGACCCATGAATCACTGAAATCTACACTCATCGAAGAGACTTACGAAACCCTTGAAGCGATTGATGCAGGTGATCCTAAAAAGTTAGAAGAGGAACTCGGGGACCTACTTTTGAACATTATGCTCCAGGCGCAGATCGCAGCCGAACACAAAGATTTTGACATCTATGGTGTCATTGAAACGTTAACAGAGAAACTGATCCGGCGGCATCCGCATGTTTTTGGTGATGTTGATGTTGAGAATTCAGATGAGGTTGTGAAAAACTGGGAGGCGATCAAACGCCAAGAGTCGGGTTATGAAGATCGGGAATCCGTCCTTGATGGCATTCCGAACGCGCTCCCTATGCTGCTTCGCGCGCAGAAAATACAGAACCGCGCAGCACGGGTCGGTTTTGATTGGGATGAACTGACCGATGTTGTTGCGAAGGTTGAGGAGGAACTTGAGGAGGTTAAGGTGAGTATTAATGCAGATGAACCAGAGGCAACAGCGATGGAACTCGGGGACCTGTTATTTGCAATTGTTAATCTGTGTCGTTTTATGGAGATTCAAGCTGAAGAGACATTGCGGCGGGCGAACCGAAAATTTATGCAGCGTTTTAAATGGATGGAAGCAGAATTAGAACGCCGCGGCACGAATTTTGAAGCACAGAGCTTAGAAAGTTTAGACGCAATCTGGGAAGCAGCGAAAAAAGCTGAAGCCGACGTAGATTAATTCTATCTTCATGCAAATCCTTTGACTGGGACAAGAACATAGGTGGACAATAATGGCAAACTCACTATTGGATCTATTGATACAAAAATGCGAGAGCCACCCGGACTATGGACGGTATACAGAACTCTTTAACCGGTTGGATCCATCGGCACTGCCGCAGATAGAAGTTGTCCACCGCGCTGCACCACCGATACCTGAGTGCGGTAAGAAGCTCGGCATTTTTTCAGGTTCCTTCAATCCGTTGACGCTTGCACATACGCGGATGGTGGAGGATACAGTCGCTAAATACCAGTTAGATGGACTGCTCCTGCTCCTCGCGAAAGCGAACGTGGATAAATCTGTATTCGGTTTGCCGCTTGCTGCACGGCTCTTGACAGTCAAGAAATACGCGGAAAGCCGACAAGCGTTTTCCGTCGGTGTATCAAGCCACGGTAGGTATATTGATAAGGTCACCGCTTTAAAATCTATATTTCCACTCGGGACCGAGTTCCACTTTATTGTCGGGTATGATACTCTCGTCAGGATCTTTGATACAAAGTACTACACCGATTTCCACACCGAATTGCAGGAGTTGTTTGTGTCGGCTCGCTTCATTGTTGCGAACCGGGCGGAGGCAGATATTAAAACGATAGCGTCCTTCATGGCACAACCAGAGATTCGCCAATACACCTCCTATGTTTCGAGCATTCTGTTGCCAGATGTTTATGCCTACATGTCCTCAACACAGGTCCGCGAACTGTTGGTGCGCGGCGAAGCGATTGAACATCTTGTGCCAGCAAGTATCCTTGCGATGCTTGACCTATGTCGCTTTAATAATGAAAAAGCACACATCCGTTGAAATCACATCAAGGTGTTTCTATTTTGATACATTTTCGTCAAATCTCCAGTCGAGTTGTGTCAAGTAACCCACACTTTCCTGATTTATCCCCCTATTTTGGCGTTTTACGTTGGCATGATTCTTGCTATTTCTGTAGCGTGATACATGTTAATTCCCACTAATTTGTTGTGAGTCGGAAAAATTTAATAAACAAAAACAAATCTGTAACCGATTAATAGATAGTCTCGTATATTGCAATAATTTTAGTAACAGGTTAAAACCTGAAAAACGTCAACAGGCTCACATAGGGCTATCATATAAATCTTATGTTGAGGAGAATAGACGATGTTCAACGGAGTAGAAATAATTATCGGCAGTTTAGGGGCGCTCATCGGTATTGGTGGCGGTTACTTAATTTTGTCCGCTTTTTTCGCGGGCATCCGGCATATCACTAAATCTGGTGCCGTTGAAGTGAAAAAAACGACAACTGAAAAATAGCCATTTCTACGTGTAGGCTGCGTCGAAACGGCTTGACAATTGAAGATTCTTGTGTTATAATGTTAGGGAGTACCCAGACGGAGGGTTGCTACCGCGTCTTAGTACCTAAAACATTGTAAGACGTAATGAAGTTTACATCGAAAACGAACAGCGGCCGCTATGAAATATCGCGACCTCCACTCGTGGGATGTTACACCTGAAGAAGCGCGGCAGTTCCAAAATGAACTTCGCTCTCAGGTGATTCAAGCAGACCGGTTCGGGACAATCAACACCGTTGCCGGGGTAGACATCGGGTTTAAAAAGGACATCGCACTCGCATCCGTGGTAGTCCTCCGTTTTCCCGAACTGCAGGTGGTAGATAGCGTGGTTACAGAGAGCCCTGTTCGTTTTCCTTATATACCGGGGTTGTTGTCCTTTCGGGAAATCCCACCGCTACTCACAGCATTTACGACGTTGCAAACAGAACCTGATCTGGTGATTGTAGACGGACAGGGCATCGCACATCCGAGACGCTTCGGACTCGCATCGCACTTGGGGCTTATCTTGGATAAACCGACGATCGGTTGTGCAAAATCCCGACTCTGGGGACACTACGAAGAGCCTGGCTCGGAACAGGGTGCTTACACATACCTTAGAGATAAAGGGGAGGTCATCGGTGCTGCGGTTCGCACCCGTGCGAACGTTCGGGTGGTGTACGTATCTATAGGACACCGAATCTCCTTGGATTCGGCGCGTGTATGGGTGTTGGCGTGTTGTCAAGGCTATCGCTTGCCCGAAACAACGCGTTACGCACACAACGCCGCATCCGGTAAACCCCCCAGAATACACACATGAATAATAAGAGTGAGCATCACTGGTCGTTTGACTACAATTATGGTGCGCAAAACCCCCAATTTACACAAGAATTGATTGGAGCACTCAACGGGTGTTACACGGATATTGATGCGCGTGACACGCGAGTCGGAGAGGCTATCACGCACATCTACAATATTCTGCCGAACTATTGGCGCGGTTATGCTGGAGTCGGTGCTGAGGCATCCCTGAGCATCGGGACAGTTATCGTTGAACGCCGCAAGCAGGATAGTCTGTGGAACTATGTCGTCCAATATGAGAATACGACAAGCGGTGAGCATCTACGGATGCGGTTCCGTTGTTGTGATGAGCACTACCGCTCGCTCACAGAGCGTTGGCGTGTTGATGCCCGAAATAGTGGCGACGATAAATATTCCGAATTGACGTGTGAAGGGTCCCTTGTTGGAGATTCGGAGGTGCGACTTCACATTAACGGGACTGAGGTTGTTGTTGGAACAGTGGACGCATCAGCTAACCTGACATGTAATTGGGCACTTTTCGATGTAATTCCGGCACTTGCCCAGACAATCGGGACCTCAAACGACGGAATAGAACTCACGTTGCTTGAAGATTTGGAGCATCTCAGACCCAAAAGCAGGCTCGGTTTCCTTGCATCGGTACAGACTCCTTTTCCGCTTGAGGGTTATTACCTTTACGGTGCTGGGCTTTTGCCTTCGTATTGGTGGCTTGACGCCCACGGAAACATCGCCATCGCTTCGACCTTTTTTGAGACGTTGGTGCTGAGAGAGAAAATAGGCGGAATACATGAATAAACGCCCCAATATTCTCTTTATTAACACCGACCAGCATTCGTGGGATGCGCTCTCAGCACACGGCAACCCGTATCTTCGGACGCCCAATATTGATGCGCTTCACAGGAATGGTATCTCTTTTCGCCAGTCGTATTGTACGGATCCAGTGTGTGCCGCTGCGCGTTCGAGTTGGGCGACAGGGTTATATACTTCCGAGACAGGTGTTCCTTTCAACGGTGGACATCTGCACCCAGAAATCTCGGATATTGGGCAAGTGCTCAGCGCAGGCGGTTATAAGGCATTCCACTGTGGCAAATGGCATGTGCCGGGTCGGAATGTCCGTGAAAGTTTTCAGGTGCTTTATTATGGTCGGCGCAATATCGGTGCTGGGGGTGCCGCGTATTACGATTCGGCATCGACGCATGCGGTTGCCGATTTCTTGACAAACTACGATGGGGCAGAACCTTTTTACCTCCAGATCGGCTATGTTGATCCACATGATGTCTGCGAATATCTGCACAACCATGAGGAAAAGCGTATCCCAAACCCTGTGGAACAAGGAATTGTCTCGGAAGATGCCTTACCACCGCTTCCTGAAAACTTCGACTACGATGCGCGGGAGACGGTGCTGCACCGCGTCTGTCGAAGGGTTGATGACGCACTTATCCACGCCGCTATCCTTAAAGGGATACGGAATTGGGATGAACTCCATTGGCGTTACCTGAGATGGAACTATTACCGATTCATCGAAAAGGTTGATGCTGAGATTGGTCGAGTCCTCGCGTTGCTGCGCGAGACCTCTCTGCATCACAGGACGCTTATCATTTTTAGTGCTGACCACGGTGAAGCGTGCGGAAGCCACCAGATGTTCCAGAAGTTCACGCTTTACGAAGAGAGCGTACGAGTGCCGTTCATCGTAGCGTGTTTGGGAGATGAGATTCCTATAGAGAAACGCCGGTTTGACGATCCACATTTCGTCTCCGGTGTGGACGTATTCCCAACTGTCTGCGATTACGCCGGTATTGATGTCCCTGAAGGGCTACAGGGAACCAGCGTGCGTCCGCTTGCTGAGGGGAGAGATGCGCCGTGGCGCGATTGCGCTTATATAGAAAGCAATTATTGGGGACGCGCGATTGTTACTGAACAGTATAAATACGTTACGGAATATAAACCGAAGGCGGTAGAGGATTTTTTACCTCCCGGACCAGATGCTGCGGAGTTCGGACTTGCACAGCTGTTTGATCGGCACAATGATCCGGGTGAAACACGAAATTTGGCTGAGGACGAGGCTTACGATGAAGTCATCAAAATGTGCCAAGATAAACTGCTCACTCAAGAAGCCGGGCTCCATCGGCAGGAAATGATGCATCCAAGTCCGAAACGGATAATATCGAATTGGGGTGCCCGATTACGGTCATACTGGAGCATAATGGATAGGATATAGCAAATCAATTCGTTAACATAAATAACCTCTGTTCGTTTCCTTACTTTTGTTAGAAAACGGTTTTCAATTTGATAAAAACGCGGATTGTGATCGTGGCTTCTATATGTCCACAATCTTATAGAAAAGAATCAGCTGAAATGCATCGGAAACCATTTTTTGACGAAGGAAAAAAATGAGCGAAAACCCAAATATTAAAAAAAATGAATATATTTTCAAAACGCTTAAATCGACTCCCACCCTACATGTTTGGTAAACTCAAGCAGCTAACACACGAACGCCGACAGCAAGGCATAGATATTATCGATTTGGGGATGGGTAACCCGAATCAACCGACACCGCAGCCTATCATTGATAAACTGACAGAAGCGGCGCAAGAGATGCGAAACCACCGTTATTCCGCTTCACGCGGCATCTATAATCTCCGCAGAGAGGTCAGTTGGCATTATGAACGCCGATTCGGTGTTGACATTGACCCGAATGAGGAAGCGATTGCTGTTATCGGTACCAAAGAAGGCCTTGGGCATCTCGCTTTAGCGATGATTGACGAAGGCGACTTGGCGATGGTGCCGAATCCGACGTTCCCGATTCATACTTACAGCGTTGTGCTTGCGGGCGGCAGCGTTGTGAGTATACCGCTCACTGAAGAGAACGCTTTTATCCCTTCGCTGACCGAAATCACACGCGATATTTGGCCGAGACCGAAGATGTTAATCTTAAGTTTCCCGCATAACCCGACGGGTGCTGTGGTTGATCTTGGTTTTTTTGAGGAGATCGTGGCGTTTGCGAAGCAACAGGAGATTGTTGTCGTCCACGATTTGGCTTATGCGGACATCGTTTTTGACGGCTATAAGGCACCGAGTTTCTTACAGGCAAAAGGTGCGAAGGATGTCGGTATTGAATTTATCTCGCTATCGAAATCTTATAACATGGCAGGCTGGCGGTGCGGGTTTGCAGCCGGAAATCGGGAGATTATAGAGGCACTCGCTCGGATTAAAGGCTACTACGATTATGGGATTTTCGCACCGATTCAGGTCGCTGCTATTATGGCACTGCGCACGCCAGAAGACACGGTGATGGAAAACGCGGCGATCTACCAGAAACGCCGCGATGTGCTTGTAGAAGGGTTAAACCGGATCGGGTGGAAGGTGCCGAAACCACAGGCTTCGATGTTTGTTTGGGCTCCGATTCCTGAAACGTGGCGGCATCTGAGTTCTCTGGATTTTGCGATGAAACTCCTGAATGAGGCGGAGGTTTGTGTCTCTCCGGGTGCCGGGTTTGGGCATAACGGCGAGGGCTATATCCGCATCGCGCTTGTAGAGAACGAAGATCGGATTCGCCAGGCAGTGCGTCAGATCCGGCGTGCGCTGTTCGGTTAATGATCAATCGATATGTATACAAATTATACATGTCAACGCTGATATGTATGAAAATCGCCGAAAAGTATACATGTCCAGGTGGATATGTATACAAATTATACATATTAACGCCGATATACATAAAAATCGCCCGAAAAAGTATACATGTCCAGGTGGATATGTATACAAATTATACATATCAACGCTGATATATATAAAAATCGCCAAAAATTATACATGTCCGGTTGCCAAGACTGGTGACAACAATGCCTCAATTCAATCCAAATATTCCATGGAACGATATTCCTGAACTTCCGCCTGCAGCAGACCTTGAATCGCGTGACATTCTCAAAGCGTGCATATCGGCGATGACTGAGCTTTCGAGGGCAAATGCCTTGGTGAAGCAGCTGCCCAGCGAAGAGGTTCTGATAAATACACTACCGCTTCAGGAAGCACGTAGGAGTTCGGAAATCGAAAACATCGTTACGACAAACGATGAACTGTACCGAGCAATGACATCTGATGGGAACCAAATTGCCTCCAATACCAAAGAAGTGTTACGTTACCGCGAGGCATTGTGGGATGGTGTCAGGAACATCCGAGAAGGGTCAACTCTGGACATACAACTCTTTGAGCAGATATGCTCGCGTATTCTTGACGAGGAAATGAAGGTACGTAGTGGTCCAGTAGTAATTGAAAACCGAGCGACACAAGAGCTCATTTACAGACCGCCAAACGGATATGGAAATCTTATTAGGTTGTTAATTAATCTTGAGCGATTTATTAATGATAAAACTGATGGACTTGAACCGCTTGTCAAAATGGCTGTAATGCACTACCAGTTTGAGGCAATACACCCCTTTATGGATGGCAATGGTCGAACAGGGCGTATACTCAACATCCTCTATTTGGTACATCAAGGACTGCTGGATGTACCGATACTGTATCTCAGCCGTTTTTTTATCGAAAATCGGGATGCGTATTATCAATATCTTCGTGAAGTCACGGAAAACGGAAATTGGCAGCAATGGATTCTCTACATCTTGGCAGCAGTGGAACAGACCTCGCGAGACACTGGGGACAAAATAGAGGCAATTAATCGCCTTATCAACAACGTCATTACAACGGCGCGTGACAAAACGAAAGCCGTTGCGCGCGAAGGATTTGTCGATTTGCTCTTCAAGTGGCCTTACTGCAAGATTAGTATTGTTGAGAAAGAACTGAGATGTAGTCGTCTTACAGCCACAAAATATCTGAATGAAGTAACAGCACTTGGATTGCTGGAGCGTTTGCGATTTGGCCGAGAGTACTACTATATTAACAAAAATCTTATCGACTTGCTGTCAATTGATACGGCTGAGGCATCTCTAAGAAGATAAAATGTGTTAGACAGTACGTCATATACTAAGGTGTACCATGCAAGTGCTGGTTACATTATTCTAATCCCCACTGTTTCTTTGCTTCCTCAAACGAAATTTTTTGGCTGCCTGTGTGAGAAATCGGGTTTTTGCCGACCCACCGCTCATCGATCGGATGCTCTGCCGGTTGGAAACGGATGTCACAACTGATACGCCAGCGATCTGAAAGGTTTTTGGTGGAGGTGTGCATCGTGTGCATCGTGAAGATGATGACATCCCCCAACTCGAAATCGGCTGTTTTCCACTCACCGCCGTATTTATCGCTGATTTCCATGGGGTCGCGTCCGAAATGCCCGGGAGTCCCGTCTTTATCGACATCTGTTTTGCCGTAGGTATCCCGAATCGGTGCGAAACTCGGTAGGTTATGTGACCCGACAAGTACTGTCAATGTCCCCATCGTTGCAGGCACATCGCCGAAGGGTACCCAACAGGTGTGCAACTGCTTTGAACCTCTCCCCATATAGACGAAATCGAAATGGGGGCCTGACCAGCCGTCAGGACGGACGAACCGGAGCCATTTGTAATCAAACGTGCGGGTATCGCCTTCAAAAAAGTTTCGGAAGAATTTGAAGAGTTCGTCGCCTTCCAATACGGACTGGACATCTGGATGGTGTGTAACAGCGGGTGTGCCCATTGTTCGTCCGGGACTTCCAGCACCAGCGATCGCCTCCATTATGTCGGTATCGGGTTTGAAAACGTTGTCTTTTCCGTTTCCATTGGCGTATTCAAGGATAGCCCGGCGCCCCGCGATAACTTTTTCCTTATCAATTAAGCCACGAACGAGCAGATACCCGTCCTCCGCTATCTGTTGGTGCAAGCCTTCTGGTGAGTCGAGCAGAGCGTTACAGTCCCGCAGTACACCGAGGTGTGGTCCCGGGAAGGTCAGTTCATGGTCTCCTACAAAAACGGTTTTCGCCATTATGTTCCTCCGAATTGTGCTTATTAGGTCACAATTTATCTTTACTGGACATATACGGACGGTTCTATCCGTTGTGCCCCAAGTTGAAAGAGTGCATCGTTTGCTGGTGTCTCAAAAGTGAAAACAGGTTTACCGCACGTTAGTAGCATCTGTGCGAATTCCAAGGTCTTGCTGTCTTCTGCGGCGTGTGCGATACAGATTTTGTCCGCAAGTGCTGCAACGAAAGCGTTGCGTCGGTTCGCCGATGCTGCTGTTGATCGGTTGTGGCGACTCTCAAAAGTAGATAAGATTAATAGCCGTTCATCGGTTAATGCGTCTCTCCATGCCGGTTTCAGCCGCATGTTTTCAATGCTTCGTGCTGGACATAAGAGGATCGGTTGTACACCGCGTAGTAAGACGCGCAGGCACTCTTGTTCAATTGGCGAGTGATAGCCTCCGATCGTTGGGGTACCTCTTTCCTTGAATGTCTGTGCTAAGTCGTGTGTCTTCAATATAAGTTCGCCGGGACACTTGCGGGAGCAGAAGAGTGCCCAAAGGTCTCCATTTAAACTGGTGTTTTGTCCCGGTAACAAGTTGATATTCCCGCGCGTCCAGATCGTTTCTGGGGTTTCTGTTTTTAGATACTTTTTTAACCTTTTTGGATAATTGGTGTCTGTCTGCGTGATGCTTTGGATTGACGGTATCACTTCTGGATCCTAAGTAAAGTGCTATCGTTGCGTTGTGTAAGTGTCTCAGCGTTAGTAGTATTATTTTAACAAAACTTGGCAATTAGTGCAAGAATATAACCTACGGCGAAGAATTTGACATTGACGTGATCACGAATGTTTGCTAAGATGCTAACACGCAACATTTACAGTAGGCGATTAGAACTGACGAAATGCTTGGGGTGTCACTTATGAAAGAATATTTAGAGATTCAGAAACCTGAACTTGACTATACCTATGAGTTTGAGGTGGATCAACTTTCTGAGATGTCCGAATGCTTGGCGGCACACGGTTTCGCGATTGTTAAAGATGTCCTTCCACCTGAGTTGGTTGAGAGTCTAAAGCAGGCAGTCTTCGATGGGACGGATCCAAACAGAGAGTTGGAACATGGGCAGAGTCAGACCCGACACGCTTGGGTTGAGTCTGGTCCGGGGGCATGGCAGCTGCTCGGATATGACCCCTTTATGAAAATCCATCGCCACCTCATCGGGACAGACGAGATGACTGTCCACCGTTCTGCTGCTATCATTCGGATGCCCGGATCTCAGCCTGTTGCATGGCATACGGATTGGTGTGGGTTTTCGACGGACGCACCGAAGAATTCAGGTGATGTGCTGAACCGTGGATTGTGGCCCTCCGGGAAATGGTTCTATCTGACGGGTTCTCGTCCGGAACACGGTGGTCTGTGCGTGATTGCGGATTCTCATGTAGAGGATTGGGAGGGACCTGAAGGTTTCAACCTAACAACCGATAGGCGTTCCTTCTATAAGGAGGGTGGAGAAGAAAAGGCGTACGTGGGTTTTGATATTCCGGGGTTGGTGCCGCTGTTCACGAATCCGGGGGATATGATTGTGTTTGCGCATCGGACGTATCACGGTGCATTCCCGAACCAGATTGATGAGATCCGGTTGTCATGTGCGATCGGTTTTCGGCGTCGGGCTCACCATATTGATATTCCGTGGGAGATTCCAGACGACGGTAGGCAGTTTTTAGCGGATTTACCGCCGCATTTTCAGCAATATACACACGGATATACCAGTATTGATGTGGGTTGGCGTGGGTAATTGTAATTGTCTGAATGCATACCGCATTTGGCGAGTACGCCGCAAATCACGGATTATCGCGGATGACGCGGATTTTAAGAGTATTCGATTGTGTCAGCCTCTCTTGTAGGAGCGTGCCGCGCTTGTGAGACTCATAACGAATTTTGTATCAAGCGGAAAGTTGACGATGGGGTTCAGGTGGTGCGCCGTTTTGGAGCCAAGTGATGGGTTGTTCTTCTACTGTCCTGTCTGGATTGACCCAGATAATGTTTCGGATTTCGCCAACCTGTCGAGATGCTTGTTTGAAAAGCCCTCGGATAGTTTCATCAAGCGAAATAATGGTCTGATCTGTTGCGAGTGCTGCTTGGAGAAGATGGAAGTCTTTTTGCATGGCTTCAATCTCATCTTCATCGCTTGCTGTAACTGTGACCTTGTCTCGGAGTTCCTCATTCTCTGGTGGATTGATACGATCTATTCTTCTACGTGCATCCATTGAGACCCTCCATTCCAAGGCAAACCGAGATTGATGTCTTTTCCATTCTTCGCTGATTTCTCTTGTCATCACTACCCTATGATCTTGAGACCTTACTTCCTTTAGGAAATCGCGACAATTGATAGCACGTGGATCGGTCGCATCTTCATCACCAGATGCTTGGGCGACATCAGTGTCAATCACCAACCGTTTTAAATCTCTTGCTCTCACGAAGTCTCCTTGTCGCCAAATCTAACGTTATCTACGGCATCAAGAAAACGGCTTTGCACGTTGAGACTGACATCATCAAAATCCACGGGCCACTCTCCGTAAGTTCCAGCTTCGTCTAAGTCCACGCTATCAACTTTGGTTATTCCATCTTCACGTCGTGTGAACCAGTGCAATTTCACTAAATCCGGTGAGAGTTTCCCTTCTGCAACGAGCGTTTGGACTCCCAAGAGCAGCAGTGAACTGTGTGTCTCGGCGACGACGCGGACACCGCGTTTTGCCGCGTCTGCCAGCACTTGTGCCAAAGCGACTTGGGCGTTAGGGTGTAAGTGAAGCTCGGGTTGTTCGAGATAGACTAACTGCCCAGGTTCCGCTACAATCAATGCCACTAAAACGGGTAAGACTTGGGACACTCCGAGTCCTACATGAGCAATGTTTACCATATCTGACCTATCTGTGCTGTCGTGAGGGAGACGACCGACTCGAAGTTCAATACCGACATCACCGATTTTTTGGGTGCCAACTTGTCTTGTTAACCCCAATGTATAAAGGGCATCGGTTAGCGTTTTCAGGTGTTTATCTTTCGTCTCCTGCCACTCGTGAATGACACTCGCAGTATAATTTTCAAAGGGACCGGGATACCGGGGCCCGGTGCTGCTCAATTTGTAGATGCGTTCTGGATTACCACGTAATCCGGGGATGTGAATGCTGTTGAGAATATTTAACCCAAAACTATGGGTGACATCATAAAAATGATTACCATTTTGAGATTCCAAACGTAAAAAACACCATAAACGCCTCACCACATCCAAATTTTTGTCTTTTTCCGAATTTTTAATTAACGGATCATGGTCAGCTAACGATGCAATTTCTTTAGATGACATCTCAGGGTACAAGGTAAGATGGGAAGAAAATGGCTGTTCAGTCACTAATTCAACCTCTCTGCTCATCTCGGCAATTTCGATTTGATTTTTTCCCTTCCTGAAGGTTAGCCACAACGAATCAGAAAGACTGGGTCTACCAATCTCAATTTGAATCTGAAAACAATCCGCCCTTTTTCTGCCAGTTAATTTGGATAGAAATTGCTCCGCCTCAGTAAATTGAACGTTTGGTCCACCAATCAACAGCGGTCCTGGATCATAAGGTGCCTCCAGTGTCTGCTTTAGCATCAATAGCGGTTGCATGATGCTGGATTTCCCGGAACTGTTCGCACCGGCAAGGATCGTCAGCGGACGGATGTCAATTGCGCATTCCTCCGCTATTGACTTGAAACCTTTCACGGCTATTTTGGTGATGCCTTCGATCGTTTTTTCTGACATGTAGGTACTATCTCTAATATTCGTGCAATTAATCACGCAATTAATCACGCAATTAATCGGTTACCTGATCGTCCATTTTTCGGACGTACCTAATTCCTCTTCCCTTTCCTACTGCAGCCAAGAGCCCTTTGTCTGTTAAATCCTTGAGCTCGGTATAGGCAGTCCTGGGCGAAATATGGTTGATCTCCGCGTATTCTCTTGTCGCAATTTGCCCGTTTTTTTCTACATGAAACAGGGCACTCTTTTGACGCTCGTTCAACTGCTCTGAAATGTCGTCAATTTCAACATAAGTGCTCTCTTGAATTGGGGAATCAAAGATGATTTTGGTCTCAAGTGGGTGAAATTCATAACGCGGTGCTTTGTTTCCCCACTCCTCACATAATCTGCGCATCATCCTGATGCCGGCACCGTACCGTTCAATGAAACCGACATCAAACATGAATTGACTCAAAGTAGGGTTTACCGGTTTGTGAGTCGGTTCGTTTGGACTAACGCCTTCTGGAAAAGTGCCGGGACTAATAACCTCAAAACGGTTATCAAATATAAAAACTCGGACATCCGCAGTTTCTTGATAGTTGCGGTGAATCAAGGCGTTGATAATCGCCTCTCGCAGTGCCTTCAGCGGATACTCAAACTTATCGTCTCGTTGGAAACTCCTTGAGGTCCGAAAACTGAGAAGACGGATGTTTTTTCTTATAAATTCCTCGGCGGTATCAACGTTTTCCCAGAGCGTCTCGTCGCAATCAAGCCGATCAATGACCGGATGGGTGACAGATGTTCCTTTGAATCTGACAACTCGTAATTGTGCATTGTAGAAGAATCTCCGTTGGGGGTGCTTACTGAAAAAAAGAAGCCCCGCATGGGTTGGTGTTCCATCATCGCTGATACCATTAATGTTCTTCAAAAACGCTGCCATGTTCATATCTTGCGGTTTAGACACATTCCGGATTGCTTCTCGACGGGTCAGATACCATTCAACTTTTTTCTCATCTATATCATCAATTCCAGCACGTGTCACTGAGAATTGATCCCAAGTTTGTCCGGTGGCGTTGAGGTGCATCTGGGAAATCTCTTGTGGTGACATGACGCGGTTGCTATTGCCTACTCGCTTATAGCATCTTCCCCTAACAGAAACAGGTTTTATGGAAGATTCTGCGATATGTATTAACAGCACCGATTTTTCTTCTACGGCGACTGATTTAATTTCTATAACAACCCGCGGCTCAGTCGCTTGCGAAATCCGGTTTGATACGTCTCTTAATGTCTCTTTGCCAACGGTGATACCTCTGATTTCTCGCCTGTCAGACACGCCAATAAAAATCGTGCCGCCATCGGTATTGGCAAATGCAGCGGCAGTCTCAATTACTTCCTGATCGAAACTCTCTTTGAATTCGGTTGTGGTGTTTTCGCCTTGCGCGATGCGTTGTTCGAGATCAACAGTTTTCATATTTTTTGATAACGTCTGATGCCTATTCTTCCCAAGGATTTTCAACGGGCATGGGTTCGCTCGGTTCTTGGTATATTAACTTAACGCGTATTGTACCAGATTCACGCGGAGGTGGGGTGACGATGATCGCGTCCAAGTTAAGGATGTCCTCTTCATCATAGACTGGAAAAGCGAGGCGTTGCTTCTGTTTTTTGTTGGTTGTGTTTTTTGAGTGTGTAGTTTTCATGGACTGTTTAAAACTCCTTTTGCTTACTATTTTATCAGAAGTTGGGGAGGCATGCAACCGTATTGCACAAAGATTCGAGAAATGAAGTGGGGCGCGTTTCACAGTTTTCATAGCAAAATCCAAAAAGTGATAAGTTGTGAAATCACTTGTAAACCCACACAGTGAGTGGGTTTTGATCGGTTTTTGATAGTAGATGCTGTGAGGGTTGCTATGAAATTTTATAGATGGGAGGAGGGCTTAATCCTAACGTGAGTTTGATAATTAAAGATCTAAATGTAGACATCCACTTGTCGTAAGGAAATCCTTTATCATCTGTCTGCGTAAGTCCTAAAATTAACTATTTGTTAATTTTTTCTGGTTTCGTGGACAATGGGTTTCTCGGACGTAAATTATGAACATTTCGTGAACATGGCACGGATTTTCATGAACATTCATGAACATTGGCGATGTGTTCAATTTTCATGTTCGGAGTATACGCGGTTGTGAACCCACTCAAAGCGCGGGTTTGTGAGCGTAATAGATTCTGTAGGCGATGATCTTTTTGCCAAGATGTTCACAAATGTTCACGAAATTGTTCACGATACTTTTTTGTCCTTTGTAAACAGCGTGAACGCAGTTATACCGTTAGATCATGACGTTTTTGAATTCTATGTCTCTGGAATTTTCGTGAACAATTGGGTAATTTTAATTTTTGTCTATCTCTTTTGAAAGTGCCACGAGCGTAGTGTTTGATTGGCTTGATGGTTCTTGATGGATTCGGTTTGTTTTCAAATTGTTCATAAAATGCGAATTTTATCGGTTAACGTTTGTTAATTTTGCTGATGGACAGCTCGTTTTATAGGCGAGGTTGCTTCGGTTTTTCATAAGCTGCTACATTATATATGATAACATATATGATGTAGAGAGTCAAGAAATTGACATATAAAACTTGCATCAATTCCCCAACCCCATACGATATTTGATGTCGTAGTTGATGATAAAATCCAATTCCTCGTCGGTGAAGCCGTAGTGTTTGGCAAGCACACGGTCAATTTCGTCTATGATGGATTTGGAGTGACGCGGAAAAAATTCATCATAAACTACTTTACCGGTGGTCTTATAATTGGTTTCCTTTCGCTGCGCATGACGTTTAAAATCTTGCATTAAATCAGCGGAAAGTTCAGAAAGAATTTGTTTAAAAACCCCGGCCATTTGATCAACAGCGATTGGAAAACTTCTAACCTCACGCAAAGTTAAGTCGCGGCAATTAGAAAGAATAACAAACCACCAATAAAAAAGCGAACTGTTTAAAGTTGCTGCGACTATGGATGCATCTAATTCAGTTGTTAAATGCAAAGGTTTAACATGAGTTGAGATTTTCTCCCCATCTTGTTCGTTCCAGAAATATGGAACGAAATCGGTTGCCCGAATCCAGTATTGAGGGGAATTGTGAAAATGGCAAAGGTATTTTCCTGTCTTAAATGTCAAAATAGATTTTTTCGCATTCCTGAGCTTGCTCGCAACGCGTTTACCTACGGAATCCGCTATCTTGGGAAACGCACCTTCAACACAAATATTTGTAATATCTTCATAAACTATACCTTCAAACAAGATTGAGCGGACTTCCGTAAACCATCTATTATATTTGGTGGAATATAGTGTAACTACACCTAGATCTTCTTGTATTGTAGAAAGGAAAATAGTAGCGCGGATGTGGTGTAAGTCATCAAAAAGTTTTCCCGGTCTGTCGTCGAAATTGGCAAACCAACTTTTTCTATTCTGAGTCTTAAAAAGGGATTGTGCTGGTTTCATCCGATCAGTGCATACCAGAGGCAGTTGAACAATCATCCCAACCGGACCTTTGCTTAAATCAAAAGATCTTTCAATCGACATTGCATACAAATTCCCACACTTTTCGGTTTTATATTCCACTACAGCGTATTGTTTCTTAACCCTGCTATACTCTACATACGGTGGATTGCCAATAATCACATCAAAGCCCCCACCTTGTAGAATTCCATAAAACGCAATGAACCAGTGAAAAGGCTTGTGTGAAGTTAACCAGTCTTGGCAAGCAGATTCTTTGTTTGGATTTACTTTGTATTCTCTAGCAAGGTATCCGTTGAGTTCATCTTCTAATGCCTTGAGTTTATCTTGTAATACCTGTTTGTCAGCAGGTGTCACGGTGCCGCCCAATTCTGTTTGTTGCTGGCGAAACAACGTAAATAGCTTTTCAGCATCTTCTGCTTTCTCTTGGATGCGCGCCATCGTATCGTCAAAGTCGAGTTTACCGGTGACCGCCTTCTCCACCTCCTCATAAGTCGCGTAACCGACAAGGGTATTGCCTGCCTGAATGTTAAAGTCAATATCCGGCAGTGGTTCAATCCGTCTCGCGTCCTCAAGTTGCGCCACCATTTTGAGGAAGAGGCGGAGTTTGCAAATCTCAACTGCTTCGTCCATGATGTCTACGCCGTAGAGGTTGTTGATGATGATGGATTTGAGGACGAAATACTCTCGGTTTGGGTGCTGTCTGATACGTTCAAGAATATCGCGGAAGTCGCTGTATCTACGTAACCCCCCTGCCCCCCTTATCAGGGGGGAAACCTTTCCTAATCCCTCTGTTTCCGTATCAGGTACGGAAACCGTTACCATCTCGTCAAGGAAAACTTGCATCCGATCCAAACACGCTTCGTAGAGCGGTTCGAGGATGTTGAGTGCGGCAAAGAGGAATGCTCCAGATCCACAGGTCGGATCGAGGATTGTTACTTCGGTGATGGCTTTCCAGAAGGCGCGGAGCAGTTCGGGCCCCTCACAGTTTTCAATGACATCCTGTGCGAATTGGCGGATGTTGAGGTTGTAGGTAATCAGGTCATTGAGGTCAGGTACTTCTCCGTTTGCGAGTTTGGATCGGACGGTTTCGTAGCGTTGCCGCCGTGCGACGGTCTCTCGCCAAATCTCCGTCGGTAAGGCGTATTCTTCGGATGCAAGTGTGTTCCAGCGATCGTTGCGTTTAGGGATATCGTCTATGCCGGCAGCGATTTCCTCTGGTAAATCCAGTTCGACACCTTTTTTGACGGCACCGTAGATGTAGCGGTCTGGGTCTTCTTGGAGGAGTTTCCAAACGGAAGTCTCACCTTCAAATGCAATTTTGCACGCTTTTTTCGCCTTGTCAAAGAGGAAGGGAATGATGGTGTTTTTGCTGATGTACTCGGTGATGTCCTCTTTGGTGTAGTAGGCACCCATCTGCTTCTGGTTGATGTATTTCTCAAAGATATAGCCGAGCACATCGGGGTTAATCTCGTTATCGTTTTTGAGCGGACGGTCGTCGAGGTGCCACTGGTATTGTTCAAAGAAATTGAAAAGTTGTTCAAAAGCCTTATCAGGAATCTCAATGCTTTCGCCGTGGAGGGTCTCAAGTTGGTGTTTTTGGAAGATGCCGCCGTTGAGATAGGGGATTTTGCCAAGCAGACGTTTCATTTCTCTGCTACGCTCGGCTTCCGGTTTGGCAAACCCTTCAAAGAAAAGTGGACAGAGAAATTCTTTGTAGTATGCGTTGGTGGCGTTTGCTTGGCTCTCTGTCAGTTTCGTAGACAGATAGTTTTGGTCACTATCAAGGAAATTTTTCTTTTGAATGAAGTAGATAAACATCAAGCGGTTGAGCATAACGGAGACGTACCACTTTTGCATCTCTTCGTCTGGAATGCCGTTGAGGAATTTGAGGAATGCGTCATGTTCTTTCTTGAAACGGTCATAAAACTTCTTGGTAACCCGTTCAGCATAAAAGGCTGCGCCAACGCGTCCGGTTACTTCAAAGAGTGTCAGCTGCTCTTCTTCTTCAAAAGTAAAAGCGATGGCTTGCAGTTTTTGGATGAGGGATTCGCCGGATTGTTCGTTACGGTTATACCGGTGTTCACGGCATGCGTCGGGTTTGCCTTGCTCGCGTTTAACCCACTGATAGATGTCTGTGGTTTTGTCAACATCGGTGTAGATGATAAAGTGTTCGTGGGCAGATTTGGCGACCTGCTTTTGGATTTTGCGGCGGGTTGCGTAATTGGGGATGCGTCCGTCGGTTTCGGTGGCTGGACATTCAAAGACGATCATTCCGCGTTTTTCGGCAATGGCGGTGAGTGTATATTTGGTTTCGTCTACTGTAATGGGTAGTGTTTGGGTGTGGCGGTCCCAACCGAGTTCTTGCGTAAAGAGGTTTTCAAAATCGGATTCTTTGAGGTATTGGCGTGTATTTCGCTCGTTAAGCATTTATGTTACCCTTTCGTTAGATTCACGCGGTTTACTCTGCATCTTCTTCGTAGATGTCCTCATCTTCCTCATAGTCCTCGTCGTCCAGGTATATTCCCAAGTAAAGCCCCCGGTAGGCGAGTTGTTCTTTTACATTGCGTAGCGACTCCCGTCCGAAACCTTTGTATGTTAAAAGTTCTCTTTCTGTCTTTATGACGAGTTCTCGTACAGTTTTGATCTTTGCCCTTTCGAGACAGTTGTGAGCTCGGACAGAGAGTGCAAGTTCGGAGATAGGTTGCGCTAAGTAGTGGTCTCGTTGCTGTTCCGTTACATCAATAATCTCAGGCTCTTCTTCTGTATGGATGTTGAATGAGGGTATTTCTTGTTCCCACTGTTCCTCAGGAATATCAATTCCGAGTGCCCGTAATTTCTGTGTTACCATAGCGATATCTATCCCAAAGTCATCCGCTATCTCCTGCCGTACTTCATCAATATCTATCCCCAGTGCATCCGCCACGTGCTCCACTGCCTCATCAATATCTATCCCCAGTGCATCCGCCACCTCCGGTATTGTATAAGTGATGTTTTGAGAGCCGTATAGTTTCGCACTGATTGCAGCATTCGCCCGGTATTGGTCAAGAAAAAGTGTAAGTGTCTCGCTCGGCTCCTCTTCCTGTGCGATTTCTGTTACCAAGTTGAGCAATTCCTCAAAAAACGCAGTAAGTTCTTCGGGGTCTAACCACTTGATCCATTCTAAGTGTTCTGGAGTGTTAACGGCTTTGACTACCATTGCATCGTCTATGAGGTGTCCAACAACAATTTTAGAATTTTCCACCTGAAACCTCCGTGTGTACAGGTATTAGGTTTAGGTCAATTATACGTGATGTATCCGTAAAGTTCAAGTTCTTTTTCAGATCAGGACTTACGCAATTTTGACTGCGGCCCGTTCTGTTAGATGAGAATCTTCGGAAAACATAATGGTCTCCTGCCACAAACAGGGATGTTTGTGCTACAAAAGAGCAGCATGCGTAAGTCCTACAGATTTTACGGTGTGCGGAGTCCAAGTGAACAGACGATCTGCGGTTCTCGTGTTTGCCGCTCCTGCTCAATGATGCAGAGTCGTTCTGTCTCCCACCGTTCAATGACTAACGCAGCAAGTTCCGCGTTGGAGATACCACTACGGAGCTGACGGTTGAGGGTGTCGGTGGCTGCCTGCCGCAGCGGATAGCGATAGATGGCTTCAATGACCTGTTTAAGTGCTGGCGTGCTAAGTAGCGTCCCTTCCACCTCTGAGGCGTAATCCTTTAGACGTTCGTAAGTACGGAACCGTGCGCCGGTGGGTCGTCCAAGCTGCCCACCCACTGATCGCTCTTCAGAGAGGATCAACTTTGCGGCTGCTTCCACAAGACAATGGTGTTCTTCAAGCGAGGGGAGTGCCTCGGTTTTGGGTTCGCACGCCGCGGCTTGGAGGATTGCAAACTGGGACTCTGTTACGCTTTCGCCATTTCGATCTATCCATGCCAAGGCATCCCCCATCTCATGTGAAAAGCCTTGTCCTGTTCGGATGTAGACGAGCGCGCCTTCGGGTTCGTTATCGGTTGGCGTATGCGGTTGCGTTGAATAAACAACAGATGGGAGCGTAGAAATAATTTTTTCTAAGTCTGGATCTTGCGTAATGGCGTTTTTCCAAATCTGATAGGCGTGGGAGGCGAGATCCACATCGTTGTCGCGTGCATCGTCGAGGAGTCCTGCCCTTTCGTTGTAGAGATCAACGACTGCGCTGTTGCCTTCTTCACCGTCATCTTCAAAAAAGGCTTCATCCGTGCCGACGACCTCAGCGTTCTGCTGAAGGCGTGCACGAACGCGCCCGCGCAAGTTGATAATACGCTCCACACCTTCGGCAGGTAGGAATGAATAACACAAGATGTCTTCCGCTGTTTGCCCAATCCGGTCAACTCTGCCGGCACGTTGGACTAACCTGATGATTGCCCATGGCAGATCATAGTTGACGACGATTGCGCAATCTTGTAGATTTTGACCTTCGCTGAGGACATCCGTACTGATCAGCACCCGCAGCTCGTTCTCTCGATTAACTTTGTCGCGTTTATCGTTGCTGATAGGACTAAAGCGGTGTGCTAAGGCGGTCGGGTCTGCTGAGTCACCAGTTGCAGCGGCGATGCTTGTCATCCCACGTTCCAAGAGTACATCCGTCAGATACTTTACAGTATCCGCAAATTGCGTGAAAACAAGGACTTTGTCATGAGGGTGTGTCTGGGTTAAGAGGGTTTCAAGTGCGTTAAGTTTGGCATCTTTTTCGGGGTCCCATGTGCCGTATTGTTTCAATATATCAGTGAGTGCGAGAGCGTCCTCGGTGAGTTCTGTCCGAAGCAACGGGTGGAAGAGCTTTGGACGGAGCCATTTAAACCGGCTGTTATATTTCGTTGTGTAGCGTTGGTAGATAGCGGCAGCGCGTTGTTTATAGGCATCAGTTGTGTATGCACTTGTCTGTGAATCCATGCCATCTATCTGTGTATCATCGGCATCACCGGAGGCATCTAAGATGAGGGTGGCATCCTCGGTATCTCTATCTTCAAGCCGAGAATCGAGCATCTCAGCGTTTTGCGACCCTATTGGTAGCGGTGCGTCGTTTTCAATAGCGTGCAAGAAGATATAATTGCGTAGGATGTGGCGATCAACGGATTGGATGAACGCCTGCCCGCTGCTTTCGAGGCGTTTGAAAAGATTCGTCCGGCAAAACCCCATCAACCGCTGCCCACCGCGAGAAAGATCTTGTAATTGTCTCTGCTCCACTTCTGTTGGCGGCTCTGATGGTGTGTCAATGATATAGTTAGCAAGTCCGTATCGAGCGAGTTTAAGATTGCTAATAATATTCACGATGGAGCGAGAATATAACTGGGCATAGGTGTCGTCAGGGTCTTGTTCATCAATTGTGAACTTTATCGTTTTTGGAACACGTGCCGGAAAGTAGGAAAGTGTTCCATCGGCAAAAGAGAGAAATTTGCGCCCGGTATCAGGATCTGTTTCGGCGTAGTTGTCCATGATGAAGCTGCGCGTTCGGCGCACAAGATAGCGGCGCATCAGTTCACGCCAATCATCAATGAATTCACTATGTTCAAAGGCAGCAAGGGAGCGAACACTACTTTGATGTTTGCGAATAAACTCGGTCTCACTGCCTAATGATTTGATGTATTGCTCTGGACGGATGCCAAGGTCTGCGGTTTCATCAACGAACAGACGGAGTTGATTAGAGAGATCAAGATAGGTTTTGTTGTAAGGGGTGGCTGAGAGGAGGATCACCTTACTCTCGTTTTCGTAGATATATTCCTGAATGGCTTGGTAGCGTTTACCCTCACGGTTTCTGAGGTTATGGCTCTCGTCAATCATAACGAGCCGATAGCGACGTAGGTCGGGCAAAGTATTGATCACTTGGCTGATTGAGAGTACTCGCCCGCGAAGGCGATATTCTTCACTATAATCTTCCCACATATTGACGAGGTTTTTTGGACAGATAATCAGGGTTTCAAGGTCGTAATCGTCCTCTTGTATACGTGCAAGTGCAGTTCCCATGAGTGTTTTACCGAGTCCGACGACATCGCCTATGAGTACACCGCCACGCCTATTGAGGTGATGCGCTGCGATTTTCACGGCGGCGGTTTGGAATTCAAAGAGTTTGTCCTCAAACTCACGTGGAATCCGAAACTCAGTCAAGCCGGCGCGCGCTTCCTGTGACAGATGATACGCCATTTTGACGTAGATGTGGTAGGGCGGAATGGGTTTCTCACGCGCCCAACTCTGCTCAATAATTTCAGCCAATTCCTTGGAAATATCGATGCACCATCTGTCATTCCACCGGTCTTCAAACCAGTTTTCCAATTTCTCACAAGAATCCGCGTCAACGACATCAACGTTGAGTTCGCCCTGTTGTGAGAGTCCGGAGACGGTTAGATTACTACTGCCGAGGTACCCTACGGTTGGTGCGACCAAGTCTGATCGGTAAATCAGATAGAGTTTCGCGTGAAGGGTGTGTCGGAGAAAGAGTTTTACCTGGACCTTCTCTTCGCGAAGTTGGTGTGCTAACTGGCGTAACCCTATTTCGTCTTGGCGCGTTGGTACGCCTATGGTCAGCTGCTCGCGGAATTCCTCTGCTAATCTGCGTTTGAGACGGAGTGCGGTTTGGTTGTCGATTCCACTGCCCTGTTTCGCAAGCCGCTTGGCTTCTCGGAGTTCTTCTTCAGGCAAGCGTTGCATGCCGACGAGCAGGCGGCAGCATTCGCCTTCGCCGCCGTTCCAATTTTCAACGTAAGATCCGAGGCCTCGCCAACCACGAAGATTGAAATAGCCGACGCAGAAATCGGCATGTGTAGCGGTTTCAAGGGTTTGTTGGAGTGCGGGGAGGAGTGGTTGGTTAATGTTATCGAAGATACGAGGCATTTAATCGATTCCTATAATTCGGTTGCCAGGGGTTATGAATTATCCCCCCGCTGAAATGCCAACATTGTAGCGGTACCTTCCGATAGTTTATAATCTCTGGGCAAGGGAGTCATGAAGTTTCTTTTCGTATTTCTGCCAGTCGATAAATCTGTCTTGACTTCTTCACATACTCCTATATGTGACCGTTTCTTCCAAGGATTGTTGTAGGTATTGGTATAATTGGACTCTAGTTTTATCACTTTGGTAAAGTCTCTGATGGCATAGTTAAGTTTACCTTTGTTGCCATAGGCCATACCACGGTTATAATAAGCATTGGTATAATTGGGACTCAGTTTTATCGCTTTGGTAAAGTCTTTGATAGCATTATCAAGTTCGCCTTTGTTGCCGTAAACTACACCGCGATTGTTATAAGCTTCTGAATCATTCCCGTTGAGTTCTATCACCTTGGTAAAGTCTTTGATGGCACTATCAGGTTTGCCTTTTTTGCTGTAGATCAAACCGCGATTGTAATAGGCTTCCACATAATTCGGGTTGAGTTGTATCGCCTTATCATAGTCTTCAAGAGCGCGATCGACCTTCCCTTGTTCGTCGTAAACAGTGCCTCTATTGTTATATGCCTCTGCATAATTGGGGTTGATTTCTATAGCTTTGGTATAGTCTTCAAGGGTGTGAGCGAGTTTGCGATTCTTGCTATAAGTCAGACCACGGTTGTAATAGGCTTCTGCGTAGTCCGAGTTGAGTTGTATCGCCTTGTTGTGATCTTCAATAGCGAGGTCAAGTTCACCTTTGTCGCGATAAATAGCAGCGCGATTATTATAGGCTTCTGCGTAGTCTGGGTTGAGCTGTATGGTTCTGTTATGATCTTCAATAGCGAGGTCAAGTTCACCTTTGTCGCGATAAACAACACCGCGATTATTACGAATAATGACCTCCTCGGGATCCAGTTCTATCGCTTTGGTAAAATTCCGAATGGCGTTGTCATACTCGCCTTTGTCACGATATATGAGACCTAAATTGTTATAAGCATCGGTGCTTTCCGGATTTAACTTTATCACTTTGGTAAAGTCTTCAATTGAATTGTTAACCTTACCTTTGTGATAATAAGCGATTCCTCTATAGTTGTAAGTGTCAACATTCTCTGGATCTAGTTCTATCGCTTTAGTCAGGTCTTCAATAACGTTGTTATACTTTCTTTGGTGATAATAAGCTATACCACGATAGATATAAACATCAGCGTCATGTAGTTTCAATTCTATCGCTTTAGTAAAGTCTTCAATGGCAAGGTCGTAATCCTTTTGTAAATGGTAAGTCCAGCCGCGAACGAAATAAATACGAGGATCATTCCTGCCTAATTCTAATGCTTTGCTAAAATCTTTAATAGCAGATTCATAGACCTCTTTGGATAGATAAGCAACGCCACGGCTCGAATAACCTATTGCAACAGTGGATGTATCTGGGTCTAACGCTATAACTTTATTGTAGTAGTTAATAGCATCATCTGTCTTGCCTTTCCGGTATGCCTCAATACCACGTTGTATACAATCATAAGCACTGCGTTTAATGTGGAGCTCAAGCATTTCAAGTAGATAAGTCAGATGTTCAATAGTAAAATTATTTAGTCGTCCGTTTCTCAGTTGCGTCATTTTGTATCGACTGATTCCGAAGAAAACAGCTGCTTCCTTTTGTGTCATACCTTGCGTGGCAATTAAGCGATTGATGTTGTATGCCAGTTCTGCTTTTGCCAATTTTTCTTCGGGTTCAGGAAGTCCCAGATCCTTAAATACGTTTCCTGAACTTAGCGTGTAGTCTGCCATAATTTATTTTCCTTCTACTGAGTCCTGAGCGATTTCAACCGACGTTTGATTAAATCTACTTCTTTTTTGGGGGTTTGAATGCCTCTTTTAGCTTTCTTTTCAAAAGCATGCAGGACGTAAATTACGTCATCGATTTTGGTCGTGTATACTGCTCGATAAGTATTTGTACGGTAATCGCTTCGGATTTCCATGACCCCAGAAAATCCCTTTAAGGGTTTGGCTTTAGGGTGTTTATCTCCTTTTTGTGAGATATAAAGCGCGTACCCCATTTCATGTTGGACCTCTGAGGGAAACGCTTTCAAATCCTCATGGGATGAACCTACCCAAACTAACGGTTTCATCTCATGTTCCTGTTCGGGTTTTCTCATACCGAATCCTTCATAAATAGGATTTGTGCAATAATTTAGGATTGTGTTATAGTTTGGGTAAAACCGTTTAGAACTCTTATTGCATACTATTTTAGCAGAAGTTGAGAATGAGCGCAAACGTATTACGTAGAGGCATTTACAGTAAGACAATAACCACCGGACACCGGCGGGGTTTGAAACCCCGCCAGCGGAGGATGGTAATTGCGAATTGCTTCTACAGACCGCCGATGTAGCAGGCGATGAAGAAGAGCGCGAAGTAGTATATGATCGGATGGATCTCTTTGCTACGGCCTGTTACTAATTTGAGGAACGCTAACGAGATAACGCCGAAACCGATGCCGTCTGTGATGCTGAAGGAGAGTGGCATCATCAGCATTGTGAGGAATGCTGGGATCGATTCTGTGATGTCTTCCCAATCGATCTGGATGATGTTTCTGAGCATCAACCCACCGACGACGATAAGCGCTGGCCCAATAATCGGATTGATGGGATAGCCGCCGCCGATAATCTCAATGAGCGGGATGAAAAGGAGCGAACCCAACATGAAAATCCCTGTGAAGAGAGCGGTAAGTCCTGTTCGTCCACCTTCAGCGATCCCGGTTGCACTTTCGATGTAGCATGTCACGGTGGAAGTGCCGAGGCAAGCACCGCCAGCGGTACTCGCTGCGTCCACCATAAGTGCGCGTCGGGCTTTGGCGAGTTTTCCGGCTTCCATGAGTTCCGCTCTATAACCGATAGCCGTGAGCGTGCCGATGCTATCAAACATGTCGATGGCAAAAAACACAAAGATGACCGGAATGAGGTCCAGTCTGGCGAAGATGTTCGGGAACTGTAATTTAAAGAGCGTTGGCGTTGGATCCGGTGGTAGTGCGGCGATGCCCCCGTAACTAACGAATCCAAAGATAAGGTTAGCACCCGTTGTGACAAGGATACCAATGAGAATCGCGCCTCGTACCTTGCGTGCCATGAGTGCAAGTATTACAGCGATGCCGAAGAGTGAGAGGAGAATATGCTTAGAGTCGAGTTCACCTCGCGTTATAAACGTAGCGGGATCTTTTGTAATGATCCCACTCATCTGTAGCCCGATAAAGGCAATGAACAGTCCGATTCCAATGGCGATCGCGTTTTGGAGCGAGGCCGGCAGTGCGTTCATGACGGCTTCCCGTATGCCAACAAATGAGAGGATAAGAAACAGCATCCCTGCTATGAAAACGATGCCTAATCCTTCCTGCCAGGATAGACCTAAACCGCTGTTGCTACAAACTTCAAAGGCAAAATAGGCGTTAAGCCCCATCCCGGGTGCTAATACGACGGGATAGTTCGTAAGAAACGCCATAAGGAATGTTGCGATTGCACTGGATACGCAGGTTGCCACCATAACAGCTCCAGGGTTCATGCCAGCAGCTGAGAGGAAATTGGGTTGCACGAAAATAATATAGGAAATCGTCATGAAATTCGTGAAACCTGCGACCAGTTCGCGTCTCACCGAAGTGTTGTGGTTTTTTAACTCAAATAGCTTTTCTAGCATCTTTCCTCCTTGTTTTAGTTCGTTGAGTATAGGCAGTGATGTTGGGGTTGGGAGCATCGCGAGCACAACTCGCTCCTACTGAAGTATCGCGAGCACAACTCGCTCCTACTATGGAAAGTTTGGCTGGAGCACGCCATAAGGCAATTGTTCCCCCTTTAACCCTGCAAGTAAATTCTGCATCGCCATAGTTGCCATTTTCATCCGTGTTTGGACAGTCGCACTGCCGAGATGCGGTGCGATGAGGACATTGTCTAAACCGAGGAGCGGGTGATCGGTATTGATCGGTTCTGGTTCGGTTACGTCAACGGCAGCCCCTGCAATTTGCCCTTGCTTGAGCGCATCGTATAAGGCGTAGTGGTCAACGACGGGACCTCTCGCGATGTTGACTAAAATGGCGGTGTTTTTCATTAGCGCGAGTTCTGCCTTACCGATAAGATGCGTCGTCTCTTCGGTCAATGGAACGTGGAGCGTCACGAAATCGGAGGCTTGCAGAAGTTCTTCAAATGTTACGTATTGGACACCGAGTTCTTGTTCCCAGTCGGGTCGACGTTCACGTTTGTAGTAAAGCACGCGCATATCAAAGGCTTTCGCTCGCTTGGCAACAGCGTGCCCAATTCTACCCATACCTACAATTCCTAACGTTGCGTGATGTACATCGGTGCCCCAAAGGATATTCGGATCGTAGTATTTCCACTGCTTGGCAACTTGGACATGTTCATATGCTGGGACAATGTTTCGTGCGGCGGCGAGCAGGAGTGCCATGGTCATATCGGCGGTGGTATCGCTGAGGACCCCCGGCGTGTGTCCAACTGCGATGCCGCGTTCTCTGCAAGCCTCAACATGGACGTGATCATAACCGACCCCGACGACGGAGATTGCTTTGAGATTCGGTGCAGTCGCGATCATCTCTGGAGAGACAGGTTCGTGTCCATAAGTCATTAACCCATCAAGCGGCGGGATTTTTTCGGCGATAGGCGGTAGGATGGCACTTGTATGCCACATATCAACATCGCATTCTTCTTCTATTTTCGCACGAATTTCTTCCGGGATTGGGCGTGTGATAAAAACTTTAAATCCTGACAAAGTGCTCCTCCTTTTGTGGGTTACGACCGACGGTAAAAGATACGTATCGGTGTGCCGTGGAATCCGAATTCGCTCCGAATATTGTTGACGAGGTACGACTCATAGGGTTGACCGACGCGATTTATGTTTCGTCCGAAGATAAGGAAGGTAGGTGGTTTCGTCTCGACCTGTGTGATATATTTGAGTGCGGGACGTACACCCTTGACCCGTGGTGGCGGATGCGCGTTGCGTAATTCGAGCAGCAATTCATTGAGTGCTGGTGTCGGGATATGCGTGCAATACTCACGATGTACCTCTAAAGCTGTCGCTAATATTTGGGTAACGCGTTGCCCCGTAACGGCAGAGACGAAGACGCGTGGTACATAATCGAGTTGCGGGAGTTGTGCGTCGAACTTATCCATAAACGCCGGATGTGTCGTGTTATCCTTTTCAATCAGGTCCCATTTATTCATGACCAAAACGGAGGCTTTTCCCTGTCGTTCAATAAACTTGGCGATGGTCTTATCCTGTTGGGCAACCTCCTGGGTTACATCCAGTACGAGGACAGCAATATCGCTTTGGCGAATACTGTGTATGGCGCGTTTCACGGTTGCGGATTCGAGTTCGTCATTGATCGCCGATTTGCGTCGCATCCCGGCTGTGTCAACGATCTCAAAGGGGATATTGTCGTGAACGATTTGGATATTGACGGCATCGCGCGTCGTGCCGGGTCGATCATCAACGATCATTCGTTCTTCACCGAGTAGGTTGTTAATAATCGAGGATTTTCCGACGTTGGGTCTACCGACAATCGCGATTTTTATAGTGGCAGAGGTATCGTGTAGTGTTTCATCGGTCTCCGGTAGGTTGTCCACGACATTGTCAAGGAGTTCTCGAATGCCGTCGTTTTGAACGCACGATGTCCATATCGGTTCGGGGAATCCGAGTGCGTAAAACTCGGCGGCTTCATTGCGGAACCGTTCAGTGTCTACCTTGTTGACAACGAGGAAGATCGGTTTATCGGTTGCTCTGAGTTTGTCGGCGACGGTTCTATCGTGTGGCATGATACCGGTTCGAGCGTCAACGACGAAGAGTATCAGACTCGCTTCATCCAAAGCGGCATCCACCTGTGCTTGGACGTTATCGATAAGCCTATCGTCCGGATCGATGTCTAAACCACCGGTATCGACGATGGTAAAAGCGCGGTCTTCCCATTCGACATCTGCGTAATTCCGATCGCGGGTTACACCGGGTGTATCGTGGACGACAGCGAATTTACGCGGTGCTCTCGGTTTTCTTATGTTGCGTGGTTTGTCGCTCGTCTCAGTTTCGGCATCGTCGTATGTGTCAGGTACCGTTATCGGTGCTGATGCGGTGATTCTGTTGAAGAGCGAGGATTTCCCGACGTTGGGTCTGCCGACAATCGCAACAATGGGGCGTCTGGTCTCCATTTTTTGTATTTCCTTGCGGATAAGTTCCACTGTTGGTTACTTGACAATTTTCGCGTTCGAGTCACCCTCGATTACATTTTTTTGTATTTCCTTGCGGATAAGTTCCACTATTGGTTCCTTGACAGTTTTCGCGTCCGAGTCGCCCTCCATTACACTACGGGTTTAGTTTTTGTTCTAAGAAAAAGCCTGATTCGGAAAAACCGGAGCGAAGCCACAATTAGGTCTGCTTTCCAAGCGTCGTTCTGTCACCGGAAACGGCAATAACTGATTTTATCACAACAATGGTAGGAATTGCAAGCAATACTCCCCAAAAACCGAGTACGGCTGCACCGACAATAACGGCGAACATAATCAGCAACGGGTCTACATCAATGGCATCGCTCATGATTTTTGGAGAAATAAGCGAATTGTCAATTGCCTGAATACCGAGGATGGCACCCAACACAAATGCGCAGCGGACGAGGAAATCGATATTCCCGAAATCTCCAGCTGCCAACCCCATGAGCATCGCTACAAACGCGAAAGCACCACCGATAAAGGGCCCGAAGGTCGGTATAGCATTACAGATGCCGGCAAGTATACCGATAACTAAAGCGAAGGGAACACCGATGACACTGTAAGCAATGGAGGAAATTATTGAGACGATTGCGATGACTGTGACAAGTCCTCTTAGAAACTCTTGTAGATTCTTGTCAATTTCACGCAGATATGCTTTGGCAGCGTCCCGATGCGTTTCAGGCACGAGTGTGAGGAAACTCCTGAAATAGTTATCGAACGATTGGTTGGCGTACACAAACACGATGAGTGCGAGGGATAGAGTCGCTAAAAAACCGCCGAAGCCAAAAGCGATTGAACTTGTGAACTGAAATATTTCTCTGACAGCCTCGCCACCGGTTTGCGCAATTGTCGGTATTCTTTCCGTCAAATACGATTTTGCCTGTTCGACGATAGGTTGGTCTTCGTAAGCGTGGCTGATGCCTTCCCTGTATGTCGTAAAGGCTCGCCATCTGGCGGTGGAGGTAGGGCGATGCCAGATAGCAGTACTGTTCCCGACGTATACCCCGGAAGGTGCAGAGGCTAAGAGTGGGGTTGCTGGTGTCCCAGAAATTACAGGTGTCCTTTCTGTTTTTCGCCATTCATCAAAACCATTCAATTCATAGAGCCCCTCCGGGGTGTTAGCATATAATTCAATATTGGAGGCTTGTGAGATTCCATTTGTGTCTCCTGTCGTTTGACCTCCACCGGCAAGTGTATGAACCACTCGTGATGTTTCAGAGAGTTTTTCCCATCCGAGAGAAGAGCCTTCCAGATACCAATGCACTGTTGTCGTTATAGATGAGGCACTCGTCTGTTGTGAAGCGGTTTCTGTTTCGGTTTTCCTCGCTGTAGATGTGGTGTCTGTCTGTTCCGACTGTTCGGCTGAAGGAATTGCATCAGTTTCCGCGACTGTAGTTTCGGTTTCCTTTTGTTCTAAGGCGATTTCTGTGTCAATCTGTGCTCTACTGGCGACATAAGTTACGCGATCACCATTGGTATCTGTAGTAGAGATGATACTAACAACAGACCTGTCGCTGTAAATGTTAGGCGCGACCGGGTTCCATGTTTCGCCTGCGTTGTTACTTGCGTAAAGTCCTTTCTGTGTTCCGACGTAAACCTGTGTGTCATCCCAGTGTGGAACGTTGACGGCTTGGATAGACAGTGTATCAAACGGGGTGTCTTCCACTTTGTGCCATATCTGTGTTGAACTTGCGTCTTTTTCGTCAGCAGGTGGTGTCTTATAGTAGCGATATAAACCGCTTTGCGTGCCGGCGTAGATAATGTTTTCACTCGCTGTGAGTACTCGTATCGGTTTACCGAGGAGCCCGCCGTTGGTGATACCGATAGGGGAAAGTTTCCCTTCAGTATTTGGTCGCATTTCATAGATCCCGTGGTTCGTGCCAAGATAGAACGTTTCTACGGGAGGAGATTTTTCGTTGTTCTCGGTCCCGTCGTCTTCATCAGCACGCGAATTAACACTGATAGCGACTGCTGTAAAGGTTTCACCGATAGCATGCGGCAGAACAGTTTCATGGTAAAACTTCAGTAACCCAACTCCCATCTGGCTGGCTTGTCTACTCACCTGTTTGCCGGTATAGAAAAGCACGCCGCCACAGACGAGCACAATCACACTGGTTGCGATACCGCGTTGGTATTGCTTTTTAAAGGGGAGCGCGTTCCAGAGGAATCTGAAGACGTAAGCGAAACCGAACCCTAAAATGAAAGGCATCAGTACACCCAACAAGCGTATAAAAACCCAGACGCTTATCATTATTATTTCCAGTATAACGATGCTTCTTATATCAATCCAACGATAGATACGCGTGAGCAACACAATCAGCAATATCGGAACTACCGGATGTAGTAGCATCGTTCGGCTGCCGTTGGAACTGTTGCCTTTGTAATAAGCGAAAGCGATCCATACGGCAGCGAGTACGACGCTAATGATTGCGAGGATTGTTGCACCGCTGAGTACCGGTTTTTGTGGGTTCGGTTCGTTATGTGTGTCCATGATGTTATAGCTATCAGTTATCGGTTATCAGTTAACAGTTATCAGAGGAAATGGTTATCAGTTATCAGTGGTCAGTTAAGAGGGATATCTGATTTATCCAAGTCTTTCTCTTAACTGAAAACTGAAAGGTTTTTTGAAAAAAAACCGAACCAATAACTGAAAACTAATTACGATGTTGCTGGCACTTCGGTTGCATTTCCGTCTTTGGATTCATACGCTTCAATTACGCCTGCGCCGATGCTGTCGCCCCAGACGTTAACTGTGGTACGGAACCGGTCAAGCAGCCAATCAATAGAGAGAATAAGCGTTATCCCCTCCACTGGAAGATCCACGGCTCTCAGCACGATAACCATTGTGACGAGACCTGCTTCTGGAATTCCTGCAGCACCGATGGCTGCCAACGTTGCGGTAAGCACGACGACCACCTGTTGCGCTGGATCCATGTTTATCGCATAGACCTGTGCGATGAACATGACAGCGACCGCCTCGTAGAGTGCCGTGCCATCCATGTTAATCGTTGCGCCTAACGGAAGCACAAAACTGGAGGTCCGGCTGGAGACACCGTTTTGATTCTCGACACCCTCCATCGTTAGTGGCAGTGTTGCGCTTGAACTTGCTGTTGAGAAGGCGTTGAGTAATGCGGTTGCCATGCCCTTGAAGTAGTTAAGCGGATTTCTGCGTGCAAGCAACAGCAGCAGTATCGGTAAAGCAATAGCACCGTGTACACCGAGGCCTAAGACGACTGTCGCGCTGTACTTGCCCACGGCGACGAGTTCGGGCCAGAAGCCTGCAAAGCCTTTTGCCTCGCCAATCCTCCCTGCAATTAAGCCGAAGATACCGAGAGGGGCGACGTACATTATCCAGTGGACGAGTTTCATCACCGCCTCATTTAGTCCCGAAATCACAGCGATGACCGGTTTGCCAATATCACCGAGCATGGACAAGGCAGCACCGATGAGAAGCGAGAAAAAGATTAAGGGCAGAATGTCGGTATGCACCATCGCTTTGAAGACGTTGGAAGGGATCATCCCTTCTTTGCCGGTCTCTTCGTTGCCGAGGAAGACCTCTTTGATGGTACTGCCCATCGTCTTTTCCATTTTGCCAGATACACTTGCTGCAATGGGCAGGTTGATGTTAACGCCAGTGCCTGTATTTCGGGGTTCTATCGCCACAAGTTGACCGTCAATGAACAACAAGCGTTCACCACTCTCTGTTGTAACGTAACGTGCATCCTTGGATAGAGGGTGCCAGGCATCTACCGTAGCTGTTGTGCCGGAAATTGTTTCGATTTCACCACTCACATTCTGGTCGGTGAGCGTAATGACGTATTTATTGTTATAGGTCCGATTGAATTCTCCGCTCAACTCAACAGTGAGCATGTCAGCACCGGAGAGTGTGTAACTCAGATCGGCACGTTCTTCGCCTTGTGATAGTCCCTTCCCCGGCGAGATGATATTCACGAGAATCATCCCGATAATAACGGAGATGGCGGTTGTTGCCATGTAGTAGAGGACGGTTCGTCCGCCGATGGAACCGATGTTGCGGATGTCGCCTAAATTGGTTATCCCGACGATCATAGACAAGACAACGAGCGGGACGACTATCATCTTCAAAAGATTTAAGAAGACTTCACCGAGTATTGTTGTGTGGACTGCGAAGTTTGGTGCGTAACCACCGATAATTGCGCCAGCAACAATCGCAATGATAATCCCGTAAAGCAGGCCGAGGCTAACTTTTGGTTTGTTTCCGTTTTCGTTTTCATTCATAATTATATATCCTCCTGAAAAATAAAAATATGGAAGTTAGGAAGAGCGGAAGGGTGGAAAAGCACTTCTTTGTCTGCCGCTTCGCAGACTTAAGCCTCAGGCTTCTCCGGTTTCTTTATACGGACGATCGGTAAATCGACGTATTTTACGCCTTGTTTTATACGTTTCTCCTGCTTTTTTGTCATAAATTCCATGTACGTTTCTAAATCGCCGAAAAGCGCGACAAGACGTGCTTTGGCATCAAGGCATTCTTTCAAAATTTCGTCGCACATTAGGTCTCCTCCAGTATCGCCTCTGGGGTATCAATGCGGGGTGGCGAATAACCCGCATCACGACAAACTTGTCCAATTTTGGGTCTTGTATGCGGATTTGCGAGATGAGCGAAGTTCCACGTTACGAGATAGGGAATAGCACGTCTCGCTGAAACGGCTATGTGAACAGCATCGGTAAATGCAATTTGCGGAAGTGCTCCTTGATCAACTAATTGCTGTGCTAAAACTCGATCAGCATTCTGTACAACTAAAATGCTGAGACCTTCAACGGCTTGTAGTCTATTTGTTGCTTGATCTCTGTTCCCGATTGATATTTCATCAATAACATAGTCAGACAAAATGAATTCAAAACGGGGATCTTGCCAAAACTCGCGCGTGATTTTTTGCCGTTCCGCAGTCTCGGGAGAACGGCTCGGTCTAGAAACCAGATAACTCGGAATTGTTGCGTCAATGTAAGTTAGGCGCGCCTCTTCTTGGGAATTCGTCTTCATATTTTATATGATAACACAAGTTCTCATGAAAGGCAAGAAGTCTTCGGGAGTGGAACAGGGATGTTTAGTTTTCTCTTTTGTAGTGTGATGCACGTCGCATATGGTCGACTGCGCCACAAAATTTTTAGTTTGTGCCCATACACGTACAGACTAACAGTCTATGCTACAACGGTTTTCAGCATATAGGTGGCAGGATGGATATTGAAAATAAGTTTCCAAACTATAAAACAAAATAGTCATGGAGAGTGTAATGGCATAGTCATTTGATACTATTTCCTTATCAACATTTTTCGGGTGGCGTTGAAATCGCCTGCGGTAACGGAGTCGCGTGTGGACTCCGTGGACAATGTATAAAAATAGATACCGCTTGCGACGGATTCACCGACCTGATTTTTCCCGTCCCAATATGCAGCACGGGTGCGGGTTTGGTAGATGCCAGCGGGTTGATACCCTAATGCCAACGTCCGGACCAGCGTTCCATTCACGGAATGGATCGTCAAGGTAACTTCTGCTGGCTCCGCGAGTTGATACGGTATCCATGTCTCTGGGTTGAAGGGGTTTGGATAGTTGTGTAGTAAAGCGGTTTCTTCTGGAATAAACAGTGTTAGAAGTCGTTCGAGAGTGGCGATGCCTTGTTGGAAGGCAATGGAGCCATCATTTTCAATTTGTGCTTGGGTGATCCAGGCTTGTATCGTCGTTGGGTCTAATAACTCTAAGTCGTTTATAGCGATAGCGGAAGGTGCTGCAGCGTCGGTTGATTCACCGAGGTGTTGTGCGACAAGGAGGAGGTCTTGGATGTTAATGGTTCCATCTTGATTTACGTCTGCTTGCGGATTAGCGGACCCGTCTTCTCCAAAGTGTCTAGGTAGTGTTTACATTTAGAAGTTATTGACATTTTGAGCATGGATTGGTAGACTATTTTCCATGAAAACTCAAAAGATAGATAAAACTGAAGATTTGCCTATGATGATTAGTGATGCTGCTTGGCAGAGCATCCAC
>CAZQIP010000065.1:0-9619 GCA_964593655.1 uncultured bacterium | reverse complement strand
GTACTGGTCGGTTCGGTTTCCTAACCGAACCGGGCTTCACCAAGAAATTACCGAATTAATAAATTAATCTTCATAAAACCGCGCCTACATTTACTGAATATCTGCAATTTATGGTTGAATGGAGCCAGCATAGACATCATTCAAAGCATCTTCTGGGAGCGGTTCTGGACTGCTCTTGGCAAACTCAAGTGCTTCTTCAAGTTCGTTTGCGAGTTCCGTTTCAAGTGCCGTGAGTTCATCTTGCGTTACGCCTTCTTCTTCGGTGAGGACTTCGGCAAGCCTTCGGATAGGATCGCGTAACCGTTCCTGCTCTTGAACCTCTTCGCGGTCGCGGTAGGAGGTACCCGGATCACCGATGTGATGTCCTCGGAACCTGTAGGTATCGCAGTTGAGAAGTGTTGGTCCGCCACCTTCGCGGGCACGCGTGACAGCTTCATCTGCCGCAGCGTAAACCTTTAGCACATCGTTTCCATCAACGGTAACACCCGGTATATCGTAGGATGGGGCACGGACAGCGATATCCTCTACGCGTTGATGCTCGTGTTGCGGTGTTCCCATACCGAACCGGTTGTTTTCACAGACAAAAACGACAGGTAGTTCCCACACGGCGGCGAGATTCAACGTCTCATGGAATACGCCTTGGTTCGTCGCGCCATCGCCGAAGAAAGACACGGCGACCTGCTGCGTGCCGCGGAGTTTAGCAGAAAGTGCAGCACCAGCGGCAAGTGGAATTCCCGCACCGACAACACCGTTGGCACCCAGAATCCCTGTCTCCTTATCGGCGATGTGCATTGAACCCCCTTTACCTTTACAATAGCCGGTCGTGCGAGCGAATAACTCTGCCATCATCCGATCGCGTTTGCCACCTTTAGCGATCAGGTGACCGTGTCCGCGGTGTGTACTCGTGATATAATCATCATCTTGCAAATGAGCGCAAACCCCTACGGCGGTGGCTTCTTCACCGATATAGAGATGCAGGAAACCCGGGAGTTGACCACTCTGATAAAGTGTGCCAGCAGCTTCCTCAAATTGGCGGATTTCTATCATTTTGCGATACATGTAAAGCATCTGATCTTTACTCGGTTTTGACATAATTCCTTTCCTATTTTCTATCTCAATATAAACGTTTGAGATGTTTTGCCGGTTCCATAGATATTCAGTTCAAGTGCTATGTGACCTCGGATGGAGCGATACACTCTGGTGAATCATTCGTAGGACGGTTGACAAACCGTGATACCGGATACGCTTCTATCTCTTCATCTGCGTAAGGGATGAGAAGCGGTTGAAGTGCATCCGCTGACTTTGCTTCTGCTGAAAGCCACGCCGCATAAGCGTCTTTCGGTAGAATTACAGGCATCCTGTGGTGAATCTTCTCCAAGAAAGCGTTGGGTGGACATGTAATGATAGTGCAAGAACGGAGCGGTTTATCCATCCCTTCCACCTGCCATATCTCCCATAACCCCGCCAGCGCGAACGGTTCTTGCGATTTGAGACGGATATAGACCGGTTGTTTGAGCCTGTCACCGGGTACCTGTTTCCATTCGTAGTAGCCGTCTGCCAAGATGAGACAGCGCCTGCGTTTGTAAGCACTTTGGAAGGAAGGTTTCTCCGCGAGGGTTTCCGAACGCGCATTGATCATCCTGTTTCCGATTTTCGGGTCTTTCGCCCAAGACGGAATGAGTCCCCAGTGAAAGAATTCTACCTGCCCCATTTCTGGATGTATCTCCGTATCAGTTGGTGTATTGGCTATAACAGCCACGTCTTGTGTCGGTGAGATGTTGTAGCGCGGCGACAAGTTCATCGGCATTGCAAAATCGAAGAAGGTTTGAGTCATGGTTTCGGTGTCACTTGCAAGCGTAAATCGTCCACACATTTTTAATTCTCCTGAAAAAAGGTGAGAATTTGTTCTACGAATCCTCTTTCGATTGTGGTACCAGAATATCATCTCTCCAGCGGAGGCGGAAGGATGGGCGTACGAGTGCTTCTGGCGATTGGAGCGTCAAACCGCCATCTGCTGTCAGAACGATGCCGGTGACAAAATCTGCTTCGTCGGAGGCAAGGAAGAGTGCAGCGTTGGCGATATCTTCGGGTTTTCCGTAGCGTCCAATCGGATAACAATCACGCGAGGCTTGCTCCTCCAAATCATCTTCAGCGAGAGAGGCTTCACCGCGTTCCCCAACAATCTGTCCAGGGGCGATAGCATTTGCGCGGATACCTTCTCTGCCGTAATCGAGCGCAATGCTGCGTGTCAAAGCGTTTAAGCCACCTTTTCCGGCACCGTAAAGTCCGAATCCCGGGTTCGTAATTGTGGCATTAACAGTAGAGATGAAGACCAAAGCACCACCACCATCCTGAACCATTTCTGGGATACAATACTTTGCCCCAAGCCACGGTCCGCCGAGTGTTACACCGAGGCTTTCGTTCCACTCTTCCATCGTAAATTCAATCGCTTTTTTCGTGTAAGAGTGCGCCGCGTTATGGACGAGCGTTGTTATCTTCCCGTAGTTTGATAAAGCAGTTTCGACGAGTGCTTGCCAAGTTGATTCATCGGCGACATCGCCCATAACCGAGACTGCTTCTCCTCCGGCATCTTGGATGCGTTGGACGGTCTCAGCAAGTTTTTCCTCTCGGCGCCGCGTGTTCACAACGACTTTTGCACCTTCACAAGCAAACTTATAAGCGGTTGCCGCGCCGATACCACCCCAAGCGGCACCAGCGACAATCGCAACTTTTCCTTCCAGTCTCATGATAATCCTTTCTTTTTCCGTAAAATATCCATTGAATTTCGCATCTGCAGGATGCTATTGGCATATAGATTATTCCTCTTCTTCTATGTCTTTTGTATCTATAATTTCTATAAGATCTGTATCTATATCTTCTTCTATGTCATCATCGATATCATCTATGTCTATAACAGGACTGTGAAAAATATCTTCCATATCATCGATATCATCTATAGTTATATCTATAAAAGGATTTTCAAATTGGAGCATCTGTTCAAGGGCTTTTTTAGCAGCATCCTCTCCGCCAAGCATGGCGTTCGTCGCAACCCGACTGAAATGCGCCGGCATGAAATCTGGCTCAAGTCGAATGGCTTCATCATAATCAGCGATAACAGTTTCATAGATTTCAATGTTATCCTTGTTGGGTTCTCCGGCAAGCGTGGCAGTTATCAGCCCTCGAGTAAAGTAGAATATCCCCGCCTCTGGTTTGAATCGAATGGCTTTGTTGTAATCGGCGATGGCGGCTTCGTATTGTTCAAGTTCAGTCTTCATGAGTCCTCGATTGAAATATGCCTCAGCATAGTCTGATTTGAGTCGAATCGCTTCGTCATAATCGGCGATAGCGGCTTCAAATTGTTCAAGTTTATCCTTAGCGAAGGCTCTACCGTTATATGCCTCAGCGAATTCTGGTTTTTGGCGGATCGCTTCATCAAAGTCCTTAATAGCATCTTCAAAATTGGCGAGACTGTTTTGCGCGATAGCCCGATTGTAGTAAGCTTGGGTATTTTCGGGGTTTGAACGTATCGCTTCATTAGCGGCTTCAACGGCGGCTTCATATTCTTCTATTTCTTCTGCGTCAAGCTCCAAAAATTTCTCAAAGTCAAATGGTATATCACCAGCGGCTAACAGATTTGTGGAATCTGGACCTATGATAATAGGAGCGTCTTCGTGTAATGCTTCTATGGCGATTCCGCGCATGTGATGGGCAGCATCATTCGTAGGTTCCAAACGTATTGCTTCGTCAAAGTCAGCAATGGCGGCTTCATAGTCCTCCATGTCGCCCTTTACAAAACCGCGCTTATAGTATAACTCGGCGTAATCTGGTCGGAGACGTATCGCTTCATCAAGGTCTTCAATAGCGGACGCATGGTCGTCTAAATCAAAGTGGACATCGCCTCGGACGTGATAGGCTTCTGCTAAGTCGGGTTTTAGACGGATAGCGGTATTACAGTCCTCCATAGCGGCGGCTTCTTCACTAATCATGTTTTTTGAATAGCCGCGCTCTGCGTAGGCATTAGCGTTCTCTGGATTTAACTCGATAACTTGATTGAAGTCTTCAATAGCATCACCATATTCCTCTAACGCAATGTTTGACATCCCGCGATTATAGTATGCCTCGGCGTAATCTGGCTTGAGCTGGATCGCTCTGTCGTAATTTGCAATTGCTTCTATATAGTGCCCTTGCGAGGCTTTTGAAAGTCCTGTGGTGTTATAGGATGCTGGAGACTTATTTGACCGTCTTTTCCTTTTTTTTCGACTTTTCTTAGCCATAATATAATCCTTTTTTCAAGAAAAATCAGCAGGCGCGTTTGTTACTATCAATTTTCCAACTATTATACCATATTTTCTATTTTTGTGCTACAATGATAATAATCGCAATGAAGGGGGAAACTTGTGTGAAATCAGCGATAAAAGAATGGATCGACAATTGTGTAGAAAAACTCAACGCGGGCGAGTTAACTGAGGCTGACCTGCGCGGTGTGACCGCCGCCTTAAATTCGGAGAAGCAGCTCCTCCTCTATCTCTATTCCAAATCGACGAACTTACGTTCACCGCTTGGTGCGTGGGCATTGTACGACGCAACCGCGCCGGACGAGCCGGTGCTACCGTCCCAGGAGCCGCCTTATACCTCCGTGCTTGACGCGGTGAGCGACGGTTGGCGGATTGTGCAATTTCCGCGTCCGGAACTCTATAACTTTACAGATGTTGACAACACCTATCTTACTTATGAGTTTATTTTAGAGAAATATGTCTAAAGGAAGGACAAAATGGTTAACGTTGAACCGACGCTAAACGACCATGAGGTCATGCAGTTTATCCATAACGGTTATATCACCTTAGAAAACATCATTGATGCGGATTTCAATAAGGAGTGTGAGTCTGTGGACGGTGGACGGCTCAACGATTTTGTGCTCACAGACGAATTCCGTCGGAACGTCCTGCTCCATCCAGAGGTTGCAGGGGTTGTACGTTCGCTCTTAGGGGCAAATTTTCTCGTGCCGACGAGCGCGCACCATCACCTCTTTGAAGCACCGCATCGTGGGCAAACGTGGCATTCCGATGGAATCACTGAGTACGGATACGGTATCACACATCTCCAGTGCTACTATTACCCGAAAGCAGTGGAAATCGAGGATGGACCGACAATGATATTGCCAGGTTCCCACCAGCGACTCGTCGATAGGGAGGCGATCGCACATTACGGCGACATTCTCGGACAACTCTCGCTTACTGTTCCAGCAGGCACCGTCGCGATGACGCGCTACGGTATCTGGCATAAGGCGGGTCCAAAACTCAATGCCGACAGACGCGGGATGATTAAGTTCTCCTATTACCGAACGGCAACGCCCAAGCGCGATTGGGCGCGCGAGTCCGATGAAATTCCGCCTTACCAACACCAAGGAAGGCATCCGTACGTAACGGAGATAGAATCCTACCGCGACCGACGCAGGGGTGAATTGACATGGAATTGGTTATGTGGGTTAGCAGAAGTGGAAGAACCGATTCCACCGGTACAGATGTTTAACAGTGGTATTCCACTATCAGATATCCAACTTCAGTAGGGGCGGACACGACTGCACTCTGTAGTATGTTGGTTAGATTCTCTATTCGTTGTTTTCCGTAGAAGGGTCTGACTTGGGGAGGCTCCACGCACCGATAATAGCAACAATAAATCCAATGACCGTACCGAGTCCACCGAATTGTGGGCTAAATATTGTGTCTAATTCCATATCTGAACCAGTCAATAGCGATGTTGGTTCTGCTAAGCGCGAGGCTAAATTAAGTCCCTGCACGAATCGAATCAACATGAACAGAATGCATAAAATCCCAATACCACTACAAATTAACACAAGATTTCTTGCTTTCCAGGGTGTATTTTGGTTCATCATATAGATACAAATGCCGATAATCGCTGCAGCTGCAATGAAAGCGAGAGTGCCAAAGTTCATGCCGCCTATTGCGAACGTAAGACCCGAAATATTAATAGCTTCTTGACCCATAGATGACATATCAATTTTAATCCACGGAAAAAAGAAACAGAGAAGAGCAATACCGCCACCTACTATTGGGAGTATAAGTGAATTCCGTTTCATGATGGGGACCTCATATAACATATACCGGTAGTAAAAAATAAAATTAAGTAGGCAGGCTATTAACCGACCTACTCAATTCATAAATTAACGTGCACCACACGCTTGCAAACACGCCTGCATGTGTCCACGCGATTCTGCAGCGATCGTGCAACACTGCTCTAAACTATACTCTCTTGCACCGATCACCTCAAGGTTCAGCGGACCGGTATAGCCGTTTTCGTGTAGGACACGAATGTAGCCGACAAGGTCGATGTCACCACGTCCATTCGCTTGCAATTCTGGGGTACCGGGACCCCGTTCCATCCCTTTACAGTCGCGGATATGTACGTGTTTAACACGCGAGACCACAGCGGCGATCGCCTCAACAGGGTTTTCACCCGCACGGTGGATATGTGACGGATCCATGTCAACCCCAAATGCTGGCGACGAGATTTCTTCCATCACACGGAGAGTTGTTGGTGTGTTATAGATACTCGCGCCAACGTGTGCCTTGACACAGAGCGTTACGCCATAGTGTTCCGCACGTTCAGAAAGACTGCCCAATGAATCGACCACTTCGGGCCATTTGGATTCGTCATCCGATGCACCACCCGGACCGCAGTTGATAATCGGGACGCCTATCTCAGCTGCCGCTTGGAATGCGAGTTCCATTTTCTCTGGATCGCGTGAAGGCTGTTCCATTGCTAACAATTCCAGTTCGTACGTTTTCGCGAACCCCTTAATGTCGTCAGCCAGTTCTTGCCAGTTTGCGAGGACGAGATGCTGGCTCATCCCGTCAATCGCAGAGAGTTCAACGCCATCATAACCAGCCATGGCGATGTGCTTAAAGGCGGTTTCCATGTCATAACCGCCGAACAGCACCGAATTTGCTCCTAACTTCAAATGTAATTTCTCCTTCAGTAGTAGCGGCTGTTGTGCCGTCTGTTCTACAATTATCCGTTCAATGTCGGAAGCGGATGCGGACGTACGAGGATACCGCCTTGTTCATAAGATTCTATCGCTGCCCAAGTGTACTCAAGTGCTGCGAGGGCATCTCTGCCGGAGGCACGCAGCTGCTCTTTCGGCACCCCGTTTGTGATGTCCTCTAAGAACGCGTGAATCCGCAACGGGAACGTCTGACCGAAGTCGGTGATGCCGGATTCGGTGACAACGGGTTCACCAGAGAAATCAGGAGCACCCGGCGAGGGCCAATATGTCACCTTCTCAATGCAATTCTCAATGCAGAACGTGCCACGCGTGCCAGCGAGTTCGACGCTCCACCAGCCACCGAGACCGAAGGTCGCATCACCGCGTTGGCTGAGCAAATAGCCGATACACCCATTCTCAAATCGGAGATGAATGCCGTTAATAGAGACCATCAGATCGCCTGCGCCGCGTCTAAAATGCGGACGCTCCATAAAGGCTTGCACATGTGTCACGTCGCCACAGAAATGGCGCATTACACTGAACGGGTGCGACAGAAACGCTTTCACGTGGAAGTAGGGGAATCCATCAGAACGTGGGGCTTTTGAGTAGTTATAGTTGAATTCACCACCGGCAAATCCCATTTTGTGAAGACAATAAACCTGCTCCCCGATATGTCCATCGTCAATATATTTCTTCGCTTGCTCCGCGGGCGGCGTGAAATAGTGGTTCAGATTACAGCCGAGATAAAGGTCTTCTTCCGTGGCTTTCGCGACCATCTCTCGTGCTTGTCCGATGTCGTTGGAAATCGGTTTTTCGACGAGAACATGTTTCCCCTTATCGAGTGCTTCCATTGTCGGTTCGTAGTGCCAGCTCCCGTTCTCATTTCCACCCGTGCCAACATCAACAATGTCCAGATCCGGTTCGCCATCGATCATATCCGCAACGCTATAGTACGCTTTAACACCGAGACGTTCCGCCGCGCTGTCCGCACGCTCTTTCACAATATCGCACACCGCAACCAGTTCCGCTAAGTCGTCATTCGCGTGGCAATTTGCGTGGTTATTACCGATGCCACTCATGCCGACAACGCCAACTTTTAATGCCATTATGTTATTCCTTCCGATAGATGAAGTTTAATTTCGCCCGTAGGGCTAAAGTTAGCAACCTAAATTGCTATTGCTCGTAACACCCTATAGCGACTTTACATTTATTATAAGGTTGTTTACGGTTTTGTCAACACATATCTTCAAAATATACTTGACAGCAATTCCAATATATGCTATTTTCTCAAGTTATAAATAGTATCGCGGGAGGAAATAACGGATGAGTATCAGTGTCGGGATGGTAGGTTTAGGGATGTTCGGCCCGTCGTTTATCCAGTCGTATAAGGCGCACCCGGATGTGCATCGGCTTGCGCTCTGCGATTTGCGTGAAGACAGATTGTCAAAATGGGCAAAACAGTTTGAAATTTCCGAGACGTATTCAAGCCTTGATGAGATCTGCAAATCTGATTTGGATGCGCTTGTAATTATTACACAGCACTGGATACACGCGCCGCAAGCGATTCAAGCGATGGAAGCAGGAAAGCACGTCTATACAGCAGTTCCTGCCGCTGTATCGCTGGATGAATGCGAGCAACTTGTCAGAACCGTTGAACGGACTGGCATGATCTACATGAATGGCGAGACGAGTTATTTCCGTCCGGAAACAGCTTTCTGTCGCCAGAAGGCGGCGGAGGGGGCGTTTGGAGAATTTGTTCATTGCCGTGCCGAGTACTTTCACGATATGGACCACGGACTCTACGATGTGGCGAAGAATCGGTGGGGCGCGCAATGGGGACCCGACAAGATGGGCGGGATTCCGATGTACTATCCGACGCATTCAACCTGTTTCCCGATCTCTGTGATGAAGGCATACGCGACATCGGTTTCAGCGCAAGGGTATATCTATCCAAACGATGACTGGTTTCGGACAGATACTATTCACAAAAACCCGTTCTCCAATGAGGTCGGGTTGTTCACAATGAGCAATGGCGCGACAATGCAAATTTGTGAGTTCCGACGGATTGGACACCCAGGTTCCGAGCGCGTCAGTGGTATCTACGGAACGGAAGGCAGTTACGAGCAGAGTCTTGCCGGGTGTGTTTGGGCAGGGAAAAGTAGTAGGGAAATCGTTCAGCCTTCACAAATGCATGAAGATCTTCCTGAAGCACTCGCGGCGGATCTCGGTGGACATGGCGGCTCGCACGCCTATCTTGTACACGAATTTGTGGATGCTGTCAATCGTCAGCGATTGCCGCGGGTCAATGTTTGGGAAGCCGTTCGATACTGTGCCCCCGGATTTGTCGCACATGAATCCGCTTTACGGGATGGTGAATTACTTCCAATCCCAGATTGGGGAGACGCACCCGAGACGGACATTTAACTTTAAGTCTGTTTTGACAATTGTGATTTTTTACTGTAAACTATAGCCAGTTAATACTTCACTGAATATCACTTTGGTGAAGTTTAAGAAATATTTCGGTAATTCTATGTTCTCCCCAGGCCCGGTAGGTGCAGTTTTGCGGTGTACTCACCCCGGGGAATGCCCATAGGGAACCTTCATACCGTTGATTCA
>CAZQIP010000064.1:0-7161 GCA_964593655.1 uncultured bacterium | reverse complement strand
ACGTAAACGCTGCTATCAATATCAAACAGGCAGGCTTGGCTGCCTAAAGTGGAGACGACGTAAGACGAGCTACCTCTCAGAGGTAAACGCTGTTGTCGAGGAAACACAAGCCCCTACCTTTAGGTAGTGGGTACCTATGACATAGCATACTACAGATCACCAAAATCTATATGAAAAAGCGAACTTTTCTCGTATGGATTTGACTAAATAAACCGCAGCAAAATAGGAACAATTCATAGGGAATTCACCTACGTTGTAGTTCCCATAACCGAAGGTTACTACTTAAATTAAAAAGAAATAAGCACTTGAAAATTTTGCCTGGCAATCCACGATTACATACGACAGCAACTCAAAACCCTTTTATTTTATCTGTATCGCGTAAGTCATATAAGTATTAAAAAGGAGGTATGTTATGAAAATTTTAAATTCTATGCCTTACACTTCGCTGCTCGTGACCTTTTCCGTCTTAGCCTGTCAATTGCTCATATTCAGTGGTTGTGACGCGTATGAAATCTGGACAAACGATCCACCTGAAATTAACACTTTCACTGTCCCGAAAGAGGTACGCTACGGGGAAAGTGCTGAACTTAAAGTTGGCGTTTTCGATCCTGAGAACGACGAATTAACCTACACCTGGGAGGTATCTGCCGGAACATTAACCACTGAACAAAGCGCAGAGGTTCAGTGGACGGCTCCTGAACTTCCGGCTTCTGAAATTGAGCCTGACCAAACGGTTACGGTTCATGTGTCTATCAGGGACCAGGGTGAGGAAACAGTCTCAAAGTCCGCTTCAATTATTGTCTTTTCAAAATCATATAGGGTCGCTGAAGCACTCAGTGGTGTCTACGAACTCGTGCGCACCCAATTAGCCGGTGAAACGACTGAAGCATTTGGATCCATGCGGCTGACAACAGCAACATTTACCAGAGAATATCAGAGTAACGGTGCATTCTTCTTCGGTTCGTATAAATTGATTGAACCGTTTGACGCACAAAAAGGAACAATCTACTGGTTCTCTGACGGGAGCACTGAACCCATTGTGAGTACGTATACTTGGGACGGTGAATTATTGGTGCTTTTTTGGACAGCGACTTCTACCGGACATGTCTACCAGAAACTAAATTAAAACTGTGTTGTTTTTTTGCACCTAAAAACTAATAAAACTTGTTGACGCATGCACACCTAAGGGAGAAAAGATAGTGAAAACAACGTTATATTTCATCTTATACGTATTTTTAATACTCACCCTCAGCTCTGGGACAGGTTTTTGTGAAGAAAATGAGCGGATCACTACAGAAGTCGATGGCCGTCCGAAAAAGTACGACGTTATTGAAACAAAACGCTACGAAATTGTCGAGGTCGAGGATTCACCCATTACACCCGATGCGCTGAAGTCTATTGCCGAGCAAGCCGTAGCCGATGCTGAAAAAGATGCGGCGGCGCATCTTAATAGAACTTTGTGGTTTAGTACTGGCTGTTTTTTCCCTTTAATCGGTCCTATTTTTTCCCAGCGTTACCAACCTTTTATGCCGACGGCTCGAGTCCTTGGGAAGTCTCCACAATATATCGCTTTCTATTATGATGCCTACAAGGTAAAAACAAAGAAACTACAATTTAATTGGGCATTGGCGGGTTGTCTCATTGGTGCCCCTATAGAAGCATATTTAATCACAGTGCTGTACAGGGTCACTCGCGATTAAACAGCATGATAGAGAGCACAAGACGATAAAAGAATAGGTAAAAATTATAGTAAATCGAGAAATAAATTGACGCTTCTGGAAATGATAATATCTTCTTCGCTGGTGGGACTTGATGAAATAAGACTAAATATGTCGGTAATGTTATCTGCCAAATATTGTAGCGCAAACAGCCACCTATTTTGCGGACGCTTTTGTGGGGGGCTGACCCCAATTTCTAACGGTACGCAATTGAGACGATCACTGCTATTTCTTATCGGAGCCATAGGTTTAATGTTGCCTGCGACACCGGCGTATTCGCAGTTTGCAGATTTACCGCGCGATGTAAAAACTGTAGATGTTGGTGTGAATGGTGACGGTGCTTCCCAGACACTCAGTTTAACAGCTGTCATACCCATCCGTCAGATTAATGGGTGGGCAGGAATTTTTGGTTCGCGCGCTTCTGGTGAAGAAGGTGCGTTTTCTGAAATCGTTAAAGCACGTGCTCAGGGCGGTTTCCGGATTCAAACCTTCGGTATTGAGGGGTTCACAGATTTGGAGCGCGATATCACTAAAGGCACCGCATTGACATCCCAAATTGGCAGTTACATTCGTCCAGCGATTTATGAGAACGGTGAACTCCGCATCTCCGGGGGGATTGGGGCGTTCATTGAAAATATCCAACCGCTCCAAGATATTGATTTAAGACAATTTGATCCGACGACGTTTCGGTGGTTAGCATTCTCGTCTGTAGGATGGCGAAAACTCAATACACAGTTAAAATTCACACCAGAAATTGGCTTTAAAAACTATAAATTTTCAGCAGAACCCGCTATTACGTTCAGCCTATCCACCCGATTAGGCTTGCGTTTAAGTGGTGCTGTGACTTATAATAGTGAACCACTAACGGAAAACTGGCATTATAAGTATTTATCAATATTGCGATTTACGTTATAGTCAATAAAACACAACTCAATGCGAAGTCAATAGGCCACGGATAACCTTACAATGTATACGTACGCTCCGCTTTTAAGGTGCTAACGTTTCGCCTATCCATCTTGGTTCTACCGAACGAAAGGAGACTGGTATGTCTTCAAACCCTGGTCAACAACCCAGTAGTGCCTCTGATATCCAACAAGGGCATGGCTTTGGCACAGCCCCTGTGTTCCTCGCCTCAATCAGTACCATTCTCGGTGCGATTCTTTTCTTGCGGTTCGGTTACGCAGTCGCACACGTCGGACTCTGGGGGAGTTTGATGATCGTTATGCTTGGGCATCTGGTGACCATTCCCACAGTCCTTGCGGTATCCGAAATTGCGACGAACCGTCGAGTGGCGGGTGGTGGCGCGTATTACATTGTCAGCCGTTCCTTCGGTGAGAGTATCGGCGGCACCATAGGCATTGCACTCTATATTTCCCAAGCGATCTCAGTTGCCTTTTATATTGTAGCGTTTGCAGAAGCTTTTCAACCTGTTTACGAATTAGTTGAAGCTACGCGCGGGGTGCAGCTGGATCCGCGCTGGGTCAGTCTCCCTTGTACGATTGTGATCATTACACTTATGCTGACAAGAGGTGCTGACCTTGGTGTGCAAGTTTTGTGGGTTGTCAGTATAATCCTCACAGCATCCATCGCGGCATTCCTATTAGGTAAGGGACCCGCAGAAATGGATTTACGCCCTGAGAGGCTAAATCTGACAGCGACCATTGAAGGTCCCGATAGCTTTGGCATAGTTTTCGCAACCTGTTTTCCCGCTTTCACTGGTATGATTGCAGGTTTAGGATTATCGGGGGACCTCAAAAACCCTCAAAGAAGCATACCCCTGGGGACGATTGGAGCGACCTTCGCGGGTATGGTTATATATGTCCTTGTCTCTATCAAGTTGGCGCAGCGTGCCACGCCTGAAGCCCTCGCCGAAGACTATTTCATCATGGCGAAGATTTCGCTATGGAGTCCTTCTATCTATGTAGGCTTGGGAGCAGCCGCACTCTCCTCAGCTCTCGGTTCGATCATGGTGGCACCGAGAACGCTGCAGATGCTTGGGCGGGACAATGTGCTGCCGATCCCCAAACTGAACCTTCTCATGGCAAAAGGGATGCGAGAAACGCAGGAGCCGATTTATGCAACATGCGTCTCCGGTGTAATCGCAATAGTCTTCGTAGCCATCGGTGAGTTAGACTTTATCGCCCAGATTTTGACCATGTTTTTCATGGTAACTTATGGCGCGCTGTGTGCGGTATCGTTCTTAGAACATTTCGCGAGCAACCCCTCCTACCGTCCGACATTCCATTCGCGCTGGTACGTGTCGCTTGTCGGGACAGTGATGTGTGGTGTCCTGATGATGCAGATAAGTCCATTATATGCCCTGATTTCCATTGTGCTTATGGCAATAGCTTATCTCGGTCTTCGCCGGGGGCACCAAGGCCAACGCGACTTAGCAGCGATCTTCCAAGGGGCGATGTTTCAGTTAACCCGATGGCTACAGACAACCTTGCAAAAAAGTCGGGTCATTTCGTCTGAAGGTGGATGGCGCCCTTCCATTGTCGCGGTGACCCGGTTCGGGGAGCGGCGGCTCGGACATTTCGATCTACTCCGCTGGATCTGTCATAGGCACGGGTTCGGCCATTTCATTCGACTTTTCCACGGCGATTACTCGTTTTCCAGTGAAATCGAAGCCCGCATCAAAGTTGATGAATTAATTAAACGGACTGAAGTGAGTAGAGCAGGTATTTTTGTCGATTCCCTCATTTCACCGACACTCCAACTCGCGCTGGCACAAGTACTACAGATGCCAGGAATTTCTGGGTTGCCGAATAACTGTATTCTGTTTGAGTTTGACCGAGAGAACCCTGATGAGATTGACGAGGTTGTACAAGGGGCGCAACTCGCTGCAAATTCACTCTTCAATGTCCTAATCCTACGTTCAACAGGCTACCGTTTCGGCTACAAATCTTCTATCCATATTTGGGTGACTGAGGACAATTTGAGGAACGCGCCCATGATGCTTTTGCTCGCCTATATTATTGTCGGCCATCCAGATTGGAAACGCGCCGAAATCCGTCTCTTTGTGTGCTCCGATGCCAGAGACGTAGAGGTCGAGGCGGATAGACTCTCAACGCTCATGCAGGAAGGCAGACTGCCGATTTCAATGCAAAATGTCACTTCCGTATCCTACGACAGCAAGGAGGCTTTAGAGGAAGAAGTCTCCTTGCGCTCTGAGCAGGCTGATTTGACCATGGTAGGATTAACAGCAGAAAATATAGATTCTGAGGCATTAGCACAAAACCTTCAATCTTACAAGGGAACGAACGAGGTACTGTTCGTCCATTCAATTGAACCCATCTCAATTGATTAACAAGGTATACATATCGATTCGCCGAACTGATAGTAAAAAGGTACACAAAAATGTTTACTGAGTTTATAGAATGGTTGGGAACTACAATCACTGAGTTCATAGAATGGTTGGGGTCCACAATCAATGCTATTATTAATTCGCCGTTTAAGGGAATTCTCTTAGCCATCATCACAATAGCAACCTTACTTATTCTCAAAGCGGTTTTAGGATATTTTGTCAAACGATATGTTTACCAACACGCCCAATTGGAAACAAACGCCCAAAATTTCATGGCAGTGTGGGGCTATATATGGACAGCTATTATTGCTATTTTCGGCATTATTAGTCTCAGTGGTTCCCTGAAGACGCTCGGTATCTCTGCAGGGTTCCTCGGAATGGTCTTAGGTTGGTCCTTACAAGCACCTGTCACAGGGATTGCCGCATGGTTAATGCTAATCCTCAAACGCCCCTTCAAGATTGGGGATCGCGTCATTATTGCTGGCATCACAGGCGATGTTATGGACATTACTTTAACACATGTTATCCTCAACCAAGTCGGTGGGACAGTTTCCAGTGAGGAACGCTCCGGACGCGGTATCCTCATTCCAAATGCGATTCTGTTCGGACAGACAATCACGAATTACACCCTGGAAGAGGAGTATATCCTCGTTGAAGTACCTGTGCGGATTACCTTTGAATCTAACTGGGAAGAAGCAGAGCAGATACTGGTGAGTGCAGCACAGGTCGTTACAGCCGACGTTATTAAAGAAATCGGAGAAGAGCCTTTCATTCGCGCAGAATTATTTGACGCGGGTGTGATGATGCGACTCCGTTACAAAACGCGTCCCGTAGATAGAGCGAAAAGTCTTAGCGATATTGTCAAAATCGTTTTCCACAAGTTTTCCGAGAGCGATAGTGTTGAATTCTGCTACGCACATTCAGAGGTTATCTACTCTTGGAAAGACGCATCGATGTTACCACAAAACACTTCGGTATTGCCTGTGGGCACTGCCGCACGGCGTCAGGACTAAATTATGTTTTCGCAAATCTGGGACGCTCTCCTGAATTTCAAGTATGCCTCTGTGGTATCAATGGTTCTGGTTGTAATCGGGACAGTCATCGTCTATTTCCGCTTGACATCACAGATGCGGAAGTTTGCAGATACACGCGCCTATAAGCCAGAAAATGCTGACCGATTCTTTTTTATCTGGCGTTATGTGTTCATGTTCTCGATAGGTTCGGTTATCATTTTTCTGTTTTCAGATACCTTTGGATTGATCGGGATATCGCTAACTTTTATGATGACGTTATTGGGATGGGGACTCCGAAACCCAATTACCAATTTAGCGGCATGGCTCTTAGTTATTCTAAAAAAACCTTACAAGATTGGGGACCGAGTCATCTTAGGTGAAACAATTGGCGATGTACGAAACATATCAATTATGTACACGCAGTTAGACCAGGTCGGGGGGACCATCGGTGGCGAAGAAAAGTCTGGACGCAGCGTTATGATTCCAAACCAACATCTCTTTCGCTGGAATGTCATTAACTATACACGAGACGAAAAATATATCCTTGATGAAGTCATCATTCGACTGACCTATCACTCGGATATAAAGCGTGCCGAGCAGATTATGTGCGAACAGGCAGCAGAAGTTACAGCCGATATATGTGCTGAGATAGATGAAGTGCCTTATGTGCGGTTTGAGTTCATTCCGTCAGGTGTGCTCGCCAAACTAAGATACCGGGTACTTGCTGTCAAGCGACAAGAATTTTCAACGTTGATCGTCGAACGGATTTTTGAACAGTTTCATCGCGAAAGCACAATTCAGTTTGCATATATACAAAATGAAATACAATTAATACCGAAAGACGAACAAGCACCACCACCGCAATACCTGCCTGCAAACGTTTTTCGCTAACACCTCACAACGAATCAGATAGCATAATAACATGGATCAGATTAGAAATTTCCTTCAAAATTCTATAGACATTTTAGGCGAGCCGATAACGGTCGAACAAATCTTTACGTTTACTCTAACACTGATAGTCATGTTCATAGGTGCGGGATATTTGCACCGATGGTTCCGCCGCCTTTTCAATCGGCTCCGACTACCGCAAGATCTTGCGAACCGATTGCTGGCACTGTTATTT
>CAZQIP010000063.1:0-27757 GCA_964593655.1 uncultured bacterium | reverse complement strand
TACACGTTATGATAAATATGCCTGTCGCTACCTCGGTTTCGTCTATTTCGCAGCTATAATTATCACCGCTAAAAAAATGTAAACACTACCTAGTATTTGAGAAAGTTAACACCAGAGGTGTCACACTTACTGTGTTTGAATTACTCACTGCCTCCTTTGCTGTTGACAACTTCGATCTTCGTGCCGATTGGAATAGCAGGTTTGAACGGATGAAAGAAAAGTTTCCAGTTCTGGAAGAGCTTGAGAGTACCAATTTTCTGAGGGCACTTACACTACTCGCTACCAATGCGAATCCAAAAGCACCAATCAGTTGCACACGGCGGGATATATTACGGTTGACATTGGAAAATTATCAAAAATGGGCAGATCAGGTTGAGAACGGATTTGTAGAAGCTGCTCGCTTTTTGCATAGGGAGAAAATATTCAATGCTAGAGATCTACCTTACCAAACGCAACTCGTGCCACTTGCCGCGATTTTAGTTAATTTGGGGGATGTAGGACAGGTGAAAGGGACTCAACAGAAAATCGCCCGTTGGTATTGGTGTGGCGTGTTAGGTGAAATGTACGGTGCGGCTACGGATACTCGATTTGCCAACGATCTATCCGAGGTGACAGATTGGGTGAATGAAATTGGAAGAGAACCCAGAACAATGCGAGAAGCAAACTTTCAAGAGAATCGGTTGCCCGAACTTCAAACCCGCAATGGCGCAGCGTATAAAGGGATTCACGCGTTAGTTATGCATGAGAAAAAAGAAATGAAGTGCAGCGATTTTCGCACAGGAATTCCAATTGACGAGAAAGTATACTTCGACGACAACATTGACATCCATCACATATTTCCCAAAGCATGGTGCGAAAAGCACGGCATCAAACCTGACGATTACAATAGCATTATCAATAAGACCGCTCTTTCGGCGGGTACAAATCGGAAAATAGGTGGGAGTGCTCCATCAAAGTATTTGCTGAAAATACAAGAAGAGGCAGGTATAGACACCGCTAATATGGACAAAATTCTCGATGCCCACTTCATCTGTCCTAATACGCTCCGCAGTGACGATTTCCCTGTTTTTTTCAAAACTCGCAAGGAAGCACTCGTTAAGGTAATTGAAGAAGCAATGGATAAACCGGTAATCCGTGAAGGAGATGATCTGACAGATACTTCGATATAACAGAGGCAAGATAACAGTGTGGAAACCATTCACTACCCTAAAGCTCCTCTTGTTGTTTTGTGATATTTTACCTTATTTCACTTGATGCGCGAAAGTGTTTTCCTTATAATTGTGCCTAAACATTTAGTCGACGGAGGTGAAGTCCCGTTCTGTGTTGAAGGGCGGTTCTGTGTAGACGAGCTCTATGGAGCCGTCTGGGATTTCGCGTAGCGCGTCAAGGTTGCCTTTCTCAATGAAGCAGTTCGTTTTCACAATTTTTCTTTACCTCCTATCTGTCTTTGTGTTAAACTTACTAAAACGGAGGTAGGACAACAAGGGATGGGTAATTTCTGTTATGTGCGCTGCCCCTCTTTTAAGCCTAACATAAATTACCCTTAAAGTCAGGCAGCATACCGCTTGACGGCGTTTTTGGGTGAACTTAACGAATTAAAGTTACGTTAGGTTCGGAAGGTAATTTTAATAATGAATAATGAATAAGGTTAAGATTTTTCTCTTCTTGGTGCTCTGTTTCTGCGTCTCTGGGTGTTCCGACGAGGGCATGATGCTCTCGGAGCAGGTGTTCTTCGCGGGTGGTGAGGTGACCGAGGTGCCGGCTGAATCTACTATCACGGGCGTGCCTAAAGAATTGCAGCTGTTGTTCTGGGGTGATCGGGACGATTATATGGAACAGCTCTTGGGCTTGCCGGATCATGCTGATGAGAGGGTGGCAGTTCGGGATCATTTCTGGCTAGGACGCGAGATGTTCATGGAGCTCGATGAGGCACGGGAATGGCTGCTGGATCAGATATCCTTGATTGACGCACAGCGGGAGTATTATACGAAATATATCAATGCCGGCGGCGTTGCGGTCATGGGGCATGAACGGGTCGATGATGCACATTTCTACAATGCGCGTGAGGTCATTTTAACAATGACTGCCAAGCGTCCAGAGCTTCGGGAACGGCTCACACCGGATTGGATGTATGGCATCGCAGGGGACACAACGGGTCCGAAGCATCCGACGAGGTTTCGGATGGTGCTTTTTGAGTTTGAAGAGGGGTTTCCACCGGCACCGGAGAAGCCGTTGGGGTTTAAAAGCGCAGGCGGTTGTGGGGGTTGGTGTTCTGCGGGTGTGTCGCAATTCACAGGGACGCTTCGGGACTATGGCGTGCTTATGCATGAGTTTGGGCATGCGATACATTACGCGATTAACGACTTCCACATTCCTGGGAACCCTGTTCACGTCGATGTTAACAAGTTGGATACGACGTTCCAAGCGCTGTTGGAAGCGGCTTACGCGGTGGCGCAAGCGAATGCTGTTGACGACTGGAAAACCTCTCTAAGTGCAAATCAGTATTGGACAGGCGAGTACGCGATGACGAACGTCAAGGAGTATTGGGCGGTGGGTGTTGCGTACTGGTTTGAGTATCTGTCACTTGTATATCCAAAGGGGGATAGATATGAGGGGAAGCGGCTCTATCTCGATGCTTTTCTTAAGAAGGATCCGCTGTTGTATGCGTTGTTAGAGAAATGGTTTCCACTTTTGACTATTGAAGTTACTATAAGTAATCAATAAATGGTACTTGAAGGATTAGCATTTCAACGGAAGAGGAACGAAAACACTGGAGAAGGAGGCATTCAGATGGCACCTATCGCAGCACCGACTTACCTAACGCCGGAAGCGTACCTTGACTTAGAACGTAAGGCAATCACAAAAAATGAATATGTGAACGGAGAGACTCTCGCGATGGCAGGTGCCAATTTCGCACATAATTTCATCGCGTTCGACACGGCAATTCACCTTAACAACCAATTAATGGATACGGAGTGTCAAGTCGCTTCGACCGGTGATCTGCGCGTGAAAGTTGCCCAGACAGAATCCTATTTTTACCCGGATATTGTCGTTGTGTGTGGTGAACCGCGCGCCGAGGATAACGTCTTTGACACACTCCTGAACCCAACGCTTATTGTAGAAGTGCTTTCCGCTTCCACTGAAATGTATGACAGAGACGAAAAATTCACACACTATCGCCAAATAGATTCTTTGCAAGAATACATTCTGATTTCACAAGATAAAGTGCAGGTGCTGCGGTATCGTCGCGATGAACCCGAATGGATACCGACAGAATTTCGGACACTTGTGGATGTCGTGCCACTGTTATCTAACCAGTGTGAACTACCTTTACAGCAAGTCTACAGACGCGTCAAATTTGACAACGGCAATTAAGTAGTTAACGACAATTGACAACCGAGAACTATTATAGTGGAAGCCATTCAATATCACAAAAGCATCCCACGTTATCTTGCAATGCGTTACCTTGGCAAACGGTGGCGGGGTCTCTACACGTCGCCGTTCTCCTGCGTGCATCTCGTTGACATCCCGGAGCCAGAGCTGCCAACTCCCGAATGGGTCAAGGTCAAGACTCGGCTCAGCGGGATTTGTGGTTCCGATTTAGCGACGATCACCTCTAAAGGCAGTCCGTATTTCTCGCCGTTCACATCAGCACCTTTTGTGTTAGGACATGAGATTGTCGGTGAAATCGCGGAGATCGGTGATGCGGTAGAGGGTTTCTCCATTGGTGCAAGAGTGGTGATTGAACCCGCACTTTCATGTCCGGTGCGAGGGATTTCGCCGCCGTGCTATCAATGCCAAAACCTACGTTTCGCGAACTGTGAAAATATCACAAAAGGCGACATCTCCGAAGGCGTTCAGACGGGCTATTGTCGCGATACAGGCGGTGGGTGGAGTCGATACGTCCTTGCCCACCACTCACAACTCCATCTCGTCCCTGATGACATTTCAGACGAAATTGCGGTGCTACTCGAACCCTTCGCCTGCGCGATCCACGGCGTTTTGAAGTCAGCATATAGTACAGCAGACAACATTTGTGTCATAGGTGGTGGCACGATCGGACTCCTTACTGTCGCGGCCCTTCGGATGCTCGGTTATCAAAATCGGATCCTGATTTTCGCCAAGTATCCGCACCAACAGCAATTAGCACTTGACCTCGGTGCCAATGAGATAATATTGCCGAATAGCAGCCGGTATACAGCATTCTGTGAACTCACAGGCTCAGAATCGTATCAACCCGAGTTAGGACAACAGGTATTAATCGGGGGTGTAGATATAACGTTTGATTGCATCGGTTCCAATGTCACCATAGACGACGCGCTTCGTTTCACACACGCGAACGGCGAAGTCATCTTGCTCGGTATGCCTGGGATCCCGAAAAACATCGACTGGGTCTCAGTTTGGTATAAACAGTTGAAAGTCGCAGGTGCCTATACGTATGGGATCGAAATGCACAACGGCGAACAGGCACATACCTTTGCCCTCGGCATGCGGCTCCTGCAAGAAATGGGATCACAATTGCGTCCGTTGGTGATCAGACGGTTTCCACTGCGAGATTATAGGCGTGCCATCCAAACTGCCTTGAACACAGGAAAAACCGCCACGGTAAAAACCGTATTTGACTTGCGGAATTGACCCATTCCTATCGTTTGCTGGCGGGTTTGACACCCCGTAGCGACAGATGATTTAATACACACCTTTCATGACACCCTCCTCCATTTCTCATCCTCAAGATTTCCAACGAACCAACCATCTTGCCTACAGCGGTATCACGGCGCGGAGTGTCGTCATCGGGATAGTAGCGGTTACATGTCAATGTCTTACCACTCCCTACAACGATTTCCACGTCGGCGGCACCTATCTCGCAGGGAATCATCTGCCGATCGCGGTCGTCTTCGTCATGCTGGTCTTCGTACTCGGTATCAATACACTGCTCAAGAGACTGAAACCCGGCACCGCATTGCGAGGCAGTGAACTCCTTATCATCTGGGGGATGATGCTGGTTGCATCGGGTATCCCATCCTCAGGACTGATGCGATACCTCGTCCCACTCGCTGTAAGTCCGTTCTACTTCGCTACGCCCGAAAACGAGTGGATCACCCTGTTTCATCAGCATCTCCCAGACTGGATGGTTGTGAAAGATCCGAAAGCCGTCTTCTATTTCTATGAAAAACTGCCGGACGGCGATCCAATCCCGTGGCGCGCATGGTTGAAACCGATCGTTGGATGGAGTGTCTTTGTCCTGATCTTCTATTTCGTCACCATCTGCTGGACGGTTATCCTTCGCAAACAGTGGGTAGAACATGAACGCTTCACCTTCCCACTGGTTCAATTGCCGATGGAAATGTTCCAATCACCATCAGGCAGTGCCCTCTTAAACCGGTTCTTCAAATCACCCTTGATGTGGTGCGGTTTTGCGATACCTGTCATATTGCACGGGTTAAAAGGCTTACACCTCTACTTTCCAGCAATTCCGAGTCCGTCTGTCTACTTTCCGATCTCGACATTCTTCACCGAAAAACCGCTATCTGCTTTGAACTGGTGGCCCTCCGTGAACCTGTTTATTTTCCCTTCAGTCGTCGCTATTGTCTATCTGCTCACGCTCGAAATTTCGTTTAGTTTCTGGTTCTTTTTCCTCCTCGGCAAAATGGAGACGGTGCTTATCTATGCGACAGGTTCTAAAGTAAACCAGTGGGACTTCCATCAAAACCAACAGATGGGCGCGCTGTTAGTCTTTATCGGATTTATTCTGTTTATCGGTAAACGCCATTTCTGGCGGGCATTCGCTACCCTCTTTGGAAAACAAACAAGCAACGATACAAACGAACCCTTACCTTACATCTGGGCAGTCGGCGGTATGATTGGCGGTATTTTACTGCTCACGCTGATATGTAGTCTGGCGGGGATGAGCGTATGGGTAGCCCTCTTTATCCTCGGCATCTTTCTTGCTATCACAACAGTCGGTACATGGATGGTGACCAACGGCGGCTTGATGTTCATTCTTTACTCTTTCCTGCCGGGTGAATATCTCATTACGTTGTTTGGCAGTGCGCGTGTGAATGCCTCCAGCTGGACCTTGGTCGCTTATGAACGGGTCTTGATGTTCGATATGCGGGAGATCTTGATGCCGAGCGTGATGAACAATTTCAAGCTTGCGGAACCCCTTCGTCTCAAACAACGTCCGTTTTTACTTGCGATGGGTATTGCCATTGTTTTAGCAATGGGGGTCTCTTACTATTCGTCCATAGACCTCGCTTATACACACGGTGCAGTGAACCTACAACACTGGACCTATATGATCTCCACAACCTCCCCATTTAACCGCCTCACGAATATCCTCCAACATCCGACGGGTATTGAATTGGAACGGCTCGGTTCGTTTATTTTCGGTGGTGCCACAATGTTCGGGATGCTCTGGATGCGGCACCACTATCTCTGGTGGAAACTACACCCGATCGGTTCCCTCATGATGACGAGTTACGCGACTTACTGTTTTTGGGGCTCATTTTTTATCGGTTGGTTCCTCAAATACACCACGCTCAAGTTCGGTGGTGTTGCCTATTACCGTAAACTCCGTCCGCTCATTTTAGGCGTTGTGTTAGGCGAATGTTTTATCGGTGGCATCTGGATTATTGTTGGACTTATGACAGGCATCGGCTATCGGTTACTACCGGGTTGATATGGTGTGGATAGGAAAAGATACAATACACAACGAAAGTCCCGAAACTGCACCATTTTGGGCAATCTATTATGAGGTTTGCACTATTCGGTGCAATTTCATCAAGAATGCCAGTGGTATCACACTGCAAACTGGCACGAAATTTGCTATCCTTTTCTCTGTGAACACCTTTATAATCGGAAGATCGCGAGCACAGCTCGCTCCTACAAAGATGAGATCGCCAGCACAACTCGCTCCTACAAAGATATGTCGGGATTCAGAGAACCCTTCTACAGAAGAACTCAATAGCCCTAATAATTTCGATAAATAAATTTGCACATTCGCATAAATTATGCTAAAATAAATGGGTGATTGCAAAGCCGTCCGAACATCAATTGAAATCGTCTCAGGAAACGAGTTGCCCCATTTAAATGAAATATTTTACCTACTTCGGAAACCATCTCATCAACGCGAAACTGCCGGATAATTCAGAGGTCTATTATGCCAAACCTCCCCTGCCGGGAATTAAGCGCGCAGCACTGAGTGAACACACGCAGCGCGCCTTTGAGAATCCCCTTGAGATGCCGCCGCTCAGCGAACTTGTCAACGGCGACTCAAAAGTGCTTATCTTGTTTGACGATAACTGCCAACCGTTTCCAGCCACAAAAAAACCGGATTTGCGGCAGATTATGATTGAGACGCTCCTGAAGATGCTCTATGGGTACGGTGTGGAGAAAAAGAATATCGAACTGATGTGCGCCGTAGCGTTGCACCGTAAGATGAAGGAACACGAACTCGCCTATATGCTCGGCAAAGACATCATGGACGAGTTCTATCCGCATCAACTCCGAAACTTTGATGCAGAAGATGACGACCAGATTGTTGAGGTAGGGCACACAGAAAAAGATGAAATCGTTGAGACCGATAAGGCAGTACTCGAAGCCGACTTGGTGATTTACGTGGATATGATACAGATTCCGCTCAACGGTGGGCACAAGTCCGTAGCAGTGGGTCTCGGCACGTATAACTCCATCGCGCCACACCACTCACCACACATGACAGCGGAGAGTCCACATGTGATGCAACCCGAAGGTTCACACATGCACGCCTGTATTGAGCGGATGAGTCGCCTTATTCAGAAAGAGACCCCTATCTTAGTTCTTGAAGCAGCGATGAACGGTGCAATCTATCCGTTCCATCTCCGGTACGTCGGGAAACCAAATCGGGACTGTAACGTGGCAGAGCGACTCGTAAAAGCCTTTACACCGGCGACCTTATCGCTTTTGCCTGAATCATTGCGTTACGCGATTCTCAAGAGTGTGCAGACAGACTATGAACCGATACAGATCAATGCGGGCGACATCGATGCTGTTCATGCGAGAACGTTGGAGTCAATGAAGGATCAGTTGGCAATAGACATCCCGCGTCAGTTTAGTACACTGGTGTTTGGGCTCCCCGATATGAGTCCGTACGCCGTCGATGCGCGTATTAATCCTGTGTTGGTGGTCAGCGACATTTTGGGGTACGTCTTTAACTGGTTCTATAACAAACCGATCATTAAAAAGGGTGGTGTTGTGATCATCATGAACCCGACGTATGAGATCTTCCACGAGGAGTACCACGTCGCCTACCAACAGTTTTACGATGAGGTCCTTGCCGAAACGACGGAACCGTTTGAGATGCAGCAGAAGTTTCAGGAGAAATACGCGAAGGATGAGTATCTCATCGACTGCTATCGGAACAAATTTGCGCATCACGGTTTTCATCCGTTCACGGTCTGGTATTGGGCGACGTATCCGCTGAAATACCTATCTAAAGTCATCCTTGTGGGTCCGAAGGAGCCGAGTGTGGCACAGCGGTTGGGGGTTGATTGGGCAAAGAACTTAGACGCTGCGCTCGCGCTGGCACGCGAAATCTCCGGTGATGATGATGTCGTTGCTTTGACAATGCCACCGTTTTTCTATGCAAATGTTGGGCGTTAGGACACAGGAAGTATGTATGCCTCCAAAAGTTTACGTTGAGACCTCAGTGATTGGTGCTTACTTTGAGGAGAGAAAAGATGTTGTCTCGGCTTCACAACGTCATTGGTCCCGTCTATGGTGGGATGAAATCAGAAGTGGATATGATGTGGTAATTAGTGAAGGAGTTATTGACGAATTAGCTAATCCGAACTACCCTTACTCACAAGATACCGTTGCCTTAGTAGAAGATATACAACGCGTTGAGCCTGTTGATGAGGTCTATGACATTATTAACATTTACGTTACGCGAAAGTTGATGCCACAAGATATTTTGGGAGATGCCCTGCATTTGGCTCTTGCTTCATACCACAAATGCGATTACTTATTGACCTGGAATTGTAGACATTTAGCAAATCCAAACAAATTCCAACATATCAGGATTGTGAATACAGCATTAGGGTTGTATGTTCCGGTGATTACGACACCAAATCAGTTAATAGGAGATCCCAATGATTAAAGATTCCCCAATTGTTGAAGATACTCGGCGTGTTCGCCGTATGATTTCTGAGAAATTCGATCATGATATCGATCGGTATATTGCCTACTTGCAAAGTGAGGCAGCCTCACGTCAAACGCAGAAAGCCGTTCAAGGGTCGAATAGTAGTGAAAATAGCGTCGCTGACGTAGAAAATCAAGAGTAGCCACATAAGAAGGAAATCAGAGTTAATTAAATTCACGAACTTCCGAGACCAAAAATAGAGGCGTATATGAAAGAGACAGACCTATTGATACCTACGAGTACTATCGGAAGTTACGCACCGCCGAGTTGGCTGTGCGTGACACTGGAGGCAATCGGACGCGGTGAACTCGGCGAAACCGATATTACCGAAACCTTTGATGACGCGGTCCGAACGGCTATCGCTGACCAAGAACGCGCCGGGGTTGACATTGTCACAGAGGGTGAAATGCGTCGCCAAGATTTTGTGCTCGGTTTCTATGAACGGCTTACTGGGTTAGAACAACTCCCTGCACCGAGAACACAGGGACCCGACGGACACGATCAGCGCGGTAAATGGCTGCCTTCCGTTCCGCTTGCAGCCCCCGATGGACTCGGTATTCTCCCAGAATTTGCGTTTGCGAAAAACGAAACGACGCAACCGCTCAAGGTAACATGCCCAGGTCCGTTTACACTCTCAGGACGCATCCAGACAGGTGGTATCTATAAAGAACGCCTTGAAGTTGCTTACGCGTGTGCAGCGATTATCAATACAGAACTTCGGCAACTTGTGGCAGCAGGCGCGGAATTCATCCAATTAGATGAACCCTCTTACGCTGTCTATCCTGACCGACCGCAGGAATTTGTGAAGTTGTTCAACCATACGGTCGAAGGTGTTTCTGCTAAGATTGGACTGCATATCTGTTTCGGAAATTACCGCGGCAGGGCAGTCGGCAAACGTTCCTATCGTCCGCTTTTCCCGCATATCCTTGACGCGGCATTTGATCAACTTGCTTTGGAATTTGCGAACCGAGAGATGGCAGAAATCGAGTTGTGGAGCGAATTTCCAAACGACAAAGAGCTCGCAGCGGGGCTCATCGATGTCAAAAACTACTATGTAGAAACAGCAGAGGATGTCGCGGCACTGCTTCGAGAAGCACTCCAGCATGTCCGCCCTGAAAAACTTGCGATTACACCGGATTGCGGTTTCAGCCAAACAGCACGGTGGGCAGCCGCCGCCAAATTGAAAACGATGGTCGCCGGTACTGAAATCGTCCGCCGAGAACTCACAGGAACAGGATAACAAAACTATGAACACGAACAAAAAAATCCCCACACCGCAAGAAATTGAGAAGGAATTCCAAGAATATTTGGAAAAGAAATATGGCGGTACTGTCCGCGTGATGAACGCGACCGCTACCGAACCGACCCCTGAAGGAGAAGCAGAGGCACCCGAACCGAAAAAGACTTTCGATTTGAAGTTTGATCTCAAACCGAGAGAGATTAAGCAATACCTCGACCGCTACGTGATTAAGCAGGACGAAGCGAAGAAAGCACTTGCCATCGCTGTCTGCGACCACTATAACCATGTTCGAGAATGCCATGAAAATCCTGATGCTGCCGACACCGACTATTCAAAACAGAACATCGTTATGCTCGGTCCGACGGGGGTTGGTAAGACCTATCTTATCCGACATATTGCCAAACTCATCGGTGTGCCGTTTGTCAAAGCGGATGCCACCCGATTCAGTGAGACAGGTTACGTCGGTGCGAATGTAGACGACTTAATCCGTGAATTGGTAACACAAGCCGATGACAATCTCGAATTGGCGCAATACGGTATTATCTACCTCGACGAAGCGGACAAAATCGCGACACCGCCGAATATTATCGGACGCGATGTGAGCGGACGTGGCGTGCAAATCGGGCTTCTCAAATTGATGGAAGAGACCGAAGTCGATCTGCGTGCGGGAAACGATGTCGCCTCTCAGATGCGTGCCGCGATGGAATTCCAGAAAAGCGGGAAAGTTGACAAAGAGGTTATTAACACGCGTCATATCTTGTTTATCATCAGCGGTGCGTTCACCGGTATGGAGAAGATCATCAAAAAACGCATGCATCAAAGCCGGATCGGGTTCAACGCTGAAATCGCCAGCCAAACGGATGATGCCTCACAGTATCTTGAGGATGTCACACCCAAAGATTTCATCGACTTCGGTTTTGAACCTGAGTTCATTGGACGACTTCCCGTGCATGTTGTTTGTAATGAACTTGCGGTAGACGATCTTTTCTATATTCTGAAACACTCCGAGGGCTCTATTATTCGACAGTATGAAAACGCTTTCCGTGCGTATGGGATCAGAGTTCTGTTTTCCAATAACGGTCTACGCCGAATCGCTGAAAAAGCAATTGAGCAGAAAACAGGTGCGCGCGCTTTAATGACAGTCTGCGAAAAGGTTTTACGCGACTATAAATTTGAACTGCCCTCCACCGGCGTTAGTGAATTTGTCGTCACGGACGCGGTTGTAGATGCGCCAGATGTTGAGCTCAAGCGCATCACCGAAGATGCCGATTACAATCGTAGGACGGTGATGCACGAGCAAGTCCGCCGGTATGAGGCAGAGTTTTACGCCGAACACCAGTTAGAGATTCAGTTCGATGCCGAAGCCACTGCACTTATCTGTGAACGTGCGGTGACAGACGCAACAGAGATACAACAGATCTGTGACCGACTCCTTGAAAGTTATCAGCACGGTTTGAACCTTATCAAGCAGAACACTGGACAGACCGTGTTCACCTTCCCAAAGGGAGTCGTAGAAAATCCGGATCAGGTGCTTGAAGAGTGGATTCGCGCATCATATACCACCAAACGTTGAGAATAACAGTCAGCCGTCGGCAGAAATAACTGTCAACCCTAAATCGGAAAGCCATTAAAAAATCATGAACACTGAACGAAAAAGACCCTCACGACCAGAACCGGTAGACCTTCGAGAAGTCGGGGCACCGATTGATGGCGCACCACAGGTTAGCGACCGCCGTCTGTTCTTCCAACTCCATGTCTTTTCGGACTGCTCAGACACATATCGTATCATTGAAGTGCTTGAAAAGAGCAGCCTGAACGCTGTCCTATACGATGATCTCAACAATCCAACAGGCATTGGCGTGATTTTCATTACGGAAGACCCAGCGGTGTTAGCAACAGAAGTGCGAGACCTATTGGCGGGCCTCCAACACGGTGCCAAACTCTCATACCGTCCAGAAATGACGATGCTCGGTCGAACCTACGCAAGTGGTAGAGAACCGAATTTGGAAGAGTGGCTTCTCAACAAACCGCTTCAAAACGCTCTTAACCCCGAATTTCCGTGGGCGATTTGGTATCCGTTGCGTAGGAACCCGGAATTTTATCGGCTCGAACACCGCGAACGCGGGCGGATTTTAGGTGAACACGCGATGCTCGGTCGCAGCTACGCCGCGGGTGGATACGCAAGTGACATCCGATTGGCATGCTTCGGGTTAGATACGAACGACAACGAATTTGTCATCGGGTTAGTCGGTGCCGAATTATATCCGTTATCGCGATTGATACAGGATATGCGTCAAACGGAGCAGACGACCAAATACATTGAATCCCTCGGTCCCTTCTTTATCGGAAAGGTTCAAAAACAATTTACCAAGCATTCTATGTAACGCCACTAACAACTGATAACTGACGACTGATTCCTGATAACCAAACACCCATGAGAAACATTTTTGCAGTTTGCGCGAAAGAACTCTACACCTATTTCGTCTCACCGATCGCCTATTTCGTCTGTTTTGTTTTCACAGCGATTTCAGGGTTCCTTTTTTCCGTCATACTTATTACTGCAAGCAGACAGGGTGGGACGGGGGCATTCGTGATAGAGACACTTTTCGGTAACATGGCAATCATTCTACTTTTTTTTACACCGGTGTTGACAATGAAACTCTTTGCAGAGGAACGGAAATCAGGGACAATTGAGCTTCTCCTCACATCGCCAATTACAGATGGCCAGGTAGTTCTCGGCAAATTCCTCGCCAGCTCCACACTGATGCTGATTTTACTCGGTTTGACGCTTCTATTTCCACTATTAACACAAAGTTTTGGTTACCTCGACAGCGGGCTCCTGCTAAGTGGTTATCTTGGGGTCATCCTGATTAGCACCTCCTTTCTGGCATTAGGCTTGTTGATGTCATCAATGTGTAAAAACCAACTTGTTGCGGCACTAACGAGTTTCGGTATCCTGATAACATTATGGGTAATCGGCGCGCTTTCAGCGCGCGGCGGCACGATTGAGAAATTTTTGAGTTACCTATCGCTATCTGAACACTACCACGACTTTGCCCGCGGTGTCATCCCTCTGAAAGATGTTGTCTACTACGTCAGTTTTACATGTGTCTGCCTGTTTGCAACGTTCAAGTCCATTGAGTCATCAAAATGGAGGTAGGACATGGAAACGAAAAAGAATATTGCTGGTCCATTGTTTGGGCTTCTTACGTTGATTTTCAGTTTCATAGCCACTGCCAGTGGACTTTTTCGTGCGTGGCCTGTTTTTTGGGTCTGTCTGCTCCTCGCACTGATCTCACTCATTATTTTTGCGTGGTTGCGGTTCGCAGACTTTGTAAACTTCTTCGTCAGCCGCCAAGCGCGTTACGGTGCGAACGTTGCATTGGGGATCGCCGGAGTTATCGGCATCGCTGTTTTTGCCAACGCTATCGTTGCACATCGTTTTGATAAAAGAGTAGATTTAACTAAACTGCAGCTCTATACGCTTTCAAAACCGACCCAGACTATACTCAAAAACCTCAAAACGGAAATTCAGGTAACAGCCTTCTTCAGCAACGATATTCAGCAATTAGCAACCCGTGCTAAAGACATTTTAGAATTGTACCAGCACGAAACAGATTTTTTAACTGTTTCATTTAAAGATCCCTATGTTGACCTCCAACTTCGCGAAAAGTATCAGCTGCAATACGACGGAACGATCATTTTTGAAAATAAAGAGCGACAAGAAAAGGTAACCGTTGTTGATGAACAGAAATTCACGAGCGCAATCCTGAAACTCACACGTAACGAAACCAAGAAAGTCTATTTTCTTGTTGGTCATGAAGAACACGGGCTCGGCGATTTGAATAAAAACGGCTATAGTAACGTGCGGACAGAATTAGAAAACCAGAATTATGTCGCGTCCGCCCTCTCACTTTTGACAGAACCTGCCATTCCAGCAGATTGTGCGACACTGGTTATCGCGGGTCCAAAAAACGCTTTGACGCGTCATGAACTTGACGTAGTCGCAAAATACTTAACGCTCGGTGGAAAACTGTTCCTGATGCTCGATCCATCGGTAACTTCCGCAGCGGATGTAAATAGTGGACTCGTTCGACTCATGAAGAGATGGGGTATCGCCATAGGAAATGATCTCGTTATTGACAAAGAACAGTTTGTCCCTCTATTTGGGCCCAGCGCGCCGGTTCCGGGGCTTGAATTGCACGAGATTACACGTGCTATGAGAGAACCGGTAGCGTTTCCGGTAGTTCGCTCTGTTACACCGATAGCAGATAGAGCCAACAGTCTCAGCGTGAAAACTCTCTTCAAAACTGTCGGCGAAACCGGCAACAGTTGGGGTGAAACGCAGCGTGAAACCGACGGAACTTTCAGCGAAGATTTCACCGGTTTTATCTATACCGCTGATGTAGATACGCCACCACCTGTGTCTATCGCCATTGCTGCTGAACAAAAAGTTGACGAAACCAGTGACAAAGAAACAGAACGCGACTTAACCCGGATTGTCGTCGTTGGGGACTCAGATTTCGCGGCGAATGCTATTTTCCGAGAACCAAATCGAGATCTCTTTTTAGCTGCAATCAATTGGCTCACATTAGAAGAAGATCTCATCACGATCCGCCCAATCGACTTACGCGGCCAAACTCTGCGCCAGATGCTCGTTCAAGATGAACGCTTAGTGCAGATAACCTCCGTCTTTCTGATCTCTTCAATTGTCTTTACCGCTGGGTTAATCGTCTGGTGGCAGCGCCGCAAAGGAGAAAACGGGTGAATTTTCGGACAACGCTTATTATCATTGTGTTTCTCGTAGGCATTGGCGGTGCGTACTATCTGTTTTTTCAGGAACCGTCCGATAAGGCAGTTGAAAACGAAAAGCCTCCGATTCATCAGGTCTACGGTGTAGCACGCGATGCGGTTCAAGAGGTGGAAATCGCGTTTGCCGATGCGGCATATCAAGACCTGAAATTGGTAAAGGACACACCCGATAACTGGCAGTTAGCAAAACCATTTCAGGCGGATGCTAACAGTGAAAAAGTCAGTCAGATGTTAGATGACATCCTCAACAAACGCGTCAAGCAGACACTTGAAGTAACCGAGTTGGCACAGTATGGACTGGATACACCGAGTATAAGGCTTTCGCTTTGGACGAAAGGAGGTTCTCCAACAGCAACCTTTCTTATTGGCAAAAAGGCGATTAACTTCTCCGTTTATGTGAAGGAAAAGTCGGAAGCACATATCTTTCTCATCGAATCCAGTGCACTTGATGATCTGACGAAATCGCCGACAGACCTTCGCGACCGGTCCGTTCTTAAATTCAATCCGGAAACTGTTTCAGGCATTCAGTTTAAACATAGGGATGCAGGCTCTGCCTCCCTATCAAGTGCCATTAAGTGTGAAAAACGAGGCGAGACATGGCACGTTATACACCCACTTGAAGCAAAAGCAGATACCGAAGAAATTGAGGACCTTCTTTCGGAATTGCGCTCACTAAAAGTGTCAACCTTTGAAGCAGATGGTGCCGATACTAACGCACAGTTAGAAAAGTCCGGTTTAGATGATCCACGTATTCAGGTGGAACTCACGGACGGAGATAAGACCTACGCGATCGATATCGGTGCTTCAATTCCGTCTGAGAACAACACACACGGACGCGTCTATGTCAAGACGACCGTTTATCAAGATGCCGTCTACACTGTCGCTGAAGATATTTATCACCTTCTCAATAAATCTGTTTTTGATCTGCGCGATAAACGGGTCATTGACTTTCAACGCACCGATACAATTCGCATTGAAATCAAACAAGAGAGAGAAACAACTGTTTGCACGAAAAACTTTGATAACATCTGGGAATTGCAAACGCCGACAGGGAAAATAAAGGCAGATGCTGAAGCAGTGGACGACCTACTTTTTGGTGTAGATTCCCTCGAAGCTGCTGCATTCGTTGATGATTCCACCGGAAGCCTTGCATCGTACGGATTAGCAACACCATCAATCAAGGTCACGTTCACACAGCGCGGTGAAGAAAAGCCAACCGTTTTAGGCATTGGAGACTATACGCAGGATGGCACTGTCTATGTCAAAGCAGAGCAGTCTCCACAAGTCAGTCGCGTTAAACGGACCTTAATTGATAAGATTGCGCAAGGCACAGCATGGTTACGAGATAAACAGGTCCTTAACTTCCATATTGACGATGCGATTCGATTGACCTCAACCGTGCCTGGAGCACCTACTTTCACGTGTCAACGTCTTGGAACGAACTGGCGGCTTACCGCGCCGGTGCAAGAGGATGCCAACAACGCCGAAGTGAACGCTATCATCTACACGCTTGATGATTTGATGGCAGCCGCATTCGTAGGGAGCAAATCCACACCGACCGATGGTGACACAGGTTTCAGTACCCCGAATGTGCAGCTGACCGTCGAACTTCGGAATCAGAAAGTCTATACCTTACAAGTTGGAAACCGAGTCGATGCATCCGGACATTTCTACGCGCGGCTCCAACATGAACCGCATTTAATTTTTCTGCTTACTGCAGAACTTATTCCAAAACTGAAAACGACTCTTGAACGGATCCGTACCTCGGAAGAGTAATGGTTGAACGCTATGCAGACGTATATTATCGCAACCGCTTATTTTTTCTTTGTTGTTGAATTACTCATCATTAGCCGCTCTTTTTTCTACGCCCGGCGCGAACGCGGTGCAAAGCGGCCAACCTACACCCCTAAGGCAGCAATTATCGCCCCTCATTACGGATGGGATGCTGACACGGAGGCACACGCGAAAGGGCTTCTGCATCAAGACTACGCGGGCGCGTATGAAGTTTTCTTCGTCACACACCAAAAAGCGGATTCGGGTCATGATGTCTCTTATCCATACCTCTGTGAAATAGCCGAACCGCATCCGAACATCCACGTGCTATTAGCACCGAACATCGTTGAAAACGACCGCCCACGTTCCCAAAAGGTGCAGAATCTCCTGACAGCGATCGAAAAACTTCCAGACGATATTGAAGTCATCGCGTTTGTGGATGCCGATGTCGCTATCCGAGAGAATTGGTTAACGCTGCTTGTCAACCCTCTCCAAAAATCCGATATAGGGACAACTGTCGGTGGACGGTTCTATTTTCCACAAACCTGGAATATCGCATCGCTTGTAGAATCAATTTGGGTGAATTTCCAGATGAGCGTCCAGGGTGACCATCGGTACACAATGGTATGGGGTGGCTCTAACGCTTTCCGACGCGAGATGCTCGAAAAAGCCAAAATCCTTCAACGTTGGAATGAAGCAACCATCGAAGATCTGAATACGACGCTTGCAATGCGAGATGTTAAACAGAAGGTGCATTTTGTTCCAGACTGTGTAGCGATTACGCGCACCGCCAACCGGACATGGCACCAGATTTTTGAATTTACAAACCGGCAGGTGATTATGACGTTCCACATGGGACTCTGGGCGCAATGGTTCGCAAGCCTCATTGTTTCTCTACCGAAAGGTGTTTGCATATTGGGTTCGCTCCCGTTTCTATTTCACAGGAGAGAATTACTACCGGTTATCTTTATCCCGTTCCTGGAGGCACTCAGTTATCGTCTTTTTTCCAAAAACCTACCGCGTTGGCTCCAAGACATGCCAAAGGTCCGACAGACAATAGGTGTCTCCTCCTATGTGACTTCAGTCGGGATATTCCTCGCGGGTCTCAACGCCGTATATGCTGTATTCCAACGCAAAATTACTTGGGGTGGGGTGCGATATGAAATTCTGTCGGCGACAAAGTGTCGGGTCTTAGGTGCAGTTAAACGAAAGCAGAAAGACAATGCTTGAAGTGTAATTGTAGACCGGATTTCAAACATCCTTGATTTTTTTCTTAAAATATGGCATAGTATTCAGAAAGGACTTTTAACAGTATGTTTTGCCCTATATTCACGAGAGGAGAAAAAAATGGGTGCAGAAAAAGTCATCAAATCGGAAGAAGAATGGAAAGAACAACTCACACCAGAAGAATTTAAAGTGACTCGGAAGAAAGGTACAGAACGCGCTTTTACGGGGGAATACCACGATTCTAAAGAACAGGGGATCTATCACTGCATCTGTTGCGATAACCCGCTCTTTAGTTCCGAAACTAAGTTTGACTCTGGAACAGGGTGGCCCAGTTTTTGGGAATCAATTTCCGCCGAATGTATTGAGACGAAATCAGACCGCAGTATATTTTTCATGCCGCGCACTGAAGTCGTCTGTAGTCGGTGTGATGCACACCTTGGGCACGTTTTCGACGATGGACCGCCGCCGACTGGCAAACGTTATTGTATGAATTCTGCGGCACTCACACTTGTAAAATCAGAAGAAGAATCCTAAATTAGTTATTGGTAGTCAGTCGTCAGTTTTCAGTTAAAGAAGTTCATAAAGTCTAGTAAAGTTGCCTCGCAGTGAGAGTAAAGTTGAGAAATCCGTCCAGTTGATAACTTCATAACTTTAGAACACTTTGAAACTTTCTTCACTTGCTAACCCTGACAACCGATAACTGATAACGAATAAAAGGAGCATTAATGGCACTACGAAGTCGAATTTCATCAAGATTTCTTGTTAATGAACTCGCCACCGCCATGTCGGAGGATTGGGGGACTTCGCGCAAGTTCATGCGTTATCAACTCGCCAAGGAAAGTTTCAACTGGCGACACCCGCTCGGTGCGAAACACGGCAAAGGCGACCCTATTCAATTGGTAAGCCTCCGAATTACCGATATGTGTAACCTCCGTTGTCATTCTTGCGGGCAGTGGGGTGATAACGGTTACCTTCACGGAAAATCGCTCAAAGAACTCAAACAACGCGAAGTTCCAGTCGAAGTCTATAAAGAACTCGTTGACCAGATTGTTGATCAAGGCTGGTCCCCTGTTTGGTATATCTGGGGCGGCGAACCGATGCTTTACCCCGGTATTATCGAATTGATGCACTATATCAAAGAGAAAGGTATGCCTATCTCGCTCGTTAGCAACGCGACGAATATCGCAAGGCGTGCCGACGATATTTTGGAAACCTGCAAAATTATCTACTTGAGTGTTGATGGACCGAATGAGGAAATTCACAACACGCAACGTCCGGGTGTATCAGAAAACTATGACAACTTCAAGGATGTCAAAGCGGCTCTGGAAACATTGAGTGCAGAGAAAGAGAAGCGGAACCTTGCCTTCCCTTACATTATCCCATTGAGCTGCGTCACAATGTATAACATAGATGAGGTTGTAGATCTCTATAAGTTCACCAGCCAATATGCCGATGCCCAAATCTTCTATCTCACCTGGTGGATAGATTCGCAATCCGCGCAAGAACACACAGAAGAATTTGAGAACCGATTCGGTTTCAAACCACAAACCCATTACGGTTGGATCGGAACGTGGAAAGACTTTGATCACGGCGTAATATTGGATCGCTTTGAAGAGATGGAAAATCTCTCGAGTGAGCAACGCCGTTGCCCGCCGATTATGATGCCGAGACTCAACACAAAAGGCGAAATCCAACGCTATTACACCGATCATGAGCAAACCTTTGGCTACAACCAGTGTGTCAGCATCTACATGACGATGGAGATCGATAGTAATGGCGATGTTAGCCTCTGTCGTGATTACCACGACTATATCATCGGCAATATCAAGACAGACAAGGTCGTTGATATGTGGAATAATCAGAAGGCGATGAAGTTCCGACAGTCCATAAGCAGTGATGGGCCTATGCCCGTATGCCGACGCTGCTGCGGTTTGATGGGATTTTAATTTTTTTAACTATCGGACCTTCGCGCAGATTGTTCTTAGAGAAGAATCTGGTTTTTGGTCAATTTGCGGCCGGGTTCAGGACCAAGGCAGTTTTCTTTGGTCTCCGTATAAGGGCAGCATCTTTATACAGAAAAACAGAGTGGAGTTCCATAGTTAAAAAATTTGATAACTGATAATTGACAACCGTCAACATATTACAGGAGCCCCTATGAAGATAGGATTACGAATTCCGGGCACAGCCCGTCAATTACCCTTCGCGGATTTCTGCAAGTGGTGTGTCGATAACGGGTTTGATGCCGTTGATATTGGAGAAGTCACCCCCGAAATTGTCCAAACCGCGAGAGATGCCGGTCTTGCTATCGGCTCCGCGGATCTCCCGGGTACCAGAGACTTACTGAGCGCGAAAAAATCTAAACAGAAAGCCGGTGCTGCCGCTGCAAAAGATGCTATCGAAGCCGCTGCTGACAACGATGTCCACATTATGTTCTGCGTCTTTGTACCGGAAGATGCCAGTCTTGGTCGAGCAAAAAACTTTGATATTTGGAAGCAGACGATTCCACCTATCGCCGAATTTGCTGCGTCCAGCGGTGTAACGATCGCAGTAGAGGGATGGCCTGGTCCCGGTCCCGATTATCCCGCGCTTGGTTGCACACCAGAAATGTGGCGTGCGATGTTCGCAGAATGTGACTCTCCGGGTTTAGGACTCAACTACGATCCGTCACACCTTGTCAGAATCGGTATCGACTATCTCCGCGCACTAAATGAATTCGCAGCCTACGTCAAACACGTCCACGGGAAAGATACTGCCTTCGACGAAGAAGCTCTCTATCTGCACGGCAATTTGGGACCGAGTTTCCAAAGTGCTCGCGGTTTCGGTGAAGATTGGTGGCGTTATACCATTCCAGGTGACGGCATTGTGGATTGGTTGCGCGTGGTACAACGTTTAGAGGACGAGGATTTTGACGGTATTGTCAGTGTAGAACTTGAGGATTACCGTTACTGGCGCACGTGGGAATCAGAATCTGACGGTTTGATCCGTTCACGCGAATTCCTTGATGAGTTTGTCCGTTAGCCCTTGTGGGAACGTGAGTTTGATAAAGGCGCACTTTCGGGCAAAATGTCAACTTACGGGCGATATGCCACAAACTAAAAGTTTGTGCTACAAGGAGAAATTGCTATGAACGAACTTCTTAACATGGGCATGGAGGCTTCGCCTGAGAAGTATCTCCCTCACTTAATCACTGAAGAAGAACGTACACATTTTGAAGAACAAGGCTATCTGTATATACCCAACGCGCTCTCATCAGAGATGCGGGAACACCTCACATATGCTGTAGATACCTTGTACAACAAAGCACTCGCTACAGGCAGAGCAAAACCCGGCTCACAGTGGGGTTGGTCGGATTTCTTGGGTGCCGATGACGCGCTTTTAAATCTTGTAGATATGCCGACGACGTTACCCAAAGTCTGGGGCATCTTGGGATGGAATATCTACCTATACCACGCGCACATGCACGTCAAACCGCCAGCACCGACAGATGCCGAAGAAGGTGAAGGGTGGTTGGAATGGCATCAAGATAGCGGACGCGTCAACATCGAAATGGAGACACATCCGCGTCCACGTCTGTCCATGAAAGTGGCATATTTCCTCACAGATGTCTCTGAACCGGGACGTGGGAATTTCTATATCCGCCCGGGTAGCCATCTAAAGTCAGATATGGCGGTTCCAGAATATGAGATCAGCCGCGATCCACGTGAAGCGACTGCAGACGATGTGCCTGATGATGCGATGCCAGTCTGTGTCGAACCTGGAACCGCTGTCCTATTTGACAGACGACTCTGGCACTCGCGCAGCCCGAACCACTCCGAAATTACACGGAAGGCACTTTTCTACGGCTATGGGTATCGCTGGATTCGTCCGAAGGATGAGATGAGCGTTGAACCGCTTTATGAACGCTGCGATCCGATCCGCCGTCAGCTGCTCGGTGCCGCTACTCGAAACAACGGACGCTACGTTCCTTCTGAAGACGACGTGCCGCTGCGCGGTTGGCTTATTGAGAACCTTGGCGATAACCCTGCTTATGCCATGGGACCTCGGCACGCTTAAGTCATAATTTGTTAGGACGGGGTTGCTTTGCATACCTCGTCCAACTATATCTCCTCAATACACATTTTACCTTCCTCATTACACAATTTTTTAGCAAAATTTGACATCTCATCCATATTTAGGGTAACATATCTATATCTTTTATTGAACGAAGATTAACAGAAAAGCCAATTCTAAGATGTTATTCACGGACAAAAAACCGAAGGTCTATATTGAAACTACAGTCGTTAGTTACTTAGCTGCACGCCTCAGCCGAAATGCAACGATAGCCGCTCGGCAACAAACAACTCAACAGTTTTGGCATGAACATGCTGATAGATTTGATTTTGTTATTTCGGACGCAGTTTTGGACGAGATTGAAGAAGGCGATAAAACTTTAGCACAGCATCGTATTCATCTATTACGTCCCTTGACTGTGTTTGAAACTACACCTGCAGTTATCCAATTTACTGAAAAATTACTTGATTCAGGAGCTGTGCCCCGGAGTTCCCAGGCCGACGCAAAGCATATTGCCATTGCCGCCGTATACGAGGTTGAATATCTTGCAACATGGAACTATAAACACATTGCCAATATTCATAAACGGCAACTTATCGAAAAAATCTGCAGAGATAACGGTTTCCGACCCACTATTATTTGCACACCTGCAGAGCTGATTGAGGTAAACTAAAATGAAACCTGATCCCATTCTCGAAGAATGCTACCGTATTAAGGAAGAGTATAGTGCCCAATTCAAGGACTTGCAATCCTTTTTTGATCATTTAAAATCTCAAGAGAAAAAGCGGAAAAAGGAGGGTTGGAAGTACGCACCGCCCCCACAACGCCTTGAATTCAGTGTCACCGCCGAACACCTGGCATTTGTAATAGATCGAGTAGAAAAAGCAGACACGGACCAGCAAATTATTGCGTTGCTTAAGCGGCTCAAAACCGGGCTGAAAACCTGCGATGCGGCGAAGGACAACGCCAATGACAATTTTGGGGCAATGCTACAAACTGAAATCGCTCGTGTACTTATACAAGACTGGGCAATTGCAGCGATCCGATTTACGCTCATCGAGGATACCGACTTGGAGTCCGAAACCTCTCCGATTGCGGAAGAGGTTCGCCAGATTTTGACCGCTTGGCTTCCGGATTTCCGATCCCTAAATTTCACTTTAGAACTCACAGACGAGATGCAGATTGTAAGCGAACCTATTATCGGTTTCGATAAGCGGGAAGGACGGGAATACCTCGCGAGCGCACACATTGAAATAAGAATGAAACGCGGTGAAGAAGTAGAAGGATTAACACAAATTTTGAGCCGTTTTAAGGACTAACGACTTTCGCGAGCGTGATTGGAAAATGGAAGGAATTTGGTTGGAAGGATGGAAGTTGCCCGGCTTGGGCTAAAAATACTCGGTTTGCGTTAAAAAAGGTTAGAAGGATAGAAGTTTCAGATGAGCGACGACTATGAACTGAAGAAGGAATTTTTAAAAAAATGGCTTATTGTCGCCAGTCGATCAGGTAAATTCGGTACGGTTTTCAATCTGATTATCTTATCCCTTGCAATCGGTACCTTTATCACGCTGTTTCTTGGTGACACCTATAATTTTCTAAATCAGTGTCTTGTAACGCCTTGCGCTTGGATGGCGACAGCACAGTTGTTTGTTTTTAAATTGGAGTTCCCGAACTCGCGTGTTATCCGGTGGATTTTTCGTCTCGTTCTGCTAATGAGCGTCATCCACACAATATTACTGGTAAAATACCTATGAAAACTATATTGTTTATTTGCATTTTGGCAGCACTGACGCTATCCAATGCGTTTGCTGCACCCGAATGGAAACCTTACGACGATTTTGAGGGAGATTTAGACGCAATTGACGAGACCCCCGGACAGATACCAGACCTCGGCACGAAATGGGTCCAGTTTATCCCTGAAAACCGCTTAGAGATGGGGATCAAGGACGGCGTGTTTCAGATGAAAGTTAAAAGTCCTGGGGGTCGCGATCCGGGTTTCAAGCTCGTTTTCGGATGGGAACCGCGCGACATCCTCGGCATCCAGTTCACGGTGAAGGTTGCTGAACTCTCTGATGCAGGCGGCTGGTTCGGGGTGCTGTGTACGAACGAGGAACCGAACTGGAAAAATCCGAACTGGGTTTTCGGTATGTCGCCGAGCCACCAACACAACTGGGGGCCGAAAGGTGTGTTTGGTTCTGGGTCTGTCGGACAACTCGGCGGTTGGGAGGCGTTTTCTTATGAGGACATCCCTGAAAATACGAATATGCTCCGAACACTTCGCTTGGAATGGAACGACGCGAAGCATGAAATGGCAGTTACTGTTGATCCGGGTGAAAAGACGGAATGGAAGAAGGATGACATCTCTTCTAATGCCGATTTAGGCGAATTTCCGTGGTGGAGTATCTACCTCACTGCTGACCAAGAGGTTGAAGTCGCGGTTGATGATGTTTTCGTAAAATCGGAGAGTCTGCCTTACTCGGTAGAAGCCCGTGGAAAACTCGCTTCACGCTGGGGTGAGATCAAGTTAATGGATTAATAGACCCCTTCACTATCTGAATTCCATTTTGGAATATGGCAAGTTCTTATTCTACCAAGATTTGCGCGAACTTCTCTACACAGCGATAACTGAAAAGGTTTCGGTAGGTAAGACATTGAGCATCTATTTTACAAAATTAAGTATCGAATGACCATGAGTCCCGCTATCCCAAACATGGTAAAACCGACTGTAATAATCAACCCCCATACATGAACAGAGCGGGACTCACGGTCAGGATGCCTACACAGCCACGTTGATGTACACACCCACCCCGTTAAAAAACCACCAATTGTAAGCAAACAAAAATGCAACCAGAGATAAGGTTGTACCGGTAGGAGTTTGAGTGAAGTCAATAGTAGTACCATTACCACTAATGCTAGTGCACTTACCATCGTTATGGGTTTTTGTTTCGTTGCCAAAAATCGAAAATTCATCTATGTCTGTTCCTAAAAACCTATCTATACCTTTCTACAAAGTGATAACTGAAAAGGCTTCGGCAGGCAAAACATTGGGTACCTATTTTAAAAAAGTAAGTATCTGAGTACTATGGATCCCACCATTCCAAACATGGTAAAACTGATTGTAATAATCAACCCCCATACATGAACGGAGCGGGATTCGCGCTCAGGATGCCAACACAACCACCAAGATAATAGGGTCCACGCTGTCAAAAAAAATAAGATTGTCATCAAACAGATATGTAACCAAAGATAAGGTCGCACCGGCAAGAGCTGGAGTAGAGCTAGTAGGAGTATGGTTACTGCCGGTAGCAGTAAGGTTCCCATTATCATTGTTTTCTGTTTTGTTGCCAAAAATCGGAAATTCATTTATCTCTGTTCCTAAAAATCTGAAGGCTTCGGTTAAATAATAGCGAACGGAAACCCCGCATCCGTTGAAAAAAATGATAATATATCTTGCCAAAAGAGTCAAGCACAAAGATCCAGAAATCCATGGACATTCAGTCGTCACATAAACTTTGTAGGATATGCTGTTAGTTTTCTGTGCCAGCATAAGAAGCAACCTCACAGTTCGCGCTAAGTAATTACCGAATTTACCATAACTGTTCTCACTGCGAAGCATGATAACTGAGCACTGAAAGCTATTAGAGACTTGATTATTTGCAGATTTCTGGGTATAATTAGTACTGTCAATCTTAGGATAAAAACTATACATTTTCATAATGGAGGCAGAAGTGGCAAGAAAAAAAATCAGTGTTATTGGTGCGGGGAATGTCGGCGCGACAGCGGCGTTCCTGATCGCACAGAAACAACTTGGGGATGTCGTCATGATAGATATCGTGGACGGAGTCCCGCAAGGTAAAGCATTAGATATGGCGCAAATGGGGCCCGTAGAACTGTTTGATGCCGCAATTGACGGAGACCTGGATTACACAGCAACCGCAGGCTCCGATTTGGTAATTATCACATCAGGTTCCCCACGTAAACCGGGGATGACGCGCGAAGATCTGTTGCAAACGAACGCGAATATCGTCGGCAGCGTCACAGAAAACGTGGTGAAGCATTCACCAGATACGATTATTATGATGCTCACGAACCCGTTGGATATCATGACCTACCACGCGTGGAAGGTTTCAGGATTCCCATCCCATCGCGTCGTTGGACAGGCAGGCGTGTTGGATTCGGCGCGGTTCCGTTATTTTATTTCTCTTGAACTCGGTGTATCTGTAGAAGACATCCAGGCCCTCGTCCTCGGTGGACACGGCGACACGATGGTTCCGCTCCCACGCTATACCACCGTTAACGGCATCCCGATTCCGCAGCTGATACCGGAAGATCGCATTGAAGCGATGGCACAACGGACTCGCGATGGTGGTGCTGAAATCGTCAATCTCCTGAAAACGAGCGGCTATTATGCCGCCGGTGCCTCATTGGCACAGATGGCGGAAGCGATCATTTTGGATAAGAAACGGCTGCTGCCTTGCTCCGCACATCTCACTGGGCAATATGGTATTGACGATCTCTATATTGGCGTTCCTATTAAACTCGGTGGAAACGGTGTAGAAGAGATTCTCGAAATTGAACTGACTGAAGACGAGCTCGGTTCCTTACAGCATTCGGCACAAACGTATCGGGAAGGGATTGCGTTGCTTGGGTATTAAAGCAGCGTGCACTGCATGTAAAGTGAGTTGTGGTAGTAGGTCCTCTTACCTTGAACAGCTGACTAAGCCTATCACATTGATGTGAAGGGCTTAGTCAGTTGCATTTAAAGTTAGGTCCCCAAAATCAAATGTTATCTAATCTTGAGTGATTTATTTAATAGAAATTTAAGCCAACACGAAAAGCGATATCAGGACTCTCAAAAGAAAACTGTAAGCCACCGAGTGCTGTTACTGTCGGCGACCATTCAATCTCTATACCGATTTCTCCAGCGAGGTCTCCACGGCGCGCCGATCTGGTGTAAGTCCAATTCTCTTCTGGGTTAGTTTCTAAAGTTTCCCAAGATCTGATATAAGATAAAACGAAAAACGGGTGCATCACCTGTCCAGACTCAGTTTCCAGACGTTTTAAGACACCCGCCGCACCTGAAAGCCTAAGAATACGTGAACGCTCAAGAATCTGATTCGTAGACTCTTGAACAGTACGAAAAAATACGGCGCCGAAATCCGCTCTCCAAAAATAGTCCAAGCCGGTATCGCCTAAGGGTTTGATACGGACGATACCGATCACACCAGTAGGTGCTGGTGGCATAGCTGGTGCGTCACTCAATCCGACCCCCGCTTAAAAAGAAATCTTTAAGTCATCTTCAATACCGTAGTCAAGATTAGCACCAACCGTTGTAGTGACTATGGGTTTAGTAATACCTATATCCTGCCTACTGAGCGCAAGTCCAAGCGAGGTATCCCCCGTAGGCAACCGGTATAAACTTGTCTGAGAATACGCGATAATAGGACACAGCATAAATATCAACGCTATATACGTAC
>CAZQIP010000062.1:0-9397 GCA_964593655.1 uncultured bacterium | reverse complement strand
GGCGGGTTCTATTAATTCTAAATTTTACTATAAACCTCCGTATGTATGCGATGGTGCTTGCACTTGTCTGTGTCTGGGTGATTTTCACACTGCTGACCAGTGGCACTTTCCTTAGCACTCGGAATCTATCCAATCTTTCCCGCCAAGCCGCCGTCACAGCCATCCTCGCTGTCGGCATGACCTTGGTTATCGTCTCTGCCAACATTGACCTGTCAGTTGGCTACGGTGCCGGTTTACTCGGGGCGATCGCAGCGATTGTACACGTCTGGTGGGGGCAACCGATTCTCGTGACGCTCTTCATCGTTATCTGCATCGGCATCCTGATCGGACTGATGCAGGGTTACCTCGTCGCATATCAGCGAATCCCGGCGTTTATCGTCACACTGGGCGGCTTTTTGGCGTATCGCGGCTTGATGCTGGCATTTACCAAAGGCGAGACCATCCTGCTCCCAGACAATTGGCTCAAAGCCATTGGGAACGCTTACCTCTCGCCAACACTCGGATGGGCGCTTATGGGTGTCGGACTCGGCATCAGCGGCTACCGATTTTACCGACAGCGTGTCAACCGGCTACAATACGGAAACCCGGAGCAAGCCTCTCTGCCCATGTTCCTATTGAAAATAGTCGGAATATCGGCACTGATTGTCGCTTTTATCACCGTGATGAATGCCCACAAAGGGATTCCGTTTCCAGTCTGCATTCTATTCGGACTGGCGTTCGTGTTTCATTTCATTGCGAACCATACCCGTTTTGGACGTTATGTCTATGCAGTTGGCGGCAATGCAGAAGCGGCATACCTTTCGGGGGTTAATGTCCGCGGTATTACGTTGCGGGTGTTTGCGACAATGGGCGCGTTGATGGCAATCGCCGGTGTCGTCATGACAGCGCGTGTCGGGAGTGCGAGTCCGGAAGCCGGACGGTTGCTGGAGTTAGACGCTATCGCTGCCTGCGTTATCGGGGGTGCCAGTCTAATGGGTGGGCGCGGGAGCATCTTCGGTGCAATTTTAGGCGCGTTCGTTATGGAAAGTCTCAACAACGGAATGAGCATGGCGAATATGGATGCTTCATGGCAAGATATTATTAAAGGCGTGGTGCTTGTCGCAGCGGTCGGTTTTGACATGGCATCACGAAGGCGATAGCAAAAAAAAATTGGCTGTTTGCATTTTTTTAAACCCTTTCCGCATAAATTCTCCTCTTTATAACTACAGTCTAATTGGCGAAATCTAATTGGGAATTTGTCTATGCGATATGATTCATCAACGTACACAGATTTGACAGACGAGGAGCTCATTCAGCGCGTGCAAGACGGGGATGAGGCGGCATTTGCGCAACTCGCAGCCCGCCACAGTTCCAGAATTTGGCAACTGGTTGTTTTTAACTCCCGTCAGATCCGCGATGCTGAAGAGATCTTTCAAGATGTTTGGGTGGCAGTCTGGGAAAACATCGGCGGCTTACGCGAAGTCAGCAGTTTCGGGGCTTGGCTCCGAAAGATAGCCTGGACGACTTGCAGAAGATACTACACCGCCAAGTCGCACACCAGAGGCGAAATACTTCAGAGTGCAGAAGAACTCGCTGAGACTATCGATCGGGATGTGCTTGCCCGTTCCCGAGAGACGGAACTTCGCGCGGCTGTAACAGAAGCCGTACACCACCTCCCAGAGCGGGTCCGCGCGGTTGCGGTGCTATACTACTTAGAGTTGTGGACTGTCAACGAGATTGCAGAAGAACTTGGTTTGGCGGTTGGTACCGTCAAAACAAGACTTAGCCAAATTCGGACGCTCCTGCGTGAAGAATTTGGTGTTGCTGAAAGATTCAAAGAGGAAGTTAAGAGGGGAACAACTATGACCTATGAAAAAGAAGTTGCAAAGCCGTCAGGAGACAAAACTAAGGTTTTCGGTGTCGGCAACGCGGGTGGTAACGTCATCAAACGGATGATGGCAGCTGATTGGAAAGAAGTGGAATTTTATGCTGTGAATACAGACTTGGAAGCACTCCGCACGTGTGAAGGCGCGACGCAGATACAGATCGGAGTTGACACCACGCAAGGATTTAGCGCAGATGCCAATTCGGAGATAGGCAGAAGCGCAGCTGAGGAAAATCTGGAAACGCTTGACGCTGCGCTTGCAGGCGCACGTCTGGTTTTCGTTGTCGCAGGCATGGGCGGCGGAACGGGAACAGGTGCTGCACCCGTAATTGCATCCCTTGCACGAGAGCATGGTGCCTTAACAATAGGTGTTGGGACGCGGCCGTTTGATTCTGAGGGACAACACCGCGCCGAACAAGCAGACTTCGGGCACTATGAACTTCGAGAGAACACCGATGCCGTTATCGTGGTCCCGAACCAACGACTCTTTGATACTGTAGATGCAGAACCCTCAATGAGCGAAGCGTTGCGCATAAGCGATGAAACCGTGTTACGCGGCGTTAAAAGTGTCGCCGATATTATTGTGGAGTCAGGCGATATTACTGTTGACTTCGACGATGTGGCGAGCGTCATGCAGAATGCGGGTCCGGTGTTGATGGGTATAGGAAAAGCAAACGGTGAAAATCGGGCGCGAATCGCTGCGGAGAACGCTGTCTCCTCCCCGCTTTTAGATGGGGCGGAAATGAGCGATGCCCCTGGGTTGATTGTCCACATCAGCGCGCCGCAAGATTTCATGATGCATGAATTGGATGCCGGTATGACAGTCATCAAAGATGTCGCGCCCCAAGCGCAGATCATTTTTGGATTGGTCTACAGGGACGATAATCCTGAGCCTGAAGATACAGTTGATGTCACTGTCCTGGCAACAGGCGTTGAGACACAAAGCGAACCTACCACGCCATTCTCCACTCAGCAGGACGGTACCTCTCCTGAAGGTGGTACTTATGTTCCGTCCAAAACCAGTTCCGAATTTGTTCATCTCCACAACCATAGCGAATATAGCATGCTCGACGGTGCGTGCCGTATCCCAGATATGGTGGATTGGGCAGTCGAAAATAGCGTCCCCGCTGTTGCACTTACCGATCACGGCAACATGTTCGGCGCATGGGAACTCTACAACAAGGCAACAGAAGCAGGAGTTAAACCGATCATCGGTTGTGAAGTGTATGTCGCACAAGGGGGTCGAAAGACACGTGCGCAAGAACCCGGCGGTCCCTATCATCTCACGCTGCTCGCCGAGGATGCAACCGGCTACCAGAACCTCTTAGAACTGGTATCGCTTGGATACACGGAGGGATTCAATCGTAAGCCGCGTATTGACATGGAAATCTTGCGTGAACACCGGGACGGCATCATCGCACTGACCGGGTGTATCCAAGGACAGGTACCGCAACTCCTCTGTGCAAATCAGCGAGACGAAGCCGTTCAGAACTTCAAAACGCTAATGGAGATAATGGGTGAACGAAACCTCTACGTTGAGATACAGAATCACTACATTGACAAGGAACTTGAGGCATATCCGGTGATGGTGCAGCTGGCGAAAGAATTCAATCTGCCGCTCGTCGGCACAAATGATTGCCACTATCTCCGTAAATCTGACCACGGCATGCACGACGTGCTCCTCTGTATCCAGATGAAGAAGACTGTCAACGACCAAAAGCGTCCGAGGTTTGACAACCACTTCTACTTTAAAAGTGTTGACGAAATGCGGGAGGCACTCAAGGATTATCCACCGGAGGCTATCAGTAACACGCTTGAAATTGCGAATCGGTGCAATCTTCAACTGGACTACCGACAAGACGCAATGCCGAAGTATGAGATCCCCGATGGACAGACACACGACAGTTATTTGAGAGAACTATGTTACCAAGGCTTGCGAAAAAAATATGGTGAACTCTCCGAACCGATCCGACAACGGATTGATTATGAATTGGACATCATCAAACAGTCAGGATACGCCAACTATTTTCTGATTGTCAGTGATTACGTCAACTATGCCCACAAACAAGGGTACCCGCTTTCTGCACGCGGTTCCGCCGCCAGCAGCCTGGTGCTGTACGCCCTTGATGTCATCGGTTTCAATCCGATGGATTACGGCTGTCTGTTTGAACGGTTTTTAAACCTTGAACGTCTCAATCCGCCGGATATTGATATTGATTTCGCCGACCGCGCTCGTGAACCTGTGATTGAGTATTTGGCGAAAAAATACGGTGCGGATTCTGTCGGCAAGGTTGCCACCTTTGCGACCTTAGGGGCGAAAGCCTCTATTAAGGATGTCGGGCGGGCACTTGAGGTACCGCCCGAAAAAGTCCAAAAGCTGACGCAGCTAATTCCGCCCTTTCCCGGAATCACGCTTGATGAGGTCTTAGAACGGGTACCCGAATTTCAGACACTCGCCGAACTCCCCGAAAATAGAGAGTTGATTGAGATTAGCAAAGCGGTGGAGGGTATGAAACGGCACGTTTCCTGTCATGCCTCTGCGATTGTCGTCACAGAGGGACCGTTGACAAACTACGTCCCGTTGTTCAAGGATAGACACGACCAAGTCGCGACGCAGTTTGAAGGTAAAATCGTTGAAGATGTCGGGATCATCAAATTTGATTCCCTCGGCTTACGGAGTCTCACTGAGATACACGACTGCCTCCAGATGATTAAGGCAAACCGGGACATTGAGATCGAGTTAGCGGAAATTCCATTTAACGATGAACAAACGTATTCGCTCATCGGCAACGGACGCATCGCGGGTTTATTTCAGTTGGAAGGGTCCTCTGGTATGTATCGGGTTGTTACCGAACTCAAGCCTGATAACTTTGAGGAGTTCTCCGCGATTCCCGCACTCTATCGTCCCGGTCCGATAGAAAATGGGGACATGCAACGGTACATAGATCGGAAAAATGGGTTACAGCCCGTGCAGTATATGCACCCTTCGTTTGAAGGCGCACTCAAAAGCACGTACGGTGTATGCATCTATCAGGAGCAGGTGATGCAAATCGCACACGATATTGCAGGCTTTACGTTTGCTGAAGCGGATATCCTACGCGCCGCTATGGGTAAGCGGAACGAGGCGTTACTTACGACACAACGTGAGAAGTTCGTTGAGGGGGCAATGAAAAAAGGGTTCGCTAAAGAGGAAGCAGAGGAAATATTTGAGCTGCTTGAACCTATTGGTCGCTATGCCTTCAACAAATCGCACACTGTTGCTTACTCAATGTTAGCGTACCGTATGGCATACCTGAAAACCCACTACCCACACGAATTCATGGCAGCAATGATGACCGGGGAGGCAGGCGATGCAACGAAAATCGTACGCTACCGGGAAGAGTGTCGGAAACTTGCCGATTTTCTGGGGGTAGAAATTGACCTGCTTCCGCTGGATGTGAATAGTAGTGAGAAAGGCTATACAGTGGAAGGAACAGCTATTCGTTCTGGGTTTATTGCTGTAAAAGGAATTGGGAATGAAGCAGTAGACCAGATTTTAGAGGCGAGAGACGCTGGAGGTGTGTTTGCATCCTTAGAAGATTTTCGTGCGCGGGTAGACGGAGTGGGTGAACGGGGTATTGAAAGTCTCGTTAAAAGTGGTGCTTTTGACGCTGTTTAAGTGCTGAAATTCGGTGCCAGCAGGCGGGGTTTGCAACCCCGCCAATCCATAAGCACCGCGTAAGTGGGGCTATCTTGCCAGATTTCGCGCCTCTTTGAACTTCTCTTTCGCGAACTGTCCCCACTCCTTGATTTTCTCATTGCGGACTTCCGGGTCTTTCCAAGCACCACTCGCCAATTCCATCACCTCTGCTTCGGTTATCGGCAGCTTCGTTAAAGCTGCAATCGCTGCGTCGCGCTTTGCTGGGTCTTTACACTTCTGAATTGCTTTCCACGCATTGACGAGATCCTTATGCGAATTGATAATCAGAACCCCGAAGAGTTCGTTGACGGGATCCCATCGAGTGCTGCCCTTCTTAGAGTCATATTGAAAAGGAGTGCCTTCCATGGCAAACGGGTTCGGAACGATGCATCGTTCACCGAGTTTATCATAGAGTGTCGGCAATACGCTCGCGCGGTTTAAACCACCTTTCCATTTAGGCCCTTCCGGATCGGTATCACGGAGCATCCAGAGTTTCTGCGCGTTTTCTGATAAGACGAATTCAAGAAATTTCTGTGCAACCGGTAAATTGGGTGCCCCTTTGAGAATGGCGATCGGATCAGCCGTGACCACCGCACCATCAGCCGGGACTACGTATTTAATTTTGTCTGCTCCGACAACCGCAATTTGACCGTAAGCGTAGAAGTCAATTGCGAGTCCGTAGATGACTTGCCCTGCGACGACATCTGTCGGAATCGCATTCGCACCCGCGGAGAAACCGCGAACATTACCACCGAGTTTCGTTAACAGAGCAAACCCATCTTCCCATCCGAGGGTTTGAAGGATGATCTCATATACCATGTGCGCGGAACCGCTCTCTCTCGGATCCGCTGCGCCAATTCTACCGAGCAATTCCAAGTTCCCCAGATCTTCCCATGCTGTGGCTTTCGGAAGTTTCAGCAGTTCACGAAGTTCTTCATTGTACATGATACCGAAACTTGATAACGCTGCACCATACCACTGATATTCGGCATCATAGAGTGGAATCCCTTGGAACGATTGCATCATCTGCTCAAGTTGTGTTCCGGGTAGCTGGTAAGCGTGCAACCATCCCATATTTGACAAGCGGAGGTAGTTATCAGTACCGCCCCCAAAAAAGATGTCAACCCCGATGCCATCCGGCACACGCCTAAATTCCGATTCAATAAACCGATAGTTAGAAGAGGTGCCACCGACATCGCGCCAATCCGTTTTGACGCGCCTACCTGTTTCTGCTTCGTACCATTTCTCGAAATTTTTGCCAAATTCTGTTTCAATACCCTCTGGGTGCGGGGAGATAATGATGAGTTCGTCTTGTGCGAGTGAGAGCACCGGTAGTGCTAAAAGACATAATATTATCGCCAAGACCAGGGACTTAAAGTCGGACATTTTTTCATACTCCTTTTCCGATATGTTGAATAATACGCAGTTAACCTTGATGCGTAAGCCGTTACGGGGAGAGCGTTGGTTCTTGATTAAAGATAAACAGGGTCGGGTTCCGCCACCTTTCTTTTTCTATATCATAAATGCCGTAGTGGAGGTGAGCCCCTGTGCTACGGCCCGTATTTCCGACGTAGCCAATAATCTGACCACGTACCACTTCTTGATTAACTTTGAGACCCTCAGCATAGCCTTGCAAATGCGCGTACAACGTTTTATACCCGGATGCTTCATGGGTGATCTCAATTGCATTTCCCAAATAGCCTTGCTTTCCAACCTGTACAACTCTGCCATTGGCGGCAGCGATCACAGGAACGCCGGCGCGGGTTTTAATATCCAACCCTTGGTGAAATTCACGGGTTTGCGTTAACGGGTGGTTCCGCCATCCGAAGTGCGAAGAATACCAAAAAGCGTGTCGCTCCCCGTTTGCCTGTTGGAGTTTCACGGGGAGAATCAAAGGATATCCGAAAAGCTGTTTTTGATATGCGTTGATATAGTTATAAAGCGCCTGCAACTCCGCTTTCAGGATACTGGGTGTCAGTTTCTGCGGCTCGTGGGTATCAGACGCAGCATCAGTGAACGTGGATATATCTGGCTCTTGAAGCTCGGATTCTCCGGCGGACGCAGTCGTATTCAGCTCACCGCCTTGCCCGAGGATCCCTAAAACCTCCTGGATCTTTTCTGCCATCTGCCGAATGTCCTTCATCTCCTTATTAACGGCGGCAAGTTCCGATTCAACTTGGTGTTTTGCCTGCGTTAATTGTTGAATTTCTTTATCCATGCGCGTCTGTAATTCGGTTTCTGTACTAACTCTCTGCTGTTTTTGGAAGCGGCCATAGGTGAAGCCGCCAATTGCCGTAAAGAATAGACCAAGGATAACGCAGGATAGCAACAATAGAAGTCCTCGACCGATCGCGTGCTGGCGGACAGAATTTTTATGAGATGACATAATAATAAGTGTATACATTCAACGGACCCTCCTTTCCAATAAAACTGATGCAAAACATCAACGTTTGCTTGCAAGAATTGGAGACTTATAGCTGCCGAATTCACCCAACAAGAACGAACCGTTCACAAGTGCGAAACGATCGCTGGCATTTTCCAGATGAGGATGATGATGGCACCAAGCAGAATGAGATACCACACGATCAACATTCGGACGCGGGTTCTCTTGAAAATGTGACGGCGCGGACGTTTCAATTGACTCACTTAACCTTTTTTACGTTTTTTTCGTAGCCCGAATTTGAGAAATCCCGTACTTGAAAGCTGCCTCTATATTAAATTCAACGTCTTCATACACAACTTTCTCACCTTGTTGTGGTAAGTGTCCGAGCAACATCAGGACAAAGCCACCAATCGTATCACACTGATCTGTCGGGATTCGGATGTCTAAGACTTTATTAGCATCAGCAATTAACATGCGTGCATCGATACGCCAGTCGTTTGCTCCAAGTTTTTCGATGTGAGGTGTAGTCCGTTTGCGATTAGCCGCGACCTTGCCTATAATCCGCTCTAAAATATCTATCAATTCTACGATTCCGACACAACTGCCGTGCTCGTTAACCACAATCGCGATCGGTATCTCAGATTGTCGCAGGTCGCTCAATAAATCCGTAGCAGACTTCAGGGCAGGGACATAATTCACATCCCGCACGAATGACGATAAATCGTTGTCGTCGTGCTCGCTTGCAAGTACCTCCATTGCATCAACGACGCCGAGCAATTGATCAACGCGCGCATTATAAACAGGAATGTAATGATAGTTGGAAGCGCGACAGAGTGTGAGAACTTCAGAGGGCGATGACCCTACTATCAGCACAGCTGCTTCTGCTAATGGCAACATCACTTCTTGTGCTGTCAGCGTTTGCAACTCAAAAATTGTACTGAGTAATTGTGCTTCGGAGTCCGAAAACGCCTCAATATTTTCGAGCAGTAACTGGACGAGCTGTTCGCGAGATGGGGTCGTCTGCCGTCCCGATTTCCCAAAGCCCTTTTTGCGGGGTTTCGCTGCCTGTCCATCATACGCAACAAGTGGCTTTGGCGTAACTAACTCTATTTTCCCGATGTCTGGCTTTCTTACGACAGGCATCGGACCCTCTTTTTCTTCCGAAGGGGTTTTGGGAATCTCGTTCATAGTTCAGAGCCCTAAAATCCAGAATGTTGTGAATGCCTTCCGATTGAGAACTATGGTAACACCTAAAAATTAGTGTCTACGGGTTTAAAATCTTGTCCGTAGTCACTTGAGTTATGTTAGGACATAATGCGTAAAATTATTGTTCTGGTATTTATCAAATCTATCAAGGAGTCAGTAATCATCAATAGATCGTAGGTATAGCACTATGAAAATGCGTTTGTTTTGAAAAAGTTGCTTGATTTTTAGAGCATGAGATGGCATCGTAGTGACTCAGAAAAACCAC
>CAZQIP010000061.1:0-44451 GCA_964593655.1 uncultured bacterium | reverse complement strand
TTTGAGACACTCCGAGAAACAAGTCGCGGTCTCTTGTTGGAGCGGAGAAGCGAAATTGTTGATGACCCATCTAATGATCCACGCTTTTGGGGATGGAATCTCAGGGGTGGGGATCAGTCTCTTGTAATGCTTATTGATGGTCTCGAGGTCGAAAGTGTTAAAGCGGTGCGTTTCAACGATAGTGATGTCTATCATATCAAAGGGAAGTCGTCAGGTCTCACCACGGAATTGTGGTTGAACCCGAAGAAAAGTTACCGACCCGAACGCTTTAAGGTTTCTAATCTGATGCTTTCAATGACAAAGGATTTTAAGTTCAAAGAGGTCGCGCCTGATCTCTGGTTCCCAGAGTCTGCCAAATGGGTTACCACAATCGCAAAAATCGATATTAAAACCACAACGATACGATTCACAAATATTCGGATTAACAAACCTATTCCTGAATCTCGGTTCTCTATTAAGCCACCCCCTGGGACGAGAGGGTATGATATGCGTACCCGAGAAAGTTTTGAGATTCCAGAGGAAAACAACAAATGAGGTGTTTCAAGCACGCAAGGCGTTGGACATGAACGACATGTTTTAGAAGTGTTTCTACCGATGAAAGGGAATTTGAACGGCACTGCAATAAATTTGACAAATCCTAAAGTTTTGTGGTAATATGTCAATAGTTGTAAAGTGTCGTTTGTAAGTCAACTATATTGCAAAATGCAGGTTTCTCATCTCAACAACGGTAGGAACACCATGAAAAGTCCTCCCCGCAAAAAGTGGCGGTTTAGAAATTCAGATATTGACAGCAGTTTGGCGTTAGCATCCGAAGCGGGTGTCTCGCCGTTCGCTGCGCAGCTGCTAATCAATCGCGGCATAAAAACCGCTGCCGAAGCGCGAGCCTATCTCCACCCGACTTTTGATGAACTCCACTCTCCTTTTGAATTAGCCGATATGGACAAAGCCGTAGAACGGATACACACGGCGATCTCACGGGGTGAGAAAATCTGTGTCTATGGCGATTATGATACCGATGGCACCACCGCCACTGCGCTGTTGCTGAATACATTCCGTCAGATGGATGTTCCCGCCGACTACTATATTCCGAGTCGGTTTGATGAAGGCTACGGTCTCAGTGAATGTGCGATAAAGAAAATTCACGAGAAAAACGATGCAAAGTTGATAATTACTGTAGATTGTGGTATCACGTCGGTTAAGGAGGTCGCGTTAGCCAATCAACTCGGTATGGATGTTATTGTCACCGACCACCACCAACCAGAGCAGGAACAACCGCCAGCACACGCACTAATTTCACCTAAGATTCTGGGGAATGAATACCCCTACACAGAACTCGCCGGTGTCGGCTTAGCCTTCAAATTGGCACAGGGGTTGATAGACGATAGAATGTTTCTTGAATCACTCTTGGATCTGGTTGCATTGGGCACTGTCGTAGACATGGCATCACTAACTGGAGAGAATCGCATTTTGAGTCGTTTAGGATTGGTGGAACTTGATAAACGAGAACGCCCTGGCATTCATGCTTTATGTGAAGCAGCGGGTCATAAAATTGATATACCGCTCGACGGATACGCACTCTCTTTTAAATTAGGGCCCCGCATCAACGCCGCGGGAAGAATGGATACTGCACACAAAGTGGTTGAGCTCCTTACGACCGACGCTGAGGATGTTGCAACCCGGATCGCCTCTCAACTCAATCAGGCAAATCGGGATCGACAAGATTTGGAAAAACACATCCAAGATCAAGCAGCAGAACTGATTAAAAAAGAGGTTGATGATGACACGGTAGGGATTGTTGTCGCCAGTGATAAGTGGGACGAAAAGGCACAAGGTGTGGTCGGCATCGTCGCCGCACGTTTGATGCAAACCTACTATAAACCTGCCATTGTTCTTGCAATTACCGGTGATGAAGCGACTGGATCCGGACGTTGTATTGAAGGCATGAACCTCGCGAATAGCCTTGTCGCCTGCACAGAGTTACTCGTGAAACACGGCGGACACGCAGCCGCCGCTGGGTTAACGATCGAAACCAGAAATATTCCCAAATTCAAGGACGCTTTCAACGCATACGCTTCTGAACACCTGACAGAGGAGGCACTGCAACCGAAGCTGGACCTTGAATTTGAAACACATCTTTCGCTTTTGACGTTAGACACTCTAAAAGAACTTGAAAAATTTGAACCCTTTGGGCAGGAGAATCCATCGCCACTTTTTGGTAAAAGACGCGTCAAAGTTGTTGACGGCACACCCCGAACAATGGGGCAGGATGGAAGCCACCTGAAAATGTTCGTCAGCGACGGTGGCGTGAAACACAGTGCAATTGCCTGGGGCGCTGGCGACAAACTCGTCACTTTCAATCGTCCCAATGTTTCACTGGATGTCGCTTTTTCACCACAGATCAACGAGTGGCAGGGCACCCAATCTGTGCAACTTATCCTTAAAGATTGGGATGTGCAGGCTGAAGGCAGGGACATGAACTGGGATGTATTTCCGAGGCTTGATGATGAATCTTCGGTAAAGATTGCCGACAGGCGCAACACGAACAAAAAGAATTATCTTTTAAAGTTGCTTGAGCGAGAAGAATCTTGTATAATTTATGTACGAGATGAAGAAATGCTGGACTTTTTGCTTACAAAGCTTCTACCGGAGAGCATTGAGGGTATTGCAGCGCACGATGAGACGACATCCCGTGAAGCGGAAGCAGCGTTGTTGAAGCAGTTGGCGCGTGGAGAACTCAGGACAATCGCCTCAAGTAGCAGCTTATCAAGCCATGAAGCGTTTCCGTTCGTGAAGCACGTTGTCTTTTGCCATCTCACACCGAGTCCAAACCTCTTTTTCAAGCGATGCGCGCCTGCTTTCGCAACGCAAGAAACCTCCTGCTTGCATCTCATCTACGGCGATACAGATGGTACGGAGATGCGGGATTGGGTCAGTAAAAAATATCCTGAGAAATCCGAATTACAGCAATTGTATGGCGGCATACGTCAAATCATCCAGTCCAACGGCACGGAGGGATACGCTGAGGCAGCAATGCTGAATGGTACGCTCGGCGCACCCTCAACAGTTGAAACCGGACTTGCTATCTTTGAAGAATTGGAGTTTATCGAGCGGTATGCGGAATCCGGACACAGACTTGTGAAACTCCGTCCTGCTCAGAAGAGTGATTTATCTCGTTCACCAACTTACTTGAGAGGGGAATGGATTAAAAAGACGAGTCCGTCCTTTATTGAGTTTCAGTTGAAAGAGAACATTGAGTCTATGTGGGAGCGCGTAGAACATGAGTGTCAAATCGCTAATACGCCAGATTCAAGCTTATAATCCGGACGCAGAAGTTGCACTGCTGGAGCGTTGCTACCGTTTCGCGCAAGAAGCGCATGAAGGGCAAAAACGCAAGTCTGGCGAACCCTACTTCACACACTGCGTCAAAACCGCTGAGATCCTCGTAGAACTTCACCTTGATACGCACACGATTTGTGCCGGGCTTATGCACGATGTCCTCGAAGATACAGGCATCACTCGTGAGGAACTGCAGGTCCGCTTCGGTGCGAACATCGCGAATCTTGTTGAAGGTGTAACGAAAATTGGGCAATATAGACCGAGTGTCGGTTCCCCGACTCCGAGCACACCGATTACGGTTGAGGATCGCGTCCATCGGAAACGGCAAGCCGAAACCTACCGGAAACTCCTCTTAGCAACAGCAGAAGATATGCGGGTCATCCTGATAAAACTCGCGGATCGACTTCATAACATGGAAACGTTGAAGTTCCTCACCAGCGAAAAATGTCAACGCATTGCCAAGGAGACCTTGGAGATTTACGCACCGATCGCACACCGGTTGGGAATTTGGCGTATTATGGGTCGTCTTGAAGATCTGGCGTTCAAGCATCTTTATCCTGCGGAATACCGAAAAATTGCGGATCTCCTGAACCAGAAACTCACGGAGCGCGAGGCGTACTGTGATAAAATGGTGAAGCAGATTCGCGGAGTCCTTGAAAAACGCGGTGTCTATGCCGATGTACACGGTAGAACAAAGCATATCTATAGTATCTACCAGAAGATACAACAGAAAGGTACGCCCTTCAGCGAGATCCGCGACCTCGTCGGTCTCAGAGTGCTTGTTAAAACGGAACCTGACTGCTACACAGCCCTCGGTGCCCTCCACCGCCAATGGAATTACCATCCCGATCGGCTTCGAGATTGGATCGGACAACCTAAGAAAAATGGGTATCAGTCGCTCCATACCACGATTTTAGATGACGGTAAACCTGTTGAGGTCCAAATCCGCAGCTATCAGATGCATAAAGTCGCTGAGGATGGTATTGCAGCGCATTGGAGTTATAAAGAGGGCGTGCCAACGAGTAGACAGGGGCGCTCCATTTTCGCGAGTTATAAGCAGATACTTGAAGACATACAGGAGATACAGGATAGCCCACATCAGTTTGTGGAATCGATGAAGTTAGAGCTCTTCCAAGATGAAGTCTACATCTTTTCGCCGAAAGGCGACCTCTTTAAACTACCCGCAGGCGCGACTGTTATCGATTTCGCCTATAAAATCCATACGGACATCGGGCATACATGTGTCGGCGCAGAGGTCAATGGGTCTATCGCACCGATCCGGCGGGTACTTGAGAATGGCGACCAAGTTAATATTCGGACGCAGTCAAATGGAAAACCGAGTCGCAGCTGGTTACCGCATGTGAAAACGGCTACGGCGCGGGGTAAAATTAGGCATTGGTTCCGTGAAAAGGATAGGGCGGATGCCCTGGAATTAGGTAAGAAATTTCTGGAAGCGGAGTTGCGTACCTTCTATCTTAACGCTCGTGATTACCTCAACTCCCCGGAACTGCTCAATATCGCCAAACAACTCAAGCTCAAGAACCTTGAAGAACTTTTTGTCCGCATCGGCAACGGGGATGAATCGGCTATCCAGGTCGTCAATCTCTTGAAACCTGAGGTGCCGAAACCTGAAGCTGAAACGACAGAAGCGGTTAAACCCGAACGGAAACCAGAGTCAGCCGCTATCCAACTCGAAAACAATATTGACTTAGGTATGATGCGGATTATGAAATGCTGTAACCCGATCCCTGGCGATCAAGTTGTCGGCTACCTCACTCGGGGGCGTGGCGTTTCTGTCCACAGAGCCGGATGCATCCGTATCCTTGATGAACCGGAACGCCTCTTGGCAGTCAAATGGCTCGAAAAGTCGATGTCCGAAAACGGAGACCACCCGCCTGATGTCTACCCTGTCAAAATCCTCGTCGAATGCAGCGATCGTCCTGGCATGCTCGGTGCAATCACAACGGCTATCGCACAATATAAAGTAAACATCCGCTGTGGAACCTTCCAACCCTCTACCGTCCATCTTGATGCTACGGCTGCTGACAACCTCACAATAGACGTAACAGGTGCTGAGCAGCTGGATAAAGTCATGGAAGCGATTCGGCAGCTGAAAGGCGTACAACGCGTCATCCGCCTCTCCTAAATCCAGCCTATCGTCATCTCAATGTCATGATATTGGGGAAACGCGCTACGGATTGTGCTGCGCTATACAGGGTTAGGCATTCTTGATATAACTTTGGACACTCTTCCACTCTTCAGACATCTCGTGCAAACGCGAATCCGCCGCGTGCCTTCCTCTGTTTGAACGCGAACCCGCTGAAGATTTGGAAGCCAACGCCGCTTTGTATGCCGAAATGATTTACTAATCTGGTTACCCGTCATCGGGCGTTTGCTACAGATGCTACAGACGCGTGACATCTTGATTTCTCCTTTTTTCTCTATAAAGTGTTGGTCAAACCTAAAGATTAATGATACCACAATTAGGCGGAAAAAGCAAATTTTCTTTCGCAACAGACCGAACATATGCGTGACTTTTTTCAGAGAATCTGATATACTGTATTTCAAGACTTTGCTATAAGATACGTAATACCAAAATCATAGAGCTATTCAGTTTTCGGTTTTCTACCGGTTGTATGCCGGAGGTCGCGAGCTGGAGCTCGCTCCTACAGAAGAACTGAGTGTCCTATCAGAACCGAAAATATGAAAGTTGCTTATATTACCGCAGGTGCTGCTGGCATGTACTGCGGCACTTGTATCCACGACAATATGGTAGCCACTGTTTTGAAGAAGCAGGGGCATAACGTTTCGCTCATTCCTACCTATACCCCTACCCGAACAGATGAGGCAAATGTTAGCATGAACCGCGTCTTTTTTGGCGGTGTTAACGTTTATCTTCAGCAGAAACTCTCTATTTTTCGGCACACCCCGTGGACGTTTGACAAACTCCTCGACAGCCCGGCACTGTTAAACGGATTAGCACGGTTCAGCGGCTCAACAGACGCTCGCGACCTTGGACAGCTCACTGTATCTATGCTTCATGCCGAGCAAGGGTATCAAAAGAAGGAATTAGCGAAGTTAGTCAAATGGCTCGCTGAGGAGAATAAACCCGACATCGTCTACCTCACCAATTCCATGCTCGTAGGTTTCACGCGAGAAATAAAGAAAGCCTTGGATGCGCCGGTTATCTGCGCGCTGCAAGGCGAAGATATCTTTCTACGAGATTTAATTGAACCGTATAAGACAGAAGCGTTAACCCTCCTCCAAGAACGGGCGGAAGATCCGGACGGCTTCGTGGCACCGTGTGATTACTATGCACGATTTATGGCAAACGCATATCTTGACGTGCCTGTTGATAAGATTGACGTCGTACCGCTCGGATTGAACATGGACGGACACGGTTTACTTGTCGAAAAACCGGACCCGCCCCCCTTCATTATCGGTTATTTAGCGCGCATTTGTCCAGAAAAAGGTCTCCACATCTTAGTGGATGCTTTCCATATAGTTGCGGAAGCACTCGGCGCCAATAACGTTCACCTGCATGTAGCAGGGTACCTCGGGAAGAAAGATGAGCCGTATCTCGAGGAGCTCGTGAATCAGATTCAGGCATCTGGGTTGGCAGACAGTTTTGTACATCACGGAGAAGTAACGCGTACCGAAAAAATTGATTTTCTCAACCGTCTACATGTCTTCTCTGTTCCGACTGTTTACCGTGAATCCAAAGGATTATCGATTATAGAGTCGCTCGCCAACGGTGTTCCAGTCGTCCAACCTCGGCATGGTACATTTCCAGAAATGATCGGCGCAACTGAGGGTGGAATCCTCGTGGAACCCGAATCTGCGGAGGCAGTGGCAGCAGGCATCATAGAACTCCTTAACGACACTGAGCAGCGCGAACGCCTCGGCGAAACGGGGAAAATGAACGTCCATGAGAAATTTAACGATGCAACCGTAGCAGAGCAACTCTTGAAAGTGTTTGAAAGGTATATCTAATGTAGTTATCAGTAACCAGTAACCAGTAACCAGTTTTCAGAAAAGAGGGTTTGCGATTATAGTAAAGTCCGAAAATAAATTGACATTTACCAATATCCAGATTCCCCCCTGATAAGGGGGGTTAGGGGGGTTGTCCGAATTAAGGTGTCCAATTAATTGTGGGTTTTACTATAAGACAAAGGTTTCCCCTCTTCGCTGGCCACTGGTTACTAATACATTGACAACTAATTCCAAGGAAATAAATTATGTCTAAAACATGGCTGATTTTTGTTTTCATGACCGTCTCATCGTGGGGGCTTTACGGGGTATTTCTACATCAAGGGCAGGTCGCGATGGCGGATCCCGTGCATGGACGCTACAAAGCATTTCTCTTTGTCGGACTTGCCTATCTTCTCGCAGCAGTCATCGGTTCCGCGTTGATGCTCGTCATTAATGGGTCCAACTGGCAATTTACGGGCAGCGGTGTCTCTTGGTCGTTTGTTGCCGGACTTGTCGGTGCTATTGGCGCGTTTGGCGTTCTACTCGCCTTTGGCGCAGGGGGCAGACCCGCAGTCGTGATGTCGATTGTTTTTGCAGGCGCGCCAATTGTGAACGCTATCGTTGCGACACTTTCGCATCCACCTGCTGGCGGTTGGGGCGCAGTCCGATGGCAGTTCGTTGCAGGTATTCTGCTCGCGGCGTTGGGTGGCTGTTTAGTGATGCTGTATAGACCGACTTCGTAGCCCCTCGAAAAAATTCTTAATTCGGTAATTTCTTGGTGAAGTCCGGTGCGGTTCCAAACCGCACCTACCGGGCCTGGGGTAAAATTATCGTAAATCCGCTTCTTCGCTGGCGGGGTTTCTGACCCCGCCAATGATCGCGAGACGGTGGCTCAACACACTCTATCCTTTGCTGACTCCACTCGCTCAATTATTTTGCAACAAAACGCACTTTTTACTATCCTTTTTACGTGACATGTCTCTAATAAACAAGAAGAGGAGAATTGTCATGCATTCCGAAGAATTGATTGACGCGAGTGATGCTGAGTTAGTCGTTGTGGCAATTGCGGGTAATACACAAGCTTTTGATGTGTTAGTCAACCGCTACCGACGCGCGATGTTGACAGTCGCGCAACAAATTGTCCGAAACGCCGCGGACGCCGAAGATGTCGTACAGGACGCGTTTTTACGGGCTTTTGAATCACTGCCACAACTTACGGATCTGAATCGGTTTGGGGCGTGGCTCCATTCTATCACCCGGAACCGTGCCTTGCGTTATTACAAAAATGCCAGTCGCTATCAACCGCAAGAGGATATGGAACCCTATTTGAACACGGTATCGGATACATCAGCGATGGATCCCGCTCAGATTGTGGAAAGCGAATTAACACAGCAGGGCATTAGAGACGCTATTCAAAGTCTTCCGCCTGACTATCAGGCGGTTATTGAACTCTATTATTGGGCAGAGATGCCTCAACAACGGATGGCTGAATTCCTATCTCTGCCACTGACGACTGTCAAGTGGCGGCTCCGCAAGGCGAAGGAATTGCTGAAAACAATCTTAGAAAAGCGCGGATACGGCGAAGATGTATGACAATCCTTTATGAATCATAGGGAGGTGGAAACTATGGAACAACAAGCACAAGAACGACAACAAGAACTCAGCGGTCTTTTCCACATGTTGGATCACACCGCAAAGCTCGCAGAGGACGCATCGTTAACAGGTGCCTTTAGTGGTGGCGAGACACGATGCATCACGCAATTCAACAACGCCCTTGCACGCTTGAGGGCACTCAACGCCATACCTGACGGACTTTTCGACGAGCTTCACGCTGAAGCGTCTTTTGGCCAGATCGGGATTGCCTGTCATCAACTCGCAGCTTATCTGAATGAAGCGTTAGATGCGACCACGGATTCCAAAGGATGGTTCGCCAGCTTTTTCGGGGAACGATTCATGGAAAACCTGAAAGAAGAGGCAACAGATAAACCTCTTGGAGATATGATCCGAAACGCTGTTCCAGATTTCTTGACGGAGACAACGTTAGAAGACATCGCCGAAACTTTTCCTGTTGCAGCAGGCGGAAAATTAACGATTGATGCCGACTGCGGTGGAATTGATGTGCAAAGCACAGATGACGACACGCTTTCTATCCGCGTTCAACGGGCTGCGCAGATAAAAGCGAATCGGCGGGCAGCGGAAATCCTCAAGAATCTTGATGTTCAGATCATACACGCGGCCTCCGACGTTAAAATTGAGGCGAAGTTCATAGGCAGCGCGAAACGCTGGCAGAAACGGAAAAACGATCTTGATGTCCAGTTTGATATCCTCGTACCACGGCACTATCACCTTGATTTGAAAACTGCCTGTGACGACATTTCTGTCGTGAATGTTATAGGGGACGTGAATGTAGAGACATTCCGCGGAGGGCTCCGTCTTCAAGAGATTACCGGACGTATCGATGGCATCACATCTTTGGGGAACATTGATCTCAAGGCGTTTAATGGAGATGCAGTACTTCAAACAACTGGTGGCAATATTGGGATCGCGGATGGTACCGGCGATGTCAAAACCAAAACATCAGGGGGGAACCTCCAAGTGGTTCAGGTCATAGGCGCGGTCAATGGACGCACCTCTGGTGGTAATATTATCCTACGCGGCTGCAAAGGTGGAGCAGACCTGAAAAACGCTGGTGGGAGTATAGAGGTCGAAAACGACGGGCCTGTTCTTGCGAAAAACGCTGGCGGTTCTATCCGTTGTCACCTACAAGAGGTGTCCGCAAATCAGAGTTTACTGCTGGATTTGGAGACAACTGGTGGCAGTATTAATGTCTCACTCGTCCCGGACATTGCTGCGGCTGTCGAGGCTAAAGTACTTGGTGGCTCAGTAACGACGGAATTTCCGGTAACCGTAGAAGCATCGGGTACTGTAAAACCTGATCAGTTGCAAGGGACTATTAATGGTGGCGGCCCGCTGCTAAAACTCCGTTCTGTCGGTGGAAATATCATTCTAAGAAAGGTAGAAGAAGATCAACCGAAAGAGGTGTAATGTGTTACAAAGTAGGCGAAGTGAGTTGACGTTAACTGGCGTGCTTGTGTGGTACATCCTGAGCATAGGTGTTTTTATGATACTTCTGCTCCCGTTTATTGTGCCACACCCCCAGTTAGCTTATCCCCGAATGCGTTTGGCAATCACAATTTCACAAACCGTGCGCTTTTTGTGGGATGAGTACCGCGTTCTATGCTATCTCGCGCGGTGACTTTGTTCAAGCGCATCGCTTGAATCCACTCAGCCTCTACCTCTACTTTACCTTTTTGCTAAATACACTCTGCGCAGTGATCACTTTAAAACGAAACACACGTCTTGTTAAAAATATACGGACAATGCTTCATAGCGATAATGTATTGTCATAGTTTGGAGAAGTATCATGGGTTTACTATCAATCTTGAGTTTAGTTTGGGGCGTATTAGCGATTCTTGGCATGGCGGTCGGCATCATTCCCTGCTTTGGCAGCCTTAATTACCTTAACATTCCGTTTGCAGTCTTCGGCTTGCTTTTCAGCATCTTGGTTATCGTTTTATCATCAAAAAAGGAACTCGCTGTTGCGGGGAGTCTCCTTTGTGGCGTAGCCATTTTTATCGGTGCCATCCGACTCGTCATAGGCTTCGGTATTTTTTAATTATCGGTTAAATTTCAAGCGATATTTCAAACCTCCTCCGGTCCCTAAAGGTTGCGCGACGGTATCAGGCTATTTTGAATATGGTAGGCGCGGTTGAAAAACCGCGCCGAAATCTCTGGGAGTACTTCCTTATTTCTCACCTTCGTTTGAGTTTTCCCCACGTTATTGCAAGCTTACCAACGGCTTCAACAGCCAATGAATCACTTTCCATTACCGCTGCGATTTCGTCTTCGTCCAGTACACGATCATAAAGGCGTACCTCATCAATGATACCTTTGAAAAGGTACGTATGCACAGGACGTTCATTCCCGCCTGCACCTATGAGGAATTCCTCACTCGGATTAACATCAATGTCAAAATTCTCTTCTCCTATAAATTCACCGTTTACGTAGAACTTATGGTTACCATCAGCATAAGTGCCAGCGAGGTGATCCCATTCACCGAGAGTCACAGCTGGTCCTCGAACAGGTTTCCAATGATTCGCTCCGGCACCAATCCAAAACTCCCACGTATTACCGGGTTCAGCATAGAAGATAAACCCGCGTTGCGGAAAGTCAGCACGAGAAGAGACAACTGCGCGATGGTTTGCGCTCCCCGGATCCACGTTTGCCCACGCACATATCGTAAAGATCTCTTGATTAAGATCCTCATGATAAGGAACGTTCACCTCATCGCCGTCTTGATCAAATTCCAGTGCGCCGCCGAAGTAGCCATCATCCGTCCATTTTGGATCTCCCATCAGCTTACCATCATGTCCGTTGCCGCTTGAGTCGGTTGCAGTATCGCCATCTTTTTCATTGAATGCCCAATACGCGACGATTCCATCAGTAACATTTTGGGATAGCACAGGTTGCGCGGTGAGTCCAATGAGTAATAGTAAAGCGGATGTGACAGTTAGAACTTTCATTTTTGGTCTCCTATTAAAATACTTAACCCGTTAAGAATGGGTAGGCAGACACGTAGTAGAGAGACTACGCTTGACATATCTGCCAACTGGTATGCAAAAAGTATAACACGTTTGATATGAGATGTCAAAAAAAGCTAAAGGAGGACTGAATGGCTCTGGTGAGAGCCTTAAACCTATTGATTTGTTCCCCGGTTGATGCTATAATTCCCCTAACATCACAAGGAACCGAAAGGAACATCAATGAATTGTCTTGATTATGGACTTTCTTTTATCAATACTGTTGGCAATGGAAATGCTCCGCGCTTTTGGGTCGAATCTCGATGCCGCATCATAGATAACACAGACGGAAGTTTCAGCGATTATTACCAATGCGGTTCGTGTAAGAGTGAACACACCTTCGCGGAGAAAAATCTCTTCATAAACCCAAACTATGACTTCCTCCCTGTTTTTGGCAAAGAACATACAGCCGTATTCAGAAGGCATGCTTACTGCAACGAGAACTACGTCGAGTATAGACCGGCGCGGGACTATTGGGGAGGCCCCCTGTTTGATGTTCGAGAGGCATCGCCGGTCCAGGTCCTTGATAGCAACGCAGCCATTTTTGAGGCGACACAAAAATGTCTACCCCTCGTAACGCACACAGAAATATGGGATACCGATACACAGCAGCGGGCAATCATCGAGTGTCCGGTTAAAACGATGAACATAGATGAAAACGCGGGCATCTACCAAGTTGATACAGGAATTGTGCTATTTCCAGATATGTCAAAGCGATATGATCGGCAGATTGAGACGTTCAGTCTCGCTTACGTTGCTTTCAACGCACCGCACTTCGCTGACTTCGTTATCGAACGCCCCACCGCCATCGTTGAAAATGGCGTAGAAGTCACCCAAGTTTACCACTATTCCGAAATTCGGAGTTTAGAAGCAAAGAATACTGTATTCTGCATTGGTGAACTTTGACAGACACTCCCATCCAGATAGATGCAGTTAGGTCGGTTCGATCACCGGTGACAACCTATTGAGCTCTTTCGGACTGTATAGTTGCCCAGAATTTTAATCAGGGAATGTGACGCGTTGGTAGATTTCCTGCAAAGGCAATTCGCACTGGATGGAAGGCAGCTGCAGAATCTCATCCTGTTTTTCAAAATCGGTAAAAATCCACAGTCTTTTTTGGCGGCGGTAGTGATCAACACGAAGTTGGTCTTGGGAAACGAGGACGTATTCCTGCAACGATGCAAGTTGACGATAATGTGCAAATTTTTCACCTCTATCATACGCCTCGGTTGATGGAGAAAGCACCTCTACGATGACAATCGGGTTCAGGAGCGTGTCAAAGACATCGTCTTCAAAACGGGGATCTTCACAAACAACACCGACATCCGGATAAAAATAAGATTTTGCTGTGGGAATACTGACACGCATGTCATTCGCGAAAACATCACACGTACTCCCCTTCAAGCGCGTGTGAAGTTCACTAATGATATTACTTGTAATAAGATTGTGCGAAAAACTTGCGCCAGGCATGTTAATAATCTCTCCATTAATGTATTCGCTTCTGACTGTTTCAGCATCAGGTATCGCTTTGCGTTCTAAAGTGATGTATTCTTCTGGTGTGAGGTGTGTTTGGGCCGCGCTCGTTGCCATGATTGTCCTCCAAGAATTTATAATAGTTCTATTATCGCATAGTTAGGGGCAAATGTCAAGATTTTTACATGCCTTCACTCAAACAAATTTCCTTGAAAAAAAATTATAGTTGACGTATAATGCTTGGTAAAGCACCGAATCGCATTTCAGATTTTAACTGGTGCTGATAACAACTTGTATGATCTCTATACGGAGGACAGAAATATGAAAAGTGTTCACATAAGTCTTGTTTTAGCACTAATACTTGCACTTGCATTTGTTAGTGCGCCGAAAGCTGATAACCACCAATCCCAATCCTTGACTATTGTCTGGGCAGAATGGGATCCGGCTAATTATTTACAAGAACTCTCCAAAGACTTTACCGCTGAAACCGGGATTGCTGTTGATGTCATCCAAATCCCGTGGCCGAATTTCCAAGATAAGGTCTTCACGGCTTTTGTTGGAAAGAGCGACCTTTACGACATCGTCATTGGTGATAGCCAATGGCTCGGCAGGAACTCTCAAGGTAAAAACTATATCAATCTAACCGACTGGATTAATGAAAATATCGATGTAGATGCTATCTACGGTCCCGCGATGACAGCGTTTGCTGAATATCCGAAAGGCAGTGGCACCTATTGGGCATTGCCCGCAGAGGTGGACGCTGCTGGCTACGTCTATCGGAAAGACCTTTTTGAAGACCCGAAGGAAATGGCTGCTTTTGAAAAGAAGTACGGCTATGCCCTCGCCCCCCCGAAAACCTACGATCAACTCCGCGATATCGCCGAATTCTTTACGCGTCCGGACGATGATCTCTACGGTATCGCAACATGGTACAGCAAGGAATACGACGGTATTACGATGGGTTTCCAACAGGTGATGTGGAGTTTTGGTGGTACTTATGGTGATGCCGAGACCTATAAGGTCGCTGGGCACCTTAACTCCGAAGATGCTGCGAAAGCCCTCGAATTTTACACCGGCCTGCTCCAGTTCTCTCCACCTGATGCCCCGAACTACTATTGGGCAGAGACGCTGAGCGCTTACAACTCTGGTAAGGTCGCGATGGCGATGAATTATTTCGCCTTTTTCCCGGGAGTGATTAATCCAGAAGTGAATAAGATCTCTCATGATAAGAGTGGTTTCTTTATCGCACCCGCCGGTCCGAAAGGACACTACATTAGCATCGGTGGACAAGGCATGTCTATCTCTTCGTATTCCAAAAACAAGGATCTTGCCAAGCAATACATGAAGTGGTTTATGCAGAAACCCGTACAGGAAAAATGGGCGGCACTCGGTGGTTTCACACCGCATAAAGAGGTGTTGCAGTCGGATACCTTCAAGAAAGCGACACCCTTTAACGAAGCCTTCGCCGCGAGTTTCCCATACCTTCGCGATTTCTGGGCAGTGCCGGAATATGCAGAACTCTTAGAGGCTTGCCAGACGAATTGGAGTCAAGCAATCTCCAAAATCAAGTCTTCCAAGGAAGCACTCGACGCTATCGCACGAAAACACGAAGAAATCTTCGAGGACGCGGGCTACTACGACGAGTAACGATTGGAAGATTGGAAGATTGGAAGATTGGAAGATTGGAAGATTGGAGATTATCCGATCTTCCATCCTTCCCTCCAAATCCTTTCTACCTTCCCCTTCCATAGCATTTCATAAGTTTCGTTAGAAATATGCAAACCAACCATCCGTTTAAAGCGTCGCGTGGGATGAGCGACTACCAATTGAAGATGGCATTTATCATGCCGACCATGATTTTGCTCATCTTGATGAACATCTTTCCGCTGCTCTGGTCGCTGTACTTGAGTTTCCATCGCTACAAAGCCTCAATGCCCGCAGCCCCAAGGTTTATCGGTGTTCGTAATTATTCACGTCTCTTTCAAGACCCAGAGATCTGGGGTTATTTTCAAACCACTGCCTACTTTGTAGTGTTAGCTGTCGCGGCGCAATTCTTTATCGGATTCGGGTTAGCTTTGCTTCTGAATCGCGAGTTCCGGTATAAAGGCTTCATTACAACACTCCTCTTGCTACCGATGATGCTATCGCCTGTGGTCGTCGGCCTCTTCTGGCGGTTTATTCTTTACTCAGATAATTCTGGATTGCTGAACTTTTTCCTCAGCCCGGTTCTGAAATCACCGATCGGTTGGACGACACATCCGAAAGTGGCGATGTTAGCTGTTGTGATTGTGGATACGTGGATGTGGTCGCCCTTCATGATGCTGATCGCTTTGGCGGGTTTAAGTGCTGTTCCGAAATATCTCTATGAAGCCGCTGATGTTGATAGAGCCTCCGCGTGGTTCAAGTTTCGATGGATTACGCTGCCACTGGTATCCCCGCTTCTACTCATTGCGCTCTTGTTCCGAACGATGGATGCCTTCAAAATGTTCGACATTGTCTATGTCCTAACCCGTGAGGGGGGGCCCGGCACCGCCACAGAGACTGTATCCATGAACCTCTATAAACTCGCTTTTCGGAACTATAACACCGGCAAAGCGTGCGCGATGGCATATATTTTGCTCATCATTATCGTTGCGCTGAGCAATATCTACGTGAAATACCTGAATAGCGTTAAGGGAGAAGCATAAGGAAAATGCGGAATCGGAAAAATTTTGCGCACTACCTCATCATTGCATTCATTGCCGTTGCTGTGATCGTCTACATCACGCCGATTTACTGGATTTTGGCTACCTCCCTGAAAGGTTCCGCAGATATTACCACGAAACTTCCGAAGTTCGTTTTTAAGGTCTCGCTGGAAAATTATCAGAAATTGATGCCTTCACAGGGGGTGCCAGGTGTAACATATCTCTTTTTCGTGGAGGTATTTATAGGACTGCTACTGTTCGGCGTTTTCTCTCTGTTGAAGGTAAAGCTGCCCCGCTATCTCGGTTTGGTATGGAATAGTATTTTCGTTTTAACCTGTCTCTATAGCTTTATAAGTCTACCGCCGCTGCAGAGTCGTCTCCAAACGGATGCCCGATTCAATTTCCTGCTACTGATCGTCTGCACAATTCTCGCCTATCTTTTAATGGTCCCTTTAAAGAAAACAGGCGGCATCGTCGGACAAACCGAGAAGAAACTGCGACTGACGCTTGTTTTACCGAGTGTCTTTGGAACGATCGCTATTTGTGTTGCATTGGCAAACGGCGGATCCAAGTATTTCTACCAACTGCTCAATAGCATTATCATTGGTGGCGGTAGCACAATTCTCGCTGTCGGACTTGGAACACTTGCAGCTTACGCCTTTTCCCGATTCGACGTGGCGGGTAAGGATGACCTCCTGTTTTTTATTCTCAGTACGCGGATGTTACCGCCTGTTGTGGTTGTGATTCCGATCTATCTGATGTATAGTGCGCTTGGGTTGCGCGATACACACTTTGGGTTGATTTTGCTCTATACCACCTTTAATGTTTCGTTTGCGGTGTGGCTCATGAAAGGATTCATTGATGAAATTCCGAAGGAGTATGAAGATGCTGCGCTTGTTGACGGCTACTCTCGGTTCCAAACCTTCGTGAAGGTGATCCTACCGCAATCTGTTACGGGTATCGCCGCGACTGCGGTATTCTGTCTTATTACAGCGTGGAATGAATTCGCCTTTGCTTTGGTGCTCACGGAGGTCGGCGGCAAAGCGGTGACCGCCCCTCCCTCAATCACAAGCGCGACGGGTTCTGCTGGGATGGATTGGGGAAAAATCGCTGCATCAACATTTGTTTTTCTGCTCCCTGTGGCTGTCTTTACCTTTCTCATGCGCGGACATTTACTCAGAGGCGTTACCTTTGGTGCAGTCAAGAAATAGTTGCCAGTTATCAGTTAGAAGGTAGAAGGTTGACAAAGTTTAGAAAAAGTTGTATACTTTATAGACCCACCAAAAAAGGAGACTAAAAAAGTGAATAGGAGACCCACTATGAGATGTAAACTAACACTCATTCTGGAAGAACAACCAGAAGGTGGATTCACAATAACTTGTCAAGAATTACCCGAATTGATTACAGAATGCGACTCTTTAGATGGGGACGAGATTAAAGAGGTCGTCACCGATGCGTTTTATGCCATTGTTGAACTTTATGATCACCAACAACGGTCTTTGCCTGACGAAATTCAGATTTTAGACGATAATACGGAGGATGCTGTAGTTAGGCATCTATTGGAAACAGTGGTGCCTATTCATGAAGTATCGCGAAATAGCCAAAAAGCTGCGTCAACTCGGCTATGAAGAAATACAGAGAAGAAGGTCAGGCTCCCATCGTATCTGGGAACATCCCCAAACTAAACTGTCAGCATCTATCCCTGATTGGGGGAGTAGAGATTTGAGAATAGGGACACTCCGAAGTATTCTTAAACAATTAGAGATTGACTATCAAACATTTCTTGACAGTTAATCCGATAAAGGTAGCAGACACACCTCTGCTGCCTTTTGTTTTACCTGATTTTGTCATTCAAATACGGTATACTATTGGACAATCTGAACAATCTTTGGAGGACGGGCAAAATGAACAACCACGCACTGCAGCTTACTGATCAACAGATGCGGGATTTTATTGTTAATGGGTACGTCAAGATAAAGACCGATTTCCCGCCGAGTTTTCATGAAAATGTTTACGAACAACTCGAGGCAATGTTTGAACAAACCGGCAACTTGGGTAATAACGTCTTACCGCTTATCCCAGAAATTCAGGAGATATTTGACCATCCTGTCGTCCACGGTGCGATGCAGGGCGTACTCGGCTCGGACTACGTTATGCATTCACACCGCTACTGCCACTATAATCCTGAAGGCAGCGATGGACAGGGTTTCCACAAAGATACCTATGAAGGCGATGAGCAGATTCGTCGGCATCGGTGCCGTTGGACGATGGCGTTCTATTACCCGCAGGATGTCACAGAAGATATGGGGCCGACGGCTGTCCTGCCGGGTTCCCAGTATTATGAGACCGGTGAAAGCGCACACGAGCAGCCGGACCTTTCACTCTGTGGCGAGGCAGGCACGGTGACAATCGTCCACTACGACCTATGGCACCGCGCAACCCCGAATCGGAGCGACAAGAAACGCTACATGTTGAAATTCCTCTTTTCCCGACTCGGTGAGCCACAAGCCCCTTCGTGGAAGAGCGATACTGCTGATTGGCACAACGGCGAAAAACCTGAGCATCCGGAAATGTGGGAAGCGTTGTGGGACTGGTATTACGGGAAACAGAACGGTACCGCCAACGGATCGGGGTTACAAACCCCTCCTACAGTGGATACCCTCATCGAGACTTTAGACAGCGATAATGAGCGAGAAAGGCTAAATGCCGCGTATCGCTTAGGGCGCGTTGGTCCCGCTGCCGTGCCTTCTTTAAAGCAGGCGTTGCACGGTACATCTGATGCTATCCGCAACTATGCAGGATATGCCTTGAGCCTCACCGGCGCGCCCGCTGTGCCAACGCTTATTGATGCATTGCAAGCGACAGATGATTCGGTGCGGGCAACCGCTGCGTATACCTTAGCGGATATGGGCAGCACCGCACAGGAAGCAATGCCAGCCTTAACGCATGCCGCACAAGATTCTTCTGAATGGGTTCGCCGACACGCTACAGAAGGGTTGGGCCTTATTGGACAACAAGTTTCCGAGAATATGGATTTGTCTGAGACCGTAGATGTTTTAACAAACGGATTGCAGGATGACTATTACTGGATTCGCGATAATGCAGCGCGTGCCTTAGCAAAATTAGGCACACGCGCTGAACAGGCAATTCCTACGCTTGTCGCGCAGTTGGAAGATGAGAACCGATATGTTCGTTTCCATGCAGCGTTAGCGTTAAAGCAGATTAAGACACCGGAGGCACAGGACGCGCTTTTCAATCACCTGTTTACTTCGCGCTGGTGCGAACTAACAACACGCGGAACGCCCTATTAGCGCACATGCCTTAAGTGCGCTCATAGAATTTGACTGCCTACCACATGAAACAGAGGAGGGCACCGAAAATGAATATGCCAACACTGCAACTCACCGATGAAGAGATGCGGGATTTCATCATTAACGGCTATGTCAAGGTCCAGACCGATTTCCCGCCGAGTTTTCATGAGAATATTTGCCAGCAATTGGACGCAATGTTTGAGGGAACCGGGAATTTGGGGAACAATCTGCTGCCAGCTATCCCTGAAATTCAAGAAGTTTTTGATCATCCAGTTGTTCACGGCGCGATGCAAGGCGTGCTTGGTTCGGACTACGTGATGCATCCGCACCGATATTGCCATTTTAATCAACAGGGCAGCGAGGGGCAGAATTTTCATAAAGATAGCTACGCCGGGGACGAACAGATTCGACGACACCGGTGTCGTTGGACGATGGCGTTCTATTATCCGCAAGATGTTACAGAAGATATGGGACCGACGGCTGTCCTGCCCGGTTCGCAGTATTACGAGACGGGTGAAAGTGCGCATGAACAGCCGGAAATCGCACTCTGTGGTGAAGCAGGCACGGTGACGATTGTCCACTACGATTTGTGGCACCGCGCGACCCCGAATCAAAGCGACAAAAAGCGGTATATGTTGAAGTTTCTCTTTATCCGACTTGATGAGCCGCAAGCACCTTTATGGCAGAATCATACTGCCGATTGGCGGACGCTCGGCAATGGTAAAGCATCCGAGCATCCAGAACTGTGGGAATCGTTGTGGGACTGGTACTACGGGAAACAGAACGGAAACCCTGCCAACGGTGTTTCGGACGCGGAAGTGGATACGCTCATTGACACCTTGGATAGCGATAATGAAAAAGAGAGGCTAAATGCCGCTTATCGGTTGGGGCGGGTCGGTGACGCTGCCGTGCCTGTTTTGAAGCAGATGTTACACAGTGAATCTAACACCATTCGCGAGTATGCGGGTTACGCTTTAAGTCTCACTGGCGCGCCTGCTGTTCCGACACTTATTGATGCCTTGCAAGCAACAGACGATTCCGTTCGGGCAAGCGCAGCGTTCGCCTTGGCGGATATGGGAAAAGCCGCGCAAGAAGCAATGCCTGCGTTGATACGTGCCGCACAAGACCCGTCCGAATCGGTCAGACGACACGCTACAGAGGGGTTAGGACTCATCGGACAACTGGTATCTGACGAGATGGATGTGTCCGAGACTGTGCGGGTCTTGGGAACTGGGTTGAGTGATGCCTATTTGCCTGTTCGAGATAACGCTGCCCGTGCCTTAGCGAAATTCGGAAGGCTTGCTGAACCAGCGATCCCGACACTTGTCGCGCAACTTGAGGATGAGGATCGATATGTCCGTTTCCATGCTGCACTGGCGTTAAAACAGATTCAAACGCCAGAGGCGCAGGACGCGCTTTTCAACCATCTATTTACTTCGCGATGGTGTGCGCTAACAACGCGCGGAACACCCTTTTAGAGAATATCCATTATTCTAAGCGCGCTCGTTACGAAACGCTAAAACGTAACGAGCGCGTTTGAGACAGTCTATCTATTATCGTGGAAAACTTTACCCTGCACCTTCCACAGGATAACCGTGCCATCATTACTTCCACTGGCAAGTGTCCGCCCATCTGGGCTAAAGGCTATGCAATTGACAACACGCGTGTGCTCGGTGAAAATAGCCGTGTGTGTACCAGTGGTTATGTCTGATATATAAACTTCCATCGAACTCCCAATGGCAATTGTCTGTCCATCCGGACTAAATGCGATGGAGCGGATCCGCCCCGGAAGCTCCGGAAAGGTTAGTAAGAGTTCGCCTGTAGTAACATTCCACAACCGAATTTTTGCGTCACTACCGGCACTCGCAAGCACCGACCTATTTGGCGAAAATACGACAGAAATCACCGAATGCGCATGTCCAATAAGGGGAGTTGCGACCTTGCCTGTGCGCGTATCCCACAACCGAATCACGTTTTCATTCGTTGCGACAGCGAGGGTATACCCATCTGGGCTGAGTGAAATACTCGGTTTTTTCGTAAGACTCTCAGTAAAAGTTCGTAGAAGTTTTCCAGTGCGTACATTCCAGAGACGGATTGTATTGTCCCGACTGCTGCTCACAAGTGTTGCGCCATCCGGAAAATAAGCAAGAAAAGAGAGCCCTTCTTTATGTCCTGTGAGCGTTTTCAGGAGTTCTCCTGTCGGCACATCCCACAAGTAGATATCACTATCTCCTGCAGCAAGCGTTCTTCCATCTGGCGAATACGCCATAGCACCAACGTAATCTACTCCCATGAGCGTTTTCAGGAGTTCGCCTGTCTGCACATCCCATAGGTAAATCTTACCATTTGCACTTCCGGCGGCAAGCGTCTTTCCATCCGGCGAATACGTCACAGAACTAATGTAGGTTGTATGTCCGGTGATGGTTCGCAGGAGTTCGCCGGTGTCTGCGTTCCAGAAACGAATCGTTCTGTCATGACTCCCGCTGGCAAGCGTTTTGCCATCTGGTGAATATTTCACAGAACGGACGTACTTCGTATGTCCAATAAGCGTTTTTAGATGCTTGCCGGTATGTGGATCCCAAAGCCGGATTGTATTGTCCAGGCCGCCACTGGCAAGCATTGCGCCATCTACCGAATACACGAGAGAAAGAACCATCTCTGTATGCCCGACGAGCGTTTTTAAGAGTCGTCCAGTACGGACATCCCAAAGTCGAATTTTGCTGTCCTGCCCACCACTGGCGAGTGTCAGACTATCCGGTGCATAGGCGATGCTGTAAATATCTTCTGGATGCTCAGTAATAGTTTGGCGTAAGGCACCAGTTTGTATATCCCACAAGCGAATCGTATTCTTATCCTCGCCTCCAATACTCGCAAGCATCTTTCCGTTTGGTGAATATGCTAACGACTTGATGTTGCCAGTATGTCCCGTGAAGGTTCGCAGCAGCTTGTTGGTGTGTGCATCCCACAATCTAATTGTGGTATCACTGCTCCCACTCGCGAGGGTTTCGCCAGTTGGACTGAAGGCTACTGAATAAACACCCGCTGTGTGTCTCGCGAGAACACCTATTTGAGTTCTCGTGTGTGAATCCAATAGACGAATGCTTTTGTCACTCGTGAGAGCAAGTGTTCTTCCATCAGGACTGAACGCCAGTGCATTAACATCCCATGTATCTCCTGTGAGCAGCTCAACTTCTTCTCCAGTGTGTGCATCATAGATCCAGATACCGATTGAACTCTTGACGGCGAGTCGGGTGCCATCCGGAAAATATGTTAATTCTCCCACGCTGCTTTTCCCAAAGCGGGCTATAGCACCTTCAGGCAGTCCCCATCGAGTATAATCTTCGGCAAAACTGTTTGATAACGACAGCAGTGAAAAGAGGATTATTAAGATTGTAATCAGATTTAGATGTGTCATGGTCAATTCTCCTTGCAAGTTATCCCATGAATGGACTGTAGGATATTTTGCACGGCGATAGCATCCGAGAAAATAATATTCAGGAGATAACTTATAGAAAGTTACGATAGCGTGACAAATTTCTTGTAAGCGTATTTCTGTCGGTTTTGTTGGGAATTCAGTAGGAAACAGGCTTCGTAAGCATTTAGAGGTTGGGCGAACACTGTCAAGAACTACAAATCTGTAGGAAATAGGCTTTGAAATGTTCGCTTAGATGCTTACAAATCCAGTGAGGCGTTGCCTTTGTAGGCATTTTGCATCGAGCGGGACACTTGAAAAACAGTGTGTAGGGTTTTTCAAGCGATAGTTAGCACGAAACTTTGGGGAATTTTGTTTCATGCTCGTCATATATGGTAACACATTTAGCCAAAAAATTCAAATTTACTTTTGTCTTATTTGGGTTGAATTTGCGTCAAATCCCAAAGCATCACGGTACAGTCATCACTTCCACTGACAAGTGTCTGTCCATCAGGACTAAATGCTACTGATTTAATCCAACCCGTATGTCCAGTGAGGACAACCATGTGCTTACCAGTGGCTAAATCTAATATATAGATATCCTCCGCACCTCCACCCGCGATCGTCTGTCCATCAGGCGCAAATGCGATGGACGTGATCCAGCTCGACTGTTCTGGAAAGGTTAAGAGCAGTTCGCCAGTAGTAACATTCCACAAGCGAATTGTTCTATCTTCACTTCCACTCGCAAGCACTGACCTATTTGAAGAAAAAGCGACAGAAGTCACTGGGCGTGTATGCCCTTTGAGGGTAGCTTTGATTTTACCTGTGTGCATATCCCGCAACCGAATCACATTTTCATCAGTAGCAACGGCGAAGATATCTCCATCCGGACTGAATGAAATACTCGGATTTGCCCTCGTAATGTTCTCAGAGATGGTTTTCAGAAGTTCTCCGGTGCGCGCGTCCCATAAACGGATTGTCTTGTCCGAACTTCCACTCATAAGCGTCGCACTATCTGGTGAATATACAAGGGAATGCGTTTCAAATTCGTTCTTGGTGAGTATATGCAGCCGCTCTCCCGTTTGCGTGTCCCATACCCAAATCGGTCCCTCCAAACTTCCAGCGGCGAGTGTGCTGCCATCTGGTGAATACCTCACAGAACAAAAGAGGTCTGTATCCCCATCAAAAATTTTCAGGAGTTTTCCTGTATGGGCATCTCGTATTGGAATTGTGTTGTCCGCCATGCCAGTGTTCGTGAATGTACTGCCATCCGGCGAGAATGCTACCGAATGGACGGAAAGTGTGTGATCGCTGATCGTTTTTAAATGTTTTCCAGTGTGTGCATCCCAAAACCGAATTGTCCCATCGTGCCCCATACTGGCGAAGGTCTCTCCATCTGGTGAGAAGCTCAACGAATAAATATCAGATGTATGTCCTGTAAGGGTTTTTAAGAGGTCTCCGGTGCGCACGTCCCATAAGCGAATTGTCTTGTCCGAACTTCCGCTCACAAGCGTCGCGCCATCCGGTGAATACGCGAGTGATTCAACAATCGTTGTATGTCCTGTAAGGGTTTTCAGGAGTTCTCCTGTCCGCGCGTTCCACAAACGAATCTTGGCATCGCGTCCGGCACTGGCGAGTGTCAGATTGTCCGGTGAATAGACAACACTATCGACTCTCTTCGGATGTTCGGTGATTGTTTTCAGGAGGTTTCCGGTGCGCACATCCCACAGACAGATCTTGTTATTTTGTCTGCTCCCAATACTGGCAAGCATGCTGCCATCCGGTGAGTATGCTAATGACCGAGCACCACTCGTGTGTCCTGTGAGCATGTGTAGGAGTTCGCCAGTGTGAGGATTCCACACATAAATTGTGTTATTTCCACCGGCACTGGCGAGTGTTTCCCCCGTCGGACTGAATGCCAACGTATAGATAAACTCGGGACCTGTGAGTATACCCCTCTGCTTGTGAGCGCGTGTGTCCCATAGGTAAATATCGTTGTTGCCACTTGCAATCGCAAGTGTCTGCCCATCTGGAGCAAACGCTATAGAAGTAACATACGGTGCCGCTTCTACAAACAGATCAAGTTCCTCGCCTGTCCGCGCATCATAGATCCAGATACCGATTGTACTGGCAACGGCGAGGCGAGTACCATCCGGAAAATAGGCGAAATCATACAGTCTGCCTTTCCCAAATCGCGCCATGGCACCTTGTGGCAGCTTCCATCGGGTGTATTCTTGCGCAAAACTGCTTGAGAATGACAGCAGAAAGATGGCGGTTATTAAAATAGTAAGCAAATTCAGCGGTTTCATAGTCTATCTCCTTAATCAGCGTTGGTTTGGATTTGTGTCAAATCCCACAACATCACCGTGCCCTCATTACCACCACTGACGAGCATCTTTCCATCGGGACTAAACGCTACGGATCGAACCCGGTCTGTATGTCCAGTGAGGGTTGCTATGTGCTTGCCTGTGGCTAAATCGGACATATAGATCTTCCCAAAAGTCCCACTCGCGATTGTCTGTCCATCTGGACTGAATGCGATGGAGTTGACACTGTTCGACTGTTTAGGAAAGGTGAGTAGAAGTTCGCCAGTGTCAACATGCCACAAGCGAATTGTCTTGTCGTCGCTTCCACTTGCGAGCAGATAATTATTTGCTGCAAATGCGACAGAAGTCACCGCACGCGTATGTCCTTTGAGGATGGCTTTAATTTTCTCTGTGTGCGTATTCCACAACCGAATCACGTTTTCATTCGTTGCAACGGCAAGGGTGTGTCCATCGGGACTCAGTGAAATACTTGAATTTGTTCCGATGACCTGATCAGTGAAGGTTTTAAGGTGTTGCCCAGTGTCGGTGTCCCAGAAACGGATTGTTTTGTCTGGGCTGCCGCTCACAAGAATAGCACTATCCGATGAATAAGCAAGAGAAAAAGCACCTCTCTCATGTCCGATGAAAGTCTTCATTAGTTCTCCAGTCTGTGCGTCCCAGAGACGAATCGGTCCGTTCCAACTCCCACTTGCAAGCGTGTTGCCATCGGGTGAATAGGTCACGGAACACACATAATCTGTATGCCCAACAAAGGTCTTCAAAAGCGCTCCAGTCTGTGCATCTCGCAGTGGTATTGTGTAGTCTGCCATCTCACTACTGACAAATGTTTTACCGTCTGGTGAAAATGCTACCGATCTGGCTAAAAATGTGTGCCCTGTGATCGTTTTCAGAAGTTTTCCCGTGTCCGCATCCCAGAATCGGATTGTCTCGTCATCACCCCGACTCGCGAGTGTTGTGCCATCGGGTGAATAGATCACTCCGCGAACAGCACTCAGATGTCCGGTAACGGTTTTTAAAAGTTTACCGGTGGAAGCCTGCCATAATCGGATTGTTGCGTCTCGACTGCTGCTCGCAAGTGTTTCACCATCCGGAGAATACACAGCAGCAGAGACACCAATCGTGTGCCCGATGAGTATCGTCTTACGTTTTCCAGTGTGAACATCCCAAAGATGAATTTCGCCGTTCCAACTCGCACTCGCCAGTGTCAGATTATCCGCAGAAAAGTTAATGGAAGAGATTCTTGATGGATGCTCAGTAATGGTTCTCAAGAGTTGTCCGGTATGAGGGTCCCATAGGTAGATTGTATTGTCGTCTCCACTTCCGGCACTCGCGAGCATCTTTCCATCATGTGAATATGCTAACAACTCGGCGTAGCCTGTATGTCCTGTGAGGGTGCGCATTAATTCACCGGTATCTGTATCCCACAACCTAACTGTGCCATCGCTACCACCACTGGCGAGTATTTCTCCGAGGGGACTGAACGCGACGGCATAGACCTGAAACTTGTGTCCTGCAAGGGCATCCGTCTGATCCATCGTACGTAGGTCTATCAAACGGACGATGCTGCCACTTGTAACAGCGACTGTTTTGCCATCAGAACTAAACGCCATGGCTCTATTACCCCACATATCGCCCGTGAGTAGATCAAGTTCTTCACCGGTGCGTACGTCATAGATCCAGATGCCAATTGTACTCTTGACAGCCAGTCGTTTCCCATCCGGAAAATATATCAGATTTCTAATCCTCCCTTTGCCGAAACGCGCTTTTGCCTCTGCAGGTAAGTGCCACTGCGTGGTATCTTGTGCTGTATTGTTTTGCATAGATTTAGTTCCCGTTAGTAGGCCGTTCTTACTGCTTTCACCCGGGTTTTTATCGTTTCCAACTCGGTTTTGTAAATTGGGTTTTGATTGGATATCCAGAACAACAGGTGCGTCAACAATCTCAATAGTGGTTTCTGATTCTGCGTCAACATTATAAGGCTGCTGAAAATTAGTGACGATTTGATTGCTCACGCCCATCAATAAAATGACTAAGACAACAGATGAACCCAAAGCTGCTAACGGAAGCAAAGGTTTCCCTCCTGAAGGAGATGTCTGCTTTACTACGTCAATATTTCGCATGATGCTTTCGGTTAGATTAGAAGGTAATTGGATGCTGCCAAGAGTTTCGCGAATTAGAGAAGTTTCCGCTTTTAAGCGTTCTCGCCCACGGCGAAGTCGACTTTTAACCGTATTCGGGGACACACCTAAAAACTTGCTAATCTCTTTATAACTCATTTCGCCGAGGTAGTAAAGCACCATCACTGTCCGTTCGCTTTCCGGCAATTTTTCCAGAAGTTTTTGAACAATTTCACGTCGGCACTCAACAGCCACATCTTCCTGCTGTTCACAGATATAATCTGAATAAGCAGTTTTTTCAAGTGTTCCTTCACTGACAGTTTCCAACGATTGCATGTTTAGGTGATTCTTTCGGAGCCATGCTCTGCAAAGCCGATCAGCAATCACATAAAGCCATCCAGCAAACTGACTTGGATTTTTTAGCGAGGTGAGTTTTTTGTGGACCTGAAGAAACGTGTCTTGGGTAATCTCTTCAGCGATATGGAAATCCCCAATTTTTCGCCATGCGAGGGCATGAACGCTTTTTTGGTATTTCCTGACTAAACCACTGAAAGCAGTTTCGTCACCTGCCAATATGCACTGGATTAGTTCAATATCGTCTTTTTCCATCAGAGATCTCCATAATCAACTTAGGCATATAATTAATAGTAAGTGACGCGATCTTGCGGCGGATAAGTTGCATGATTGTCATAATTGAGAAAAATCTGAAGTTTTATAGTAAAGTCTGAAAATATACACTCATTTTAACGCGAGTTGCTACTAACAAATTTTGGTATTTTTGCAATGTAATACAAGGAATGGAGAGGTAGGTTTTAATCATTTTCGGGTTGGACTCGTGTCAAATCCCATAATATTACCGTGCAGTCATCACTTCCGCTCGCAAGCATCTTTCCATCAGGACTAAACGCTACGGATCGAATCGGACGCTTATGTCCAGTAAGGATTGCTATGTGCTTGCCTGTGGCTAAGTCTGAGATATAGATATCCTCCACAGTTCCACTGGCAATCGTTTGTCCATCTGGACTGAATGCGATAGAAACGATCACGTCCGACTGGTTTGGAAAAATGGACAATAATTCGCCAGAAGCAGCGTCCCATAACCGAATTTTGTGGTCGTCGCCACCACTCGCAAGTACTGATCCATTTGGTGAATATGCAACAGCAACTACCGTCCGCTCAGGTCCTATGAGTTCCGTTTTAATTTTGCCTGTACGGATATCCCAGAGTCGTATTATTTTCTCGTCAGTTGCGACAGCAAGGGTCCGTCCATCAGGGTTAAGCGAAATAGATCTGACTCCATTGTTGCGTTCTGATGCCGTGATGTTTCCAGTGATGGTTTGTAAGAGGTGTCCAGTCGGCACATACCACAAATAGACTGTGTTGTCCCAACTTCCGCTCGCCAGGGTAGTACCGTCCATTGAAAAAGAGAGAGATGGCACACCTCTTTCATGTGCAGCGAGGCGTTTCAGAAGTTCTCCGGTCTGCACGTTCCACAGACGAATTTGTCCATCCCAACTTCCACTTGCTAAGATCTTTCCATCCGGCGAATATGCTACAGAATTGAGGTGCTCTGTATGCCCAGCGAGTGTTTTCAAAAGTTTTCCCGTCTGGACATCCCGCAGTGCAATCGCATTGTCTGCTCTCTCACTACCCACAAGTGTGCGGCCATCGGGTGAAAACGTCACCGCTCTTGCGAAAAACGTGTGTCCACTGATGGTTTTGAGGTGTTCACCAGTGTCCGCATCCCAAAATCGGATTGTCCCGTCTTCGCTTACACTGGTGAGCGTTTTGCCATCGGGTGTATACGCCAGAGCATTAACTTGGTCAGTATGTCCTGTAAGCACTTTTAAGAGTTCACTTGTCTGAACATCCCAGAAATAAATGTCGTTATCCGCCCGACTTCCACCGACAAGTGTTCCACCATCAGATGAATACACGATAGAAGTAACGTACTTCATATCAGTGGCAATAGTTTTTATGAGTTTACCGGTGTGGACATCCCAGAAACGAAGCTTGGCGTCTCGCCCGCCACTGGCGAGTGTGAGACCATCGGGAGAATAGGCAATACGATAAATTCTATCCGGATGCTCGGTAATGGTTCGCAAGAGTTCTCCTGTTTGCGCGTTCCACAAACAGATCGTGTTATCTTCAAAACCCCCGACACTCGCAAGCGTGTTTCCATCCGGTGAATATACCACGGACGTGACCCCACCCGTATGCCCTATGAGCGTCTGCAGCAGTTCACCGGTATCTGCATCCCACAATCTAACTGTGGTATCACGACTACCGCTGGCGAGGGTTTCTCCGGTCGGACTAAATACCAGCGAGTAAACATTAGCTGTGTGACCTGCAAGGACATTTTTCTGGTTTTTCACCTGTGGGTCCCAGAAAAGAATATTCCCGCCACTCGCAACAGCAAATGTTTTACCATTAGGACTGAACGCTATGGCACCGACATTACTCCATGTATCACCCGTCAGCAGTTCAATTTCTTCTCCTGTGTCCACATCGTATATCCAGACCCCAATTGAACTTTTAACAAAGAGCCGAGAGCCATCCGGAGCGTATATAAAACCATGGGCTCCCCCCTTTCCAAAGCGGACTATAGCCCCTTCAGGGAGATGCCATCGCGTGTATTCTTGGGCAGAACTGTTTGATAACGAAAACAGGGAAAGCAGGAATATCGGAATGAGAAGAAATTTCAATTTTTCCATGACGAGTTCTCCTTAATCGGTTTTTGGCTGGAACCGTGTCATATCCCACAACAGCACTGTGCCATCAGCACTACCGCTGGCAAGCGTCCGCCCATCGGGTGCGTACGCAACCGATAAAACGTACCCTGTGTGTCCAATCAGCCTGATTTAGGTCTCCGAGTTTCGGGGTCCCACAAGCGAACCATCATGTCCCAACTTGCACTGGCGAGCGTGCCACCATCAGGTGCATACGCTACTGTTAAAACGTACGTTGTGTGCCCTCTGAGCATCTGTATATTCCGTCCGGTATATGCGTTCCATAACCCTACTGTTCGATCATCACAAGCACTTGCAAGCGTGCTACCATCAGGACTAAAAGTGAGTCCTGTAATATCGTTACTATGGCCCTCAAGCGTCAGTTTGTGTCTGCCCGCGCGTCCATCCCATAAACGGATCTCGTTAGCATTTCCGTCTCCAGTTGCGAGTGTCCTGCCATCGGGTGAAAACGCGACCGCCCTGACATCGCCTGTATGCCCTTTGAGGATATGCAAGGGGGTGCCGGTTTTCGCGTCCCATAACCGAGCAGTATCATCATTACTCCCACTCGCGAGTCTGTTCCCATCCGGCGAATAAGCCAACGCCACAACGTAATCCCAATGGCCACTTAGTGTCTGTTTGTGTTCTCCTGTCTCTGTGTCCCACAAGTGAATATTATTGTCCCAACTGCCGCTCGCAAGTGTGCTGCCATCCGGACTAAAGGCGACAGCAGCAACTGTCCAACCGTGTCCGGTGAGTGTGTTTTTGTGTTCACCGGTTTTGGCATCCCACAAATCGATCGTGTGTCTCGTATTCCCACTCGCAATTGTCCCCCCATCTGGCGAAAACGCGACCGCCTTGACATCGCCTGTATGTCCAGAGATGGTATTTTTTGCTTCCCACGTCTGTGTATCCCACAAGCGAATTGTCCCATCGTGACTTCCACTGACGAGCGTCTCTCCGTTCGGAGCATACGTCGCTGAGACGATAGGACCTGTGTGTTCCTTAAGGCTTCGCAGGAGTTTGCCGGTGTACGGATTCCACAGATGAATCGCGTTATCCCAACCCGTACTGACGAGCGTCTCTCCATCTGGTGAAAAGACGACCGATGCAATATACCACGTGTGTCCGAGTAGGTGTTGTAGTTGTTCTCCAGTCCGTGTGTCCCACACCCCAATTGTGCTGTCGTCACAACCACTAACGAACGTTTGTCCATCTGGACTGAACGCGATAGAAGTTACGGCTCGTTTGTGACCTGTCACGGTTTCCAAAGGTTGTCCAGTGTGGGCATCCCATAACCGAATTGTGCTATCCTCACTCCCACTTGCAAGCACCTTGCCATCTGGACTGAAGGCAACTGTCCGTCCAACAGCTGTATGTCCAGTGAGCATTTTCTTGAGTCTTTTGAGGCGAAGGCTCCATAAACGAACTGTATCATCTGCCCCTGTACTTGCAAGCGTGTTACCGTCTGGACTGAAGGCAACGGCTCTCACTCGGCTTCTATGTCCAGCGAGGGTCGCCTTCCGCTTTCGTGTCTGTATATCCCACAATCGAATCGTGCTGTCGCTACTCCCACTTGCCAACGTTTGTCCGTCTGGACTGAAGGCGACACAGTAGACATTGCGTATGTGCCCCGTCATCAGTGCTAATTCCGCCCCGGTGTGCGCGTTGTAAAGCCAGATGCCGATGCTGCTCGCCACTGCGATTGTGTTGCCATCGGGTGAATATTTAACCTCATTTATTTTCCCTTTTCCCAAACGCGCGATGGCACCTTGTGGCAGCTGCCATCGAACATATTCTTGCGCAAATCCGTTGGATTGCCAGAAGCCAGCCATTAACAAGAGAATAAGGGCAATGTTAAAAAATCTCACTGTTTTCATCGTTTCCTTTTTGCTTATCGGTTGTCTCGACAGAAATTGTAACCCTGTAAGAGTGGCATTTTTGACGCTTAGAGTTTAGCACACATCTGTATTGCTATCAAGCAATACTGAATGGCTCTGTCACCATCCGATATTTCCCTTGTATTCTTATCCCGTTTCTGATAAAATTGCCTTTAAATGCCACCCACAACTAAAATATAAAGGATGGAAACGTATGGCACTTCCAAAAATGACACGGATTCAACAGCAGTTTGAAGCACCTGTTCTTACGGATCTTCCTGCAGCAATCCACACAGAATTAGATCGGATTAACGCCGCTACTCTTGTCAAGCCGGGCGAGACGGTCGCGATTACCGCTGGCAGCCGCGGTGTCGCAAATGTTGATACCGCCGTCAAGGCAACGGTTGATTATCTCAAAGGCCTCGGCGCGAAACCGTTTGTGGTTCCAGCAATGGGAAGCCACGGCGGTGCAACCGCTGAAGGGCAACGGAGCGTATTGGCGCATTACGGTATTACCGAAGAAACTGTCGGTGCACCGGTGAAAGCGACAATGGAGGTCGTGGAACTCGGCAAAACGGCGGATGGCTTACCGGTTTTCTTTGATCGATATGCCGCTGAAGCAGACCACGTCGTTCCGCTCAATCGTATCAAGGCACACACAGATTTCAACGGTTCCATCGAGAGCGGATTGATGAAGATGATGGTGATCGGACTCGGCAAACAGCAGGGTGCCAACCTCTATCATCGCGCCTTCTTCCAGTACAGTTTTGAACACGTCATCATGGCAGTCGGTGGTTTTATTCTCGACACCGGAAAAATCGCTTTCGGTTTGGGATTAATTGAGAACGCACACGAAAACACAGCGAAAGCAGTAGCGATGCCTGCCGCGCAACTCCTTCAAAACGAGCGTGAACTGCTCGTTGAGGCGAAATCGCTGATGGGGCGACTTCCGTTCGATGAGCTCGATCTGTTGATCGTGGATTGGACAGGCAAAAATATCAGCGGCACCGGTATGGATACGAACGTCATCGGCAGGATGATGCAGAATTTTGAACCTGAACCTGCGAAACCGGCAATCCTGCGTATATTCGTCCGGGATCTCACTGAAGAGAGCGATGGCAACGCCACGGGTATCGGACTTGCCGATTTCACAACGACCCGCCTTGTAGACAAGATTGACCGGCACTCGACTTACATGAACGGTATCACCGCGCTTGGACCGCAGAAGTCGAAAATCCCGTTCTACTACGATACCGACCGCGAAGCGATCGAAGTGGCATTGGACACTATCGGTCTCACGGAACCCGAAGATGCCCGGGTCATCCGTATTGAGAGCACGTTGAGATTGACGGAGCTTGATATTTCTGATGTGCTGCTTGAAGATGCGCAACTGCATTCAAGGTTAGAGGTTATCGGTGAAACGCAGCCGTTTGCGTTTGATGCTGCGGGTAATCTTTTGCCGTTTTAAGCTGTCAAATAGATCGCGAGCACAGCTCGCTCCTACAAGATGATCGCGAGCACAGCTCGCTCCTACAAGATGGAAGAAGTATCTCTGCATTTTCGTGTTGGGTTGCGGTTGTCGAGAATAAAAAATGCGAAAATTTAAGATTATCTTAGAGATGATCAAATTTGAACATACCGTCTTCGCACTTCCGTTTGCGGTTATGAGTGCCTTTATCGCGGCAGACGGATTCCCATCGCTGCCGAAACTTGGCTGGATTCTCGTAGCAATGGTAGGGGCGCGGAGCTGCGCTATGGCGTTCAATAGGCTTGCCGATGCCGAGATTGATGGCATAAACCCGCGCACTGCTATGCGTGCGATTCCTGCGGGCTTAATCACAAAGGGCGCGGTGTGGTGTTTTACGATCCTCTCTGCTGGACTGCTGGTTTTCGCGGCGTGGCGGTTGAACCGGCTTGCCTTCGCGTTATCACCTGTCGCCCTTGCTGTAGTTATGGGCTATTCCTATACCAAACGTTTCACTGCATTTTCTCACTTCTGGCTTGGACTTGCGCTCTCCATTTCACCTGTCGGTGCGTGGATTGCCATTGAGGGCAGCTTCGCGTTGCCACCAATAGTTCTCTGTCTTGTCGTGCTGCTCTGGACAGCGGGGTTTGACATCATCTATGCGTGTCAAGATGTCAACTTTGATAGAAAGCATGGACTACACTCGGTCCCAGCGAAAATCGGTATTCGGTGGGCGTTATGGCTTTCCTCTGCTTTACATGTCATTGCTGTGTTACTACTCCTTAGTATCCCGTTCCTTGTCGAATTGGGACTGTTCTATTATATTGGTGTCGGCATTGTCGTGCTGATTTTTATCTACGAACACGCCATCGTTAAACCGACGGATCTGTCCCGTGTTAACCTCGCCTTCTTCACACTGAACGGTATGATTAGCCTTGTCTTGATGGCACTCTCAATTGCAGATATTTTACTGTTATAGTTTTCAGAGGAATGGTTGTCGATTAATTGTCTTTATTCACCATTAAATGATTAATTGCTTTACTCGGTAAAGAGGTTTCGTCTAACAATGGATGTCTCTTAAGATAATCCCAAAACCCGTAGTCCGTAACGAAGTGGAGGACGGATTTGAGAAACGCACGTTAAAGCTCAAATGTCCGTTGTTTCTCCGCAAGGTAAAATTAAAAAATGAAACTTTCACTTTCCGTACGCGTCGCGGAAACAGCATCCAAAAGAGACGCTACACATACTTTCGCACAACTGACTGAACTCGCTGCAGGACTCGGCTACGAAGCAGTCTGTATGCGTGCCTCTCAAGTCGGTATCCAGTCGCCTTTAGAGCAGATTACCGCCGCGCGTAAACAGGCAGCATCACTCAACTTGAAGGTCTCTATGGTCACCGGTGATTTCCCCGTGCCACTCAACAACGCGCAAGGACCGGACGGACTTCGTAACATTACCCCGTATCTTGATTTAACGGAACTGCTTGGAGCAGACCTTATCCGTATTGCGATGAAGGTTGAAGCGGACATTCCTTGGGCACAACGTGCCTCTGACGAAGCCGCAGAACGTGGCATCCGTCTTGCGCATCAATCACATACGCAGAGCCTATTTGAAACGGTAGATGGCTCGGTCGATATACTGAAACGCGTCGGCAGAAAGAATTTCGGGATTATTTATGAACCTGCTAACCTTGATCTCTGCGCCCAGGATTATGGTGTTGAGACGCTCAAACGATTTGCGCCCTATCTTTTGAACGTTTATCTTCAGAACCACATCCGCCGCCCAGAAGGGAAGACGCGACTGCTGACCTGGATTCAGGGTGAAGTCCCACACGATCCCATCCGTTTACAGGACGAAGGCGGTATCGACTTTCCGCTGGTATTTGAAGGTCTGGAGGCGATCGGTTACGACGGTTATGTGACGGTGCATCAGGCGTTTCGTGAGATGATGGAGCCAGAAGACGCAGCGGAACAGAGTTATACCTATCTGAAACCGTTTTGTGGATAGAGAAAGGAAATGTCCCTAACACTATGAGCACACAGCAACCGAACATCCTGATTATTACAACCGATCAGCAGCGGACAGATAGCCTGAGCTGCTACGGGGCAACGTTTACAGACACGCCGCATCTGGATAAGTTTGCGTCTGAAGGGGTCTGTTTCGAGCGTGCGTATTGTGCGAACCCGGTATGTACGCCTGCGCGCGCCTCAATCTTTTCTGGCCGGTATGTGAGTCGTCATGGTGCGTGGAACGTCGGTATGAACGTCCCCGAAACCGAAACGATGCTATCGCACCGACTGGGTGAGGTTGGGTATCGTACGCACTATATCGGCAAAGCGCACTTCCAACCCTTCGGAGCGTCCGCGGAACAGTCCATCGAAACTTTCAGAGATACGACACGCTACCCGGATTTCCAAGGTCCCTACTACGGATTTGAGACAGTCGAATTGGCACTTGGGCATGCGACTTATGGGCTCGCTGGACATTACGGCGAATGGGTTCGCGCGCAAGTGTCTGAGGAGACGTTCAACGGTTACAGCAAAGCGACACGCCTCGGTGAGAGAGGGTTCGGTGGTGAGGCTTATGATTGGAATCTACCGCTGAAATACCATAACAGCGTCTGGACAGCAGATCGAACGATAGATTTTCTGTCCAATCGCGATACGTCTCAGCCGTTCCTGTTAGCCGTCGGTTTCCAAGATCCGCATCATCCGCACTGTGTTCCTACCGAATTTGAGGCGCGTGTCGATCCTGCGCAAGTCCCACTGCCAGATTTCGTTGAAGGCGAATTAGCCGACAAACCGCCGCATTTCTTAGAAGCGCGACGTGGAGAACTTGAAAAATCGGAGATCCGTGGCACGTACGCCATCGCCGGACAGGGTGGCGGTGCGGACTTTCGTAAAGTGTCAGAAAACGATGCCCGCCTCGGTAGGGCGTATTATTACAATATGGTGAAAATTATTGATCAGCAGATGCATCGGATCCTCGAGTGTCTCAATACCTCTGGACTGACAGAAAACACATTGGTGCTTTTTACAACTGACCATGGTGAATTGCTTGGCGACCATGGACTCTGGATGAAGGGACCGTTCCATTACGAGCAACTTGTCCGCGTACCAACGTTGCTGCGGTTTCCTGCGGCTATTCCTGCCGGGCAACGTACACAAGCACTCTTTAGCCACGTTGATATTGTGCCGACAGTTCTATCTGCGATCGGTTTGCCGATTCCGGCAGATACAGATGGGGTAGACGCGATGCCGATGCTTACTGGAGAGACAGTGTCTGACCGCGATTCTGTGTTGGTTGAATGTGTAGACGATCCGCGCGGCTTGCGGCTTAAAACGATTGTAACCGATACGCGGAAGTTGACATGGTATTGTGGACACGCTTATGGTGAGCTCTATGATCTGGAGAACGATCCGGGTGAACGGAAGAATTTGTGGGATAATGCCACGTACGCTGATGATAAGACATCTTTGATGAGCACTATTCTTGAAACGATGGAGCCTTTGGAGAAACGGGTTGAGCGGTTGTCGTATGCATAAAAGACGCTGGATTCACATCGAAGTTATAGGAGGGTAAAACTGATGGCATTCAGCGATTTCAAGACGATTCCCGAAGTTCAAGAAAGATTCGGAATCAAATACTTGGAAAACGACTTTTTCTCGGTTGAGGTACCCTTAAGCCCTTCAGATCAATTTCTACAAGAATTTGAGTTTACAAGACAACACATCAATATTTTCGGATCGGAGGCAGCGCGGTGTGAAGCCGTTATCTTTCCGGTTTTAAGAGAGGTCTATAAAGGGTACGCTGATCACTACGCTCTCTGGATCAAGGAAACCATAGTCTATGATGAGACCCTGAGCGGAACACCGGATTACCTCATTTCTACAAAATCTGAATTGGGCAAACTCATTGTTGGAACACCCTTGATAATCTTAGTTGAAGCGAAGAAAAACGATTTTGAGCAAGGCTGGGGGCAATGCTTGGCTGAGTTGGTCGCTGCCCAGAAAATAAATAATGACCCCGCTTTTCCGGTATATGGTATTGTTACCGACGGAACGTTGTGGGAATTTGGACGGCTTGTCGGTGATAGTTTTATGCGAAACATAACAAATTTTACTTTGTCTAATTTGCCAATTCTATTTGGTGCTGTGAATTCAGTTTTCAAGGCAACAACCGATACCTCTATTCAAGGGGCATAGATTGGGCGCATAGACGTAGCGCGCTTGGGACATGTGCCTATCAGAAGGTAAAAAGGAAGTCCTCTGTTTTTATACTTGCTTTTAAGAAAAAGATTAGGTATCATTTAGATAGAAGAAATTGAGTGTATTCAACTTCGCTTCGACTATATCATATCCTACGCTAAAGAAGTGGGAAGACATTGGGGACATCCATATGGAGTCTACGCTATCCATTGTGATTCCGATTTACAACGAGGTCACAAGCCTAATAAAACTTTTGCAACAGGTTGTCAGCGTTGAAATCGGTATGAAAAAAGAATTGATTCTCGTTGACGATTTTTCAACAGATGGCACGCGCGATATTTTAGGGGAAATCGAAAGTATTGAAGATATTCCAAACCAGATAGGCAGCTACCTCGAAATAACTGAGATGCCAACAAACGCAGATGCGGGAAAGATAGACGAATTATCGGTCAAGGTCTTTTATCACGATGTAAATAAAGGGAAAGGGGCGACACTCCGGACGGGTTTCCAACATATTACCGGCGAGATTACCCTTATCCAGGATGCGGATCTGGAATATGATCCGCAAGACTATCCGAAATTGCTGAAGCCTATCTTAAACGGCGAAGCCGATGTGGTCTACGGCTCTCGGTTTATGAAAGGCAAGCAGGTAGGATTATTACGGAGTTATGTCGCGAATCAGTTTCTCACGACCCTCGCAAACATCGTTAACGGCACCAAACTTACTGACATGGAAACCTGCTACAAGGTCATGCGGACATCCATTCTAAAAGAGATCTCGCTCTACTCGGACAGATTTGGTTTTGAACCGGAAATTACGGCGAAACTTGCCAAGCGGAAGTGTAAAATCGTTGAGGTTCCGATCTCCTATCGCGGCAGAGACTACCACGAAGGAAAGACCGTTAGTTGGAAAGATGGCATTGCCGCAATTTTCCACATTCTCCGCTTCCGATTTTTCTCGTAGAAAATCATAGCCCCCAAAAATATGCCAAACTTGCAGGATTTGCTTAAAAAGGTAGATGCTATTCTGGAGTCAACTGATGCAGTAGAACCGGTCCAAGACTGCGAACCGCGAGATCCGCTTCTGGAAGCACTCGATACCCATTTCAGTTATACGTTCTTCCGTAAAGGACAACGTGAGATTGTTGCAGCGATTTTAGAGGGTAAAAACGTGTTCGCTGTATTCCCGACAGGGCACGGAAAATCGTTGTGCTACCAACTCCCGGCACTGATGCTCGATGGTATAACAGTCGTCATCTCCCCTCTAATTTCGTTGATGAAGGACCAAGTTGATGCTTTACGCGAACAAGGCATCAATGCGGTCTCACTCATAAATAGCACACAGACGTGGGAAGCATACCAAAATGAACTGGCACGTCTGCGGCGAAACAAAATAAAACTGCTTTACGTTTCTCCAGAACGTCTCCGAAGCCGTCGATTTTTAGACATCTTGAATGCGTTCCCTATCTCACTGTTCGTTATAGATGAAGCACACTGTATCTCGCAATGGGGTCGTGATTTCCGCCCCGCTTATCTATCGCTCAAAGATACGATTGATGTCTTTCAGCCGCGTGTGATTGCACTTTTCACAGCAACAGCCCCGACAGAAATCCAAGACGACATTGTGAATGTGCTAAACATACCGCCACCGCTTGTGCTCACGCAAGGAATTGAGCGCCCCAACCTGAAACTCAGCGTTCAGGAAAATGAAAACGACGATGAAAAGTATTTACAACTCGAAAAGTTTCTGAGAGGTCAGGCAAACGCAAACGCTGAATCTGCACAAACCCGTCTGAAAAATGGGATTATCTATGCTGGGCGGCGGCGCGACACTGAAGAGATCGCAGCTTTTCTCCAAAGACGTGGATTCCGCGCTGACTTCTACCACGCTGGACTTGAATCGCACGAACGTACGCGTGTGCAAGAAGCCTTCTTTGACAACAGCGAGAACGGATTGGATATTGTTGCTGCCACAAACGCTTTCGGTATGGGCATCGACAAACCAGATATCCGATATATTGTGCATTGGACACTCACCGGGACGCTCGAAGCATACTGTCAAGAGATCGGGAGAGCTGGTAGAGATGGAGAGGACGCACGTTGTGTCCTCCTTTTCTGTCACGATGACCGCGGATTGCACGAATGGTTTATTAGAGAGAGCGCGCCGGATAAGCCATTCCTGTTTAAACTCTTAAAGGTTATTGAGAATTTCAAGGGAAGTGAAAGGTATCGCACAATCTCTACCGAAGAGCTGGAATGGATGAGCAGCAGCAATCCAACAAAAATCCATGTCGGTCTCAGTTATCTCGAAAAACTCGGTTTTTTGAAGCGGTGGTATAACGTTCCGTCTCAACTCTCGGTGAGATTCCGAGAACTCTGGCCTGAAGAAACGGCACCAGCAGATGAAGCCCAACAGGAACTCCTCCGTCAATTGCGAAGCGGGGTCAAAACGATTCTGGAACTTTGCGAAGCCATCGGGCAAAATCCGAAGGTAATCATGGAGGATCTCGCCGAGCTGCAAAGCGACGGTTATATTCAGTACTGGCGGCAGGAGGACTTATTACTCATCGAACTGCTTGAAGATAGCCAAATGCTCAGCACGTTGACAGATGAACAGATTGAAGTTGGCGACTATGTCCGTCGCAAACAAGGTCAACTCGATGAGGTGTTTCGTTATGCGCTAGAGGCGACGTGTCGGACGCGAGTCATCCGAGACTACTTCGGTGAAACCGTCGAAGAGCATTACAGGTGTGGCACCTGCGATTTGTGTCAATCGCAAGCCACCAGCAATTAAGCAATTGGTTCTCCGTCAGCCCTCGGTCATTTAATTTTCGGTGCGGAGTGCGTCAATTGGCGAAAGCCGTGCTGCCCGCATTGCCGGATAGACACCGAAACTAACACCCATAAACAGCGAGAAAACGATAGCAATGAGTATCCACTGCCCAGAGAGCACAACGGGCCATTCCGGCACAATCGGCACGATGCGTACAGCGAGGCGTGCCATACCGTGCGCTGCAATCCAACCGCCTGCGATCCCGAGTACGCCCCCACAGAAACAGAGGCAGAGGGCTTCCGTTAAGAACTGATAGAAAATGTGAATCCGTTTTGCGCCCACCGATTTGCGCAACCCTATCTCTCGTGTCTTCTCCGCCACAGAAACAAGGCATATATTCATGATACCGATGCCGCTGACGAATAACGAAAAACCCGCAATACTTCCCAAAGCGATTTTTATCACTCTTTGGATATGCGCAAGCCGTTTCACGCCGCCTGTGGGTACCCAATGGCGAATAAAATCATCTCTGTTCCGGTGTTTTTTACGAACTACAGCACGTGCCGAGGCGATAACTGCTGCCTTATCCGCATCCTTCTCGGTGAAAATTGTAATACGCTCTATATAGTCATAACCTGAAATTCGTTGCTGGTGTGTCGTCAAAGGCACACAAACGACATCATCAAGTGTCCACGTAGAATCAAAACCTCTACCCTTTACCGCCATTACACCGACAACACGTGCTCGGATAGATGCGCGACGCCAATAATAAAACTTGATCTTCACCTCTTTTCCAATTGGAGATGTTCCTCCAAACAATTCTGTAGCAACGTTGTTTCCCAAGACACAGACTTGTAGTGCTTGATCAACATCGCCTTCAGAGATAAATCTTCCCTCTTGGACACGCCAGTGCATTCCACGGGCATAGTCTGCTGTTACGCCTTCCAGAATAGGTCGAGCTTGGCTGCCATCTCGGCTGATAACGAGAATACGGTAGCGTTCATTTTTGGGCAGTACAAATCGGATATTGGGGACTTCGGCTTCAATTGCAAGCGCATCCTCGAATTTGAGCCGCTCTGTTATTTGGTGCCAGCGTCCTCTTCTGTAATATCCGTAGTTGTTCCGTAACTGTACTTGGTCAATCCCGCCGAGCGTTTCAAGCCGATCAGCGATAATTTTCTTCGCGCCATCACCGATAGCCATCATACATAACACGCTGGCGATCCCGATGAAGATACCGAGAATGGACAACCCGGCGCGGAGCCGATTTTGCGCAAGGTGCGCGATACCTGCAGCAATAGCATCATGTAGTTTCATTTTTTATGGTGTTCGGTAGTGTGTCTCGGTTAAACCGAGCGATTGTAATCTTTGTGTATTTTGTTTGCTAAGTCGCTGTTTATTAATGATACAATTTTAGCGCGGAAAAGGCGCGTAATCCTTAGGGGAGTTCCGCGTTAGCGGCTGTCTCGGATCACAAGCAGCAAAAAAGGCACAGTAAGGATAGGATCACTTTTAATTAGGAGAATATCGGATTTGTGGAGAACTTCCACTTATACGCACATATGGATGCACTTTTGATGGCTGCAGCGTTAAAGTTCAGTTATTATTAAAGAGGAAGGTTATTGCCCGATAGGTTTAAGAAAAAACGGCGGTCTCGACCATTTCCGCTGGCTCTACAGAAATTCTTGCTTGAAAGGCATTAACATATTCCTCTTTATCTGACAGTTCAGCGGCGGCGATGGCGAGTTTAAAAACTTGACCTCCGTAGAAAGGATACGTAATTTGTGCCGTTCCACCGGGTGGAATGTCCGTCGCATTGGCAAACGAATGATAATAGCGCAGCCCGCGTTCTGTGGGGAACTCGATAGCGCTATCATACAAATAGAACGAACCGGCAAGTTTGGTACTTCCGAGGCGTATATTAATAGTCAGTATGGCACCCTTTTCAAAGGCAGTCGCATCAATTGTTACGACAGTAGCGTTCTGATGGCTCGTTTTTGGGATCCGCAAAATATCCAAAACTTCCAACGTAGGCTGCGTCGGGTTGAGAATAACGTTCACATCCGTTAAGAACGGTTTAAAAGGGCTGTCCTGCTGAGGCGTATCTTCTTCCTCACCTAATAGATAAGCGAAAGAGTTATCCGTACTAAATCCCGGATATTTCCCTTCCAAGGCTTCAATCAGAAAGAGTCGGTAATTTTCTGCTGCTGTTCTGCCACCATCTAAACCGTGACCACCGAAGAGGTATTTATTCAAAGCGAGTTTACCTTTCAGTTCAAAGTCGGGCGATATAACAAAACAGTCCACAGGTGAGCCTTCGTGCCAACCGCTCTTGATCGCTTCTGCTAACGGATGGGTCGTGTCAAACGATTTAGATTCATGCGCGTATCTTTTGGCAAGATATTCTCGCACACTCGGCTTCCTGCCTAATTCAAAATTAGAGACCCATGTATTGATAAAATTTTCGTTCAAAAATTTAATGACTCGGTCATGAGAGAGAGCACCTGCTCTCAGGCTTTTACCGCTCCCTCAGCATGCCTCATCGGCGAGTGGACCATCCAGTGAAATGACATGAACGGGTTTCCGTTGTGCCTGTGTCATTTGCAATGCTTCCTCTAACGATACCCAGTTAATGCGCTGCGATTTGTAGAATTGCTGGATCAAGAGACGTTCGGCTTCTGCTTGTGTGATTGTTTCTGTGAATTCGGTGCCTTGTAGAACATCTTGTGTCCCGGCACAGAGTTCCATTTGCGAGCAATAGCCGCAATCTGTAATCCATCTCGGAGCGTCCCAGCCTTCCAGTGTCGTTTCCCAATTAACGTCAAAGTTTAGTGTGCCTGGAGGGACGTGCATCTGAAAGAAAACAATAGTCTCTTGTGCCCGATCAATAATGAGATGTCCAGCAAACTGTGAGGGTGTGAACCAGCCGTCCGTTAAGGCAAATTCTGCATGAATACGAAATACGATGTCAGCAAATTGATCGCTGTAAGCACGCAGACCTGCCCAGAGACCCTTCGCTTCTTCCATACCATACATCTCCACACGCATTTCAAGAGAAGGATTGGGATGAAGTTGTTTCAGCAATTTTTGGACGCTGGCTTCTTTAATTTCCCAACACTCACCGACCGAAACTGCTTCGGTCGGGAGAAAATCTCGAAAAATAGACATAGAATACTGCTTTTCTGGCTCAGCAGCTCGCAGGTTTGCCAACGCATCCCACTTTTTATGAAAGTTGCCTGCGGTATGCGCAATCGGTGCGATGAAGGCTTTGACCAATACATCTGCGTCCCCGGCAAGATTAATCGTAATTTTGTTTGATAATGTTTTCATTTTAATCTTCCTCCACAGAAATTTTTGCCAGAAAGGCGTTGATGCTCCCTTTCTCATTGAACCACGTCCCGGTAGCCCCCAACTTAAAAACCTTGCCTTCATCAAAATGATGTCGGATTCTTCCTATCTGTCCGGACGGGATGTCCCATGCTGAGGTAAGCGCGTCATCAGGATAACCTTTTGTCGGCAGTTCGGTTTCGCTATCATAGAGATCGAACGATCCGCCCGGCTTTGAAGTGCCCATCCTAATATTGATGGTGAGTGTGCCACCGTCTTCAAAGGCAGTAGTATCAATCTCAACGACAGTATAATCTTGATAGCCGTACCTCGGTGTCCGAAGGATATCCAGTACTTCTTGTTCAGTCTGCTCAGGGTTAAGCACAACCTTCAAACCGCTTGAAAGAAGGTCTGAAGTTTCATCGTTAAATCCGGGAAATTTGCCACCTAAAGAATCCTCAAGAAACTTAAGGTAGGCATCCTCTTCTGGAATATCCTTTTGCGAACAGTCATCAAAGAAATCATTTAGCGGGAGTTTCCCCATCACATCAAATTCAGGGGAAATAACTAAACAATCTACAGGTGAATCTTCTTTCCATCCTTTCATAATGGCTTGTGCTAAGGGATGTGTTCTATTAAACGTTTTGGATTTACGGTTAGGTCTTTTCGCCATGTAGGCTTTCTTTCGAGGGGTCCGTTCTAACTCAACGTTGGAAACCCATGTGTTAATAAAGTTTTCGTTCAGAAATTCGATAATTCGATCCCAGTAGAGGACAACTGCCCTCAAGCCTTTTCCA
>CAZQIP010000060.1:0-15022 GCA_964593655.1 uncultured bacterium | reverse complement strand
AATTAATCTTCATCAACCGCACCGGGCATGGGTAAAAATTACCCGATTAAGTTCTTAATCTTTATTAGGGGTGGTATTGCCTCGCAGTGAGAATAAACCAGTGGCAACTTGCGTTAGATGCTAATACATTTTACCAGATTTGTGAGATTTGTATAAATCCTACACAACGGCATTTGGTGCTTTTGTAGACGGATCTCCGAATCCCAGCATATCCCTGTAGGCGCGAGCGTTTTGCTTGGGTATTTCTGCGAATTTCCCGCGCTCGCGATTTGATAGACAAAATGCATAAGAAAACTGAAAACTAAATCGCCCGAACACTACACAATTTTGGTTTCGTTTTGAAATCGAAAACGAATAGAAGGAGTTTTTCATGTTGAGTATAATTGGGAATCGAAAAATCATCGTGTCCATGCTAACGATGGTGTTCCTGATAGTTGGCGTGCAGGGCATAAGTTATGCCCAAAACTTGGTTGTTGTTGACCCTCTGGGTGTTGATCCAGCCTCTATAGCCCCTGGTGGATCTTTCACGCTCACAGCTACCGTCAGAAACAGCGGGGCTGCACAAGCTACGAATACAATAAACACGGTGCAGTTTTATAAATCTACTAATAACATCATTGCAGGGGATGATGTTGTTATTGGTTCAGTGAGGGTTGATGCACTCGGTGCCGGTCATGAAAGCACGGTCAGTATTTCTGGGTCTGCCCCGCCTACTGAAGGTACCTACTATTACGGTGCCAGTGTACAGGTAGGTGCTGCTGCCCCTATAGATTTCTCAAATCCTGTCACTCTCGTAGTTACGAATGTACAGCCGAACTTAACCGTACACCTTACCTTTGTTCCCAGGTTTGGGACCAACCCCACCGTGTACAACCAGGTAGCCGCTGGTGACACTTTCACACTTAGGGCCACTGTCACAAACAACGGGACAGGAAGCACTTCTGCTAATCTAAGTAATGAATTCGGAATTAGTTATCGTTCTTCCTTCTCGTCGACCCCGTTAAGCGCAACTGCTATTTCAATTCAGCCCCCGAGTAATCTGACCCTTGCCGCGAATGGTGGGTCCGGTAGTTATATCCTAACAATGCGGGCTCCATTTCAATCGAGTACCTTTCAATCGGGCACCTACTATTACACTGTTTCTGTGCCCTCTGTCCCTGGTGAGAGCAATAGGTATACTTCCAATTCTGTAAGTATCATAACGTCCTCAGGGGATTTAGTCGTTGACACCCCCACAGTTGACAAATCTACCTTAGCTCCCGGCGAAAGTTTCACGCTCACGGCTACCGTCAGGAACCAGGGCTTCGGGAACTCCGGTGCTGCAACATTGCGGTACTATCGTTCTACGGATGCTACCATTTCTAATGATTCCACCTCTGCTTCAGTCGATACGGAAGTCGGAACAGCAGATACGATTAGTGCCCTCTCTGGTTATAACACCGTTAATCAGATTTACCCCAACACCAGTACGCAGACCGTTGAGCTGACTGCCCCGTCTGAGCCCGGCACCTATTATTATGGTGCCTGCGTAAGCACCACCCTCTATGAACTCAATACCACAAATAACTGCTCCACTGCCGTAACCATTACTGTATCGGCACCCCCGGATTTAGTTGCTGAGCTTTTTGAGCTCAGAGGGACATCTACCTTAGCCCCCGGTGAACGGTTCACGCTGGATGCCACTGTCACAAACGAGGGAACGGGGCAATCTGCTGCGACCACCTTACGGTTTTATGAATCCATTGATCGCAGGTTTAGAAGTGAAGACGAGGTCGGTAGAGTTTCGGTGAGTGCACTCGCCAGCAATATTAGCAGTAATGAGAGCGTTAGACTGGTTGCGCCGTCTGAGCCCGGCACCTATTATTACCGCGCGCATGTAGATGAAGTTGCAAATGAAGCAGTGACCAGTAATAACTGGTCGGGTTACATAGTGATCTTTGTAGACGCGCCACTGGTTATTGAATCCCTGCAGCCGAGCAAGTTTGCCTTAGCACCCCGTGAATCTTTCACGCTCACGGCCACCATCAAAAACGACGGCGATACGGCATCTACCAGGACAACGGCACAGTATTATCTCTCTGATGATGATAGTATTACCTCAAGAGATACCACTCTTGGCACAGATACTGTGAGTGCGATCGCCGCAGGGCGGACAAGCCAAGTTAGCCGCTCCCTGACTGCACCGAATGCAGCGGGTACCTACTACTACGGTGTCTGCGTAGGCGATGATATCAGCCGTGATAATTGTTCGGTTATCAAAATCACTGTCGTGGCGGTGTTACTCGCTGAATCCCAGCGGCCACCGATGTATTGGGTGGACGCGGATGTCGGCACACTCCAAAGTTTAACGGGCGCCAGCGTGGATCGCCTCGTGCCAAATGTCCAGAACGCAACCAGCGTGGCTGTGGATATGGCGGGCGATAAGGTCTACTGGGCAGAACAGACGGGTAATAACAGCGGTAGAATCCGCAGTGCGAACCTCAACGGCACCAGCGTCCGGTTGGTTCGGGAGTTAACAAGCGTCCCCCACCAGATTGCGCTTGATACCGCAAATGGGAGGTTGTATCTGACCAACTCTCGCGGCAAAGTGCAGGCGATGAATCTTAATGGCTCCGGTTTTGAAGCCGACCTCATCATCAACTTGGAGTCTCCGCAAGGGATCGCCGTGGATGCCGCAGGCGGTAAGGTCTATTGGACCGAGCAGACCGGCGATAGGAGCGGTAGAATCCGCAGTGCGAACCTCAATGGTTCAAACGTCCAGTTGGTTAAAGAGTTAAAAAGTGTCCCCCACGGGATTGCGCTTGATACCGCAAATGGGAAGCTGTATCTGACCAACGCTTGGGGCAAAGTGCAGCGGATGAATCTAAACGGTTCGGGTTTCCAACCTAATCTTATCGTCAACTTGGAGTCTCCGCGAGGCGTCGCTGTCGATGTAGCCGGTGGTAAGGTCTATTGGACAGAAGAAGGTAGCATCCGACGTGCCAATCTCGATGGCAGTAACCGCCAAGATGTTGCCACAGGTTTAGGAACACCTGACGCGATTTTCCTGCAGACTATCCCAGTTGAAATCTTAATCCGTGAATCCCAACGCCCACCGATGTATTGGGTGAATGCCGGTGTCAGCACGCTTCAAAGTTTAACGGGATCCAGCGTGGATCGCCTTCTGCCAAATGTCCAGAACGCAACCAGCGTGGCGGTCGATATGGCGGGCGGTAAGGTCTACTGGGCAGAGCAGGTCGGTAATAACAGCGGTAGAATCCGCCGTGCGAACCTCAACGGCACCAACGTCCAGTTGGTTCGGGACTTAACAAGTGTCCCTCACCGGATTGCGCTTGATACCGCAAATGGGAAGCTGTATCTGACCAGCTCTTGGGGCAAAGTGCAGGCGATGAATCTTAATGGTTCCGGTTTTGAAGCCGACCTCATCATCAACTTGGAGTCTCCGCAAGGGATCGCCGTGGATGCTGCAGGCGGTAAGGTCTATTGGACTGAGCAGACGGGCGATAGGAGCGGTAGAATCCGCAGTGCGAACCTCAATGGTTCAAACGTTCAGTTGGTTAAGGAGTTAAAAAGCGTCCCCCACGGGCTTGCGCTTGATGCCGCAAATGGGAAATTGTACCTGACCAACTCTTGGGGCAAAGTACAGCGGATGAATCTCAACGGTTCGGGTTTCCAACCGAATCTCATCGTCGACTTGAATGCGCCGCAAGGGATCGCTGTCGATGTAGCAGCGCGAAAAATCTATTGGACAGAGCGCGGTAGCATCCGACGTGCCAATCTCGATGGCAGTAACCGCCAAGATGTTGCCAGAGGTTTAGGGACACCCGTCAGCCTCGCTTTAGGTGTTGCCTCTGGTAGTGCGCCTTCTGCACCCGCAGCGGCTGCCATGGCTCCCAACGCGACGGTGCTACACCCGAACTATCCAAATCCGTTCAACCCAGAGACTTGGATACCCTATCAGTTGCAAAAACCTGCCGATGTCCAGATTACCATCTACAGTCAAAGTGGTGTTCTCGTCCGTGAACTCTCTCTTGGCTATCAACGCGCAGGTCAATACATGTCGCGCAGTCGTGCCGCATACTGGGATGGCCGCAATCAATTAGGTGAACCGGTCGCTAGCGGTCTTTACTTTTACACGCTCACCGCTGGTGATTTCTCCGCAACGCGGCGGATGCTCATCTTGAAGTAGCATGGGCTGTCGATAAATACGGCACAACATCGAAAACAATAGGGAGGCGCGCTGCGGAAGCGTGCCTCTCTATTGTTTTGTCATGCTTGAGCTGAAAACTATTCCTCGATTTTCCTTGCACATATTTCGCTTTAAATGATATAGTATACTAAATCATCTTTGCAGATACTGGACTTACGTTGATGTAGGAAGCAAACAACAGGCAAGTAATGTGGTATTGCCTATGCAGAAGAAATGGAGGAAACATTCTACAATGTCACTGACACAGCTATTACGTTTAGACACTTCAATAGGGGTGCGCACCGGTTGCTTGGGTTTTATAATACTCCTGTTAGGACTAACACTTGCAGCGCAACCCGCGGATGCCGAGAAACTTCAATTTGACCGCGATATCCGACCCATCTTGTCGGATAAATGCTACGCCTGCCACGGGCCAGATCCCGCAGTCCGACAAGCCAACCTACGGCTTGATACAAAAGAAGGGGCATTCTCCGCACCGAGCGGTTACCCAATCATCGTTCCCGGTGAACCCGAAAATAGCGAACTCGTCCTCCGTATAACACACGAGAATATTGACGAGCGGATGCCGCCGCAAATCTCCAATCGGCAGCCGACACAGGAACAAATTGACACCCTCATCCAGTGGATCGCCGAAGGTGCCGAATGGGAAGAACACTGGGTCTACAAACTACCTAAACGGGTTGAACCCCCTACTGTCGAAAATACAGCATCGGTCCGCAACCCGATTGACGCGTTTATACTTGGGAAATTGGAGACGGAAGGGCTTACACCATCAGCAGAAGCCGATAAACGGACGCTCATCCGTCGTTTGAACTTTGACCTGACCGGGCTGCTGCCCACGCCAGCTGAAGTGGAGCAGTTCCTAAGGGATGAAACTCCTAATGCTTATGAATCACTTGTCAACAGGCTTCTGTCTAAACCCCAGTACGGTGAGCGGTTGGCAATGTACTGGCTCGATCTCGTGCGCTACGCGGATACGAGCGGGTACCATGCTGACGAAAACGTGAGTGTCTGGCCCTATCGCGATTATGTCATAAAAGCGTTTAATGACAATATGCCGTTTGATCAGTTCACAATCGAGAACCTCGCTGGCGATCTTCTACCAAACGCGACGCCTGCACAGAAGGTGGCTTCTGGGTATAACCGTCTGAATCAGACAACCTCAGAGGGCGGTGCACAAGCGAAGGAGTATCTCGCAATCTATGCAGCAGACCGAGTCCGGACAACTGCATCCGTCTGGTTAGGCGCGACCCTCGGCTGTGCACAGTGTCACGACCATAAATTTGATCCCTTCACAGCAAAAGATTTTTACAGCTTCGCCGCGTTCTTCGCGGATGTCAAGGGACCTGGCGTATACGGCGGCGGTAGTAAATGGGAACCCGTCGTTATGCTACCCACACCCGCACAGGAGTCAGGTCTACATGAAATCGACGACGAATTAGCGAAGTTGGAGCAGATATTCAAAGCATCTTCCCCGGGATTGGAAGCAGAGCAGACGAAATGGGAGCACGAGATTCGGTCGCTTCTCGAATCAATAGAGCCAACTGATTTCGCTTGGGTGGACGATGCCCAGGCGAATGGCGGTAGGAATCAAGGCACGTGGACGTTTGTCGGCAAGAACGAAGCACCTGTTTTCAGTAAATTGTTATCACGTCGCCAGACAACAACAGATGAAAAAACCATCCAGCACGCTTTCCAAGGTGCTAATCGGAAGTTTACCCTCGCCGAGGGCGATCAACTGTTTGCTTATGTCTGGATCGATCCTGAAGATTCCCCAAAAACGGTCATGCTCCAATGGAACGACGGCAATTGGGATCACCGCGCCTTTTGGGGTGAAGACAAGATTGACTTCGGCGGGATCGGCAATGACACGCCTGCTCACAAACCGATGGGACCGCTACCCGCAGCTGGCGAGTGGGTACGACTTGAAGTCAATCCAGCGGATGTCGGCTTGAAACCCGGAAGTGTCCTAAATGGGATGGCTTTCGCGCAGTTCGGTGGCACTGCTTATTGGGATTTGGCTGGGATCGCAACCACTCGCGGTTCAGCGGTAAAACACACCCATACCGAACAAGTCATCGCAGCAATTCAGGTCGATTCCGCCGTTAGAACGACAAGTCAACGCGAACAGATTGCAGCAGCGTATCGCCGCATCACGCCTGCACTTGACGGTATCCGAAACCAGATGGCGGATTTGCGTAAGCAGAAAGCCGAAATCGAGAAGCAGATTCCCTACTCACTTACCACTGAATCCACGCTACCGCGTACGACGCGCGTGCTACCGCGAGGCAACTGGTTGGACGATTCCGGTGAGATCGTTGAACCGATGATCCCGAGCTTCCTTGGCGATCTGGGTATCAAAAACCGTCGTCCCACCCGATTGGAGCTCGCACGATGGGTCGTCTCAAAGGATAATCCCTTGACGGCGCGTGCCTTTGTGAATCGTTTATGGGCACTTTACTTTGGAACAGGGTTATCCCGTGTTTTAGATGACCTCGGTGCACAGGGTGAGCCCCCTGTACATCCTGAGCTGCTCGACTGGCTCGCCGTCGAATTTATGGAGAGCGGTTGGAACGTCAAACATATCGTGAAACTTATTATCACCTCAAACACTTACCGTCAGTCCTCGAAAGCGACGGAGGTGTTACGCGAAAAGGACGCTTACAATCGCTTAGTCGCACGCCAATCCAGCTGGCGACTCGATGCAGAGGCTATCCGCGACAACGCACTCCTATTGAGTGGACTCCTTGTCCCCAAAATTGGCGGCCCGAGTGTCCGACCTTACCAGCCAATAGGGTACTACTCCAACTTGAACTTTCCAAAGCGCACCTACGTGCACGACAAGGGAGAAAGCCAGTATCGCCGGGGACTCTATACACATTGGCAGCGCACTTTCTTGCATCCGAGCATGATGGCGTTTGACGCACCGAGCCGTCAGGAATGCACCGCCGAGCGCGCAACCTCGAATACACCCATGCAGGCACTGACCCTACTCAACGATCCAACTTATGTTGAGGCGGCACGTGTCTTTGCGACACGCATTATCCGCGAGGGCGGTGAATCCGTCGCGGATCGTATCAACTGGGCGTACCAGGTGGCACTGTCTCGGATGCCACAGCCGAAGGAATTGGAGATTATGACAAATCTCTATGAAAAGCACCAAGCCGAGTATACCGCTCATCTTGAGGCTGCTGGCGCATTGGTCGCAGTAGGCGAGACACCTGCAATAGAGGACCTTGAACCTGCCGAACTTGCCGCTTGGACTTCCATCGCACGGGTGATACTGAACTTACATGAGACGATCACCCGGTATTAATCTAACTGGTAGGCGCGGTTTTCAACCGCGCTGCCATTACGGATTGACAGGAAACATCCACAAATGGAACAGACAACGCGAATTGAACTCGCAAATCAGGACGATCTGGTTTTAGCAAGAGCGGGGGTGCGGATAAGGATTCTCTGAAAACTAAATGATCCGTTGGCTGTTCCGTCGAAAACCTAAGCTCCATTAATTTGTAGGAAAAAATCATGCAAACAAACATATTCACTTTACCGGTCAGCCTTGAGCAGGTTGCTGCCTTGATTAAACGAATGCATCCAGAAGACCGACAACAGCTGCTGGCAATGGTGCCAGAATTGGCCACTGATGCAGTCAAACAAAAGCAGTTGATTGACGAGGCGAATCAAACTGTTGAGCAACTCAAAAAGGATCTTTTGGCAGAACTCGGAGGAGAGCCCTTATCCTCGGATGAACTTTTCTTAGATGGGTTCACCCTTGGGCAATACCTTGAGTTATCTGAGGGGGAGCGAGCAAAACTTTGGGACGAATGGAGTGAAGTTGCACTTGAAGACATAGAAGAAGTGGAGGTTCGTCCGAATGCACTGCCTGCTCGATAAAGTTACAGCACGCCACATCATGGAAGGTATGCTAAAACTTATCGAAGGACGCACAATAACATCCGCTGAGTTGTTTGCTCTTTACTTCTACCAGCGTGCCCGTTCTGATGGGATTACGTTTGATTTAGCGAAAAGTTCATTTGTGGGAAGGCGTTGGTCATGGCTCTTTCACTTTTAGGTGTATTTGTAATTGTGATGCTTGTGTTTTGTATCCTTGTTGTGGTGATGACTCCGCTGCGATCGCCCCTCTTCAGTGTTTTCGTCAGAAGGTTTAGGGGTGAGGATGCTAAATCTGACGAGGAAGTGCCAGAACACATTAAGTTCATCAACTATAAAAAAGGCGTATTCAGGCTGACGCTTGTTTTATCGATTCTATTTAGCTTTTCTGCCGGAATGGTTAATGCAGAACCCTGGGACCGTCATTCCATTGATAGATTTTTGGCGACTTTTTTCATTGTATTTGGGCTGATCTGGTTAGGCTACTTCGTTTTAAATTATATCATAAGAAATTTGCCAGGAAGAGTGACGTTTGTATTATCTATTCTATTTGGCTTTTTAGCTGGAATCTTGAATGTAGCAGTAGAACTCAATAGATATAATTCCATGGAAACTTTTTTGGGAGCATTTTTCATCGTATTTGGACTGACTTGGTTAGTCTACTTCATGGTCCGCTTTGTTAGCAGAGGTTTTGTAAGTAAAAAGTAATGCTAAGTCTATCACGAGAAATCTAATCTAATCTAATTGAACACGGACGATCTGAGTGAACAGGAGGTTTTAGGTATGGCTATAGATATTCACGAAGAAACCAATCTTCGCCTTACGAGGCGTACATTTTTAGGGAAAACGGTGCGGAGTGTCGGATCCCTCGCACTCGCATCTTTACTGAGCCCATCAATTATCAATGCTGCAACGGAGATTGAGAGGTGGCCGGGAATTATTACCACACCCCATGTGCCACCCAAGGCAAAAACCATTATCCATCTCTGTATGGCAGGCGGTCCCTCACATCTGGAGACTTTGGATTACAAACCAAAACTCGCAGAACTCCACGGACAACCGATGCCAAAGTCTTTCACCGAAGGGCAGCCCATTGCGCAACTCCAAGGACAGGCGAATTCGCTTAAGTGCTTGGGCCCCACACATGAATTCAAAAAATGGGGTGAATCCGGTCAAGAGATGAGTACAGCGTTCCCACACATCGGGAGCCTCGCCGACGATATTTGCATCGTCCGTTCCCTGAAAACCGAGCAGATCAATCACGACCCGGCACACACTTTCATGAACACCGGCACCGCAATCGCTGGTAGACCGAGCATGGGGTCGTGGCTGCTCTACGGACTTGGGAGTGAAAACGAAAATCTGCCGGGCTATGTTGTCCTCACCTCCTCTGGTGGTGGGCAGGACCAACCGATTGCGACGCGGCAGTGGCATAGCGGGTTCCTCCCCGGTCAATTTCAAGGAGTCCAGTTCCATTCAACCGGCGATCCTGTTCACTATGTCACCAACCCTGGTGGCGTGAACACAGAACAGCAGCGGGATGTTGTAGATGCCGTGCAAACGTTAAACGGCATGCTTGACGAGACGGTGGATGATCCAACAATCTCGACACGTATCAGTCAGTACGAAATGGCGTTCCGAATGCAGACAAGTGTCCCCGAATTGACTGACATCTCTAAAGAGCCGCAGCACGTTCTCGATATGTACGGCGCGAAACCGGGCGACGGTTCCTACGCCTCAAACTGCCTCCTCGCACGGCGGTTAGCAGAGCGCGGTGTGCGGTTTATCCAACTCTACCATCGCGGTTGGGATCATCACGGCGGTATTGAAAACGCGATTAAGACAACCTCTGGCTATGTGGATAAGGCAACCGCTGCACTCGTCAACGATCTGAAACAGCGTGGTATGTTAGATGAAACTTTAGTCATCTGGGGGGGCGAGTTCGGCCGGACACCGATGGCACAAGGTACCGGGCGCGACCATCATATCAAAGGGTTCTCAATGTGGATGGCAGGTGGTGGTGTCAAGGGCGGCATCAGTTACGGCAACACCGATGAGTTGGGATACAATGCCGTTGAAAACATCGTCCATGTACACGACTTCCACGCCACAATGCTACACCTTTTCGGGATTAACCACGAAAAGCTCGTCTACCGCTTCCAAGGCCGAGATTTCCGTCTCACGGATGTCCACGGACACGTCGTCCGCGACATTTTAGCGTAAAAGAAGAAGGACTTCGATGAAAAAAACTGGCAGAATTTTAGTATACATCTCGTTCTTGTTGATGCTGACGGTATCTGCCTTCAGTCATGAGCTTCCGATGGTGGTGCCTGAAGCAGTTGGGCTTTCTACCGAAAGGCTCTCAAGAATTGATAAAATGATGGAAAAGCACATCGCTCAACAGAAAATCGCTGGCAGTGTTATGCTGATTGCAAGGTACGGAAAGATCGCGTATCTCGGGGCTCACGGTATGATGGATGTTGAGGCAGAAAAACCGATGATGCCCGATACCATGTTCCGTATTGCGTCAATGACGAAACAGATTACAAGTGTCGCTATAATGATGCTTTATGAAGAAGGGCATTTTCTGTTGCATGAACCCGTCTCAAAGTTCATTCCAGCGTTCAAGGAAATGCACGTATTGCCGCCGGAAGATGCTGAAGATTCCGCATCCCCTGTACCCGCAACACGGCAAATTACCATCTGGAACCTGCTTACCCATACGTCCGGTCTAACGTATCACTGGAATGAACGACTCGGTCCGCTGTACAACGATGCCGGTATCACCCACGGGCTTCTGCAGGATGAAAGCACCCTTGCAGAGAAGATGAAAATCTTGGCGACGATCCCGTTATTGCATCAACCGGGTGATAGAGTTGAGTACGGTCTATCCATAGATGTACTCGGTTATCTCGTCGAGGTCGTATCGGGGATGCCGCTTGATCAGTTTTTCTCCGAGCGTATCTTCAAACCGATCGGTATGACAGACACACACTTTTTTATCCCGGAAACGAAACGCGAACGGCTTGCGACAGTGTACGAGCGAACCGGAGATGGCCCGATCATGCGAAAATCCAAAGAACCGACAGTACAAGGTTCCGTGATTTACTCAACCGACTATCCATACAACGGTCCACAAACCTATTTCTCTGGCGGTGCCGGGTTAGTCTCTACTGCCTCTGATTATGCCCGTTTCGCACAGATGATACTCAACAACGGAGAACTTGACGGTATCCGATTGTTGAGTCGGAAAACTGTTGAGTTAATGACGACGCATCAGCTTGATGAGATGGGTATTGACTACGGATTCGGATTCGGCTTTGGTATTGCTCTCGGCAAATCAAACCTTAAGCAACTCGGTTCCGTAGGGACGTATAGCGGCGGCGGTTTCTTCTATACCAGTTTCTTTATCGACCCTCAAGAACAGATGATCGGTATTTTTATGGCTCAATTACATCCGGGTGCCGGGGATCTCGCCGAGAGAATTCGCATCCTCAGCTACCAAGCGATCACCGACTAAAATCGAAAACCAAGCCTGAAACGAAGTGGAAGGGTTTTTACTTGGGTGTTTCTTCAACTCCAGAGAAAATTGTGTTATACCTAAATTCCACCTCGTTTCTCCGCAAGGTAAATTAAAATTAAGGAAATTAATTGATATGCCAAGAGAACTCATTGCACCGGCACAAGAACAGGTCGCTTTCCGAGAATATGAAAGCCAACCCTTGCAAGCCAATGAAATTCGAGTCAAGAGCCAGTTTGGTGCAGCCAAACACGGTTCAGAGATGGCATCGTATAAGGGCTATGCAGGCCCACGCGGTGGCTACGATGGAGAATATAAGATATTTCAAGCAAACACCTCCGGAATGGTGCACTATCCTTCAGGACTTGGGAACATGTGTGTCGGTGAAATAACCGAGATTGGGGCGGACGTTACCGAATTTGAGCTCGGAGACCGCGTTTTTCGGCACAGTTCCTTTCGAGAGGAAAATGTCTGGGGCGCAGCAGGTGTCCGTAAACTGCCTGAGGGGGTGCCGTGGCAGGCAGCCGTCTGTTTGGACCCGACGGATTTCGCCCTCGGTGCGGTGCGTGACGGTCATGTGCGTATTGGTGATGCCGTGGCAGTCTTTGGAATGGGGGGCATTGGACTGATGGCACTCCAGATCGCCAAGTTAGCGGGTGCTTACCCTGTCATTGGGGTCGATCCGCTCGAATTGCGCCGCAATGTTGCCCTCGAATGTGGGGCTGATATAGTTATTGACCCTTCAACAGACGATGCCGGTTTGGAGATTAAAAAAGCCACCAACAAACGCGGTGCTGATGTTTGTATTGAATATAGCGGTCATCATACAGCACTCCAAGCAGCGATACGCGGCGTGACGTATTTAGGAACGGTTGTCGCTGGCGCATGGCCCGGTATCTACCCAGCAGGATTAGACCTCGGTGCCGAAGCGCATTTCAATCGACCCACGATTATCTTCTCACGCGCCTGTAGCGAACCGAACCCCGAATATCCGAATTGGAATGAAGGCAGACTCTTTGAAATCAGTTTACGCCTCCTTTATGACGGCACTCTAAAGTCTGAGCCTGTTATTTATCCTGTTGTCGATTTCGACGATCTGTTGGACGAGTATCCAAAAATCGCAACGCATCCGGGTGAGAACGTAAAGTTAGGTGTTCGCTTTGCATAACCCACTCGCGCTAAAGCACGAAGTTTCTATCCCGAGGAACGCGATGACCATTGGAATCATGTTGGCTTTAATGGGGCTGGCATCATCTCAAATTATGAGCAACAACGCAATTGAAAGCATTGAAGTAACACCGAAAATCGAAATCGTAGAGCTACCGAGCGAATTTTCTGCCTTCAGACAAGTCGGTTCTGACAAATACGTCAACGTTTTCGGTGTTCACATCTTCGCAAGCCGGACGACACCTGAAGATAAACTCTCTCACGCCGCAGGCGTTTTGGCACAATACCTCGATAACGACGAAGACGGTATCCCCGATAACACACGGGTTCTCAGTCACTTGGTGAGCCGAAACGTCTTCATCATCATGCCCGGAACAGAGGCGGAGATGAAGCAGTTGGACATGGGGCTGGTCGCAGAGGCGGGCTATCACTTTGGTCAAGACCTGTATGGCGAAGAAACCAAACCGGATTTCCTTATTGATGGCAAAATTAACGCCCCCGATGGTCATTACTACGACGGCGCATTAGAGGAAATTTTGCATCCCATTACACAACACGGTTATGCCGACGCTTACCCTGAAGTGTTCGGGGAGAAACGGGGGTCCACCTTAGCAAAGTGCATGGATGCTGCTCGTGGCGGATATTTTGAGCGAGTCCCCAAAGGTGGCCCCAAGAACGGCTATCCAGCAGAGGCGTGGTATCACTATACGGATGAAACCTGTGCCTATGGTTGTATGGTTACAGAGTATATTTACTGGGCTTTGACATCGATATTGGGAACCCAAGACTTTCCAGGACGACACGAAGCACTTGCAGTCGAATGGGAATTGAATACCAGAGAACGGGTTAGAACCGGGGATACTGCAGTCTATGAACTGCTGACAGATCCTCAGTACAAATTTCCAACCACCAAAGCACCAGACGGAAACTACAAACCATCCGCATTTCCCGTTACAACTATTCCTATTATCGCTATCGCAGATGAAGATTAATATGTGAAACAACAGATCGCAGCGTTACAGCAGGAGATAGAGGGACGCAAACGAGGACGCACTATTGTAGTCCTGCCGCCCGCAGTACCGTTTCCTGAACTGTGAACTCATGATCAAGCGAACGATCAGGGGATTTCTCGCCCCGAATATCAGCAACAAACGCGCGAAGGCTTTCGACATAACGCGGTCGCCGCTCCACAGGCACTGTCTGCCAACCTTTCGCATATCCGTCCCGTTCCTCGTCAAGACACAATCGCAACGCTGGCGGTTCAAGCGGTTCAAGAATCGCGCTCCCACGTGTCCCGTAGACTTCCAATCGTCTCGATTTGCCCGCATCAACTTCCAACGCCGTTGACTCAAGAATCGCCAATGCTTGGGGATATTCAAACACCGCCGCTGTATTGTTCCGATACCACGGCACGTCGTGTCCATCGTGCCTCGAAAAGGGTGTCACTCGTGTCGGTCGTCCCAGCAAGGCAACGATAATATCGGTGAGATGACAGGCGAGGATGAACATAATGCCTCCCGAATGTTCACCAAGCGAATCCCAGCGTTGCCAATGGCTTTCGTTTGAAAGTCCGGATGAGATACGTGCCCGAACCGAAAAAATATCGCCGAGTTTGCCGGAACTCGCCCAATCAAGGATAAACTGAAAACCAGCGTTGTATCGGAACATATAGCCGAGTTGAACGAGCAGTTTTCTGTCGCGGGCAATGTCTAAAACCTCTCGAAATGCATCAAGATCATCACCTGCAGGTTTATCGAACCAAACATGCTTGCCGTGTTCAAGAATCTCCCGTGCAAACGTAAGATTCTGTGACACACGTCCCTGCGCCGCAATCCCAACGATTGTTTCATCATCGAGCATCTCTTCTTTCGACGTAAACCAGTGAACGCCATCATAGACAGAGCTTTGACCGAGGGTCTCCCGGACTTCCGCTGACGGTTCAAAAACACCGGCGAAGTCAATTGCGTCACTTTCCTTCATCACGTTGGCTTTCCCTGAAGCGTGGTCGTGCGATATACCGTATTGTGCAAGCCTCATTTTCACGTCTTTTCTCCTTTTTGCAACCTATGATTCCCAAAAACATAGTTAAAGTCTAACATGATTCTATCATATAATCCATATCAGTTGATATAAAAAATAGGGATATTTAGTTTTCCATTTTTATTGTGCTTTTGGGGACCCAAACCCGGTAGGTGCGGTTTTGCGGTGTACTCACCTGCCCCCCTGATAAG
>CAZQIP010000059.1:0-13211 GCA_964593655.1 uncultured bacterium | reverse complement strand
GGCGAAATGGATGAGGCGTTCGTCGAAGACTTAGACACACTTCTTGATGAAATCGATGAGATTTTAGAAGAAGATTCACAGGAATTTGTCGAAAACTATATCCAGCGGGGAGGGCAGTAGGAGTGCTCGACCTCAGCGATTATGGCACCTCCGACTTTTTGCAAATCCTCAAACGTCGCCACCCTGAATTACTCGCGACCTTCAATACGTCCGATGGTGCCTCAAATGCACCCGTAACGGAAGCGTCATTCCGGCACTATGAAGCCACAACTGTCCTCGCGGTTGTCTACAACGCGGGTGTCGTTATGGCAGGCGACCGTCAAGCAACAGAGGGCTATCAAGTCGGCGAGCGGCGAATTCAGAAAGTCTATCCAGTTGATCGGCACTCCGCAATTGCTGTTGCGGGTGCCGCCGGTCCCTGTATTGAAATGGCAAAACTCTTCCAAGTTGAGATCGAATTTTACGAAAAGACGGAAGGCGTGAGCCTCAGCCTTGAAGGACAGGCAAATTTCCTTTCACACTTGGTCCGTTCAAACCTCGGGCTGGCAATGCAAGGATTAATCGTCTTACCGCTCTTTGCCGGTTATGATCTAAAGCGGCAACGCGGTAGGATTTTTAAATATGATGCAATCGGCGGGCGTTATGAGGAAGATGACTATTACGCAATCGGTTCCGGTGGTAAAGATGCCCGGACGACCCTTAAAAAACGCTACACACCAGAGATTGACCGTCAACGTGCATTAGAAATCGTCGCTGAAGCTATCTGGGATGCTGCTGATGAGGATATCGCAACGGGCGGCCCCGATCTTATCCGGAAAATTTTCCCAACACTTTACACTGTTACTGAAGAAGGAGTCGCCGAAGTTCCTGAGACGGCTGTTGAGGAACTCTATCGCGAGTTTATCTCGCGCCTATAGCAAACATGTCCACACCTTATTATGTTTCACCGGAGCAAATACGCCAGGATAAAGAGGATTTCGTCAGTCGCGGCATCGCGCAGGCGAAGGAAGTCGTCGTCTTAGAATACCGAGATGGACTCCTGATGGTTGCTGAGAATCCGCGCAAAACTACCTTTAAAATTTCTGAAATTTATGACCGGATCGCCCTCGCTGCAGCCGGTAGGATTGCTGAATATGAGATACTCCGGGTCGCGGGGATCCGTGAGTCTGAAGTTAAAGGTTTTCGCTACTACCGTGAAGATGTTACCGCAAAATGGCTGACCAATCTCTATTCGCAGCACATGGGCGCAGTTGCACAGGCGTGGGATGCCAAACCCTTGGAGATAGAACTCCTTGTTTGCGAATTAGGTGTGGCGGACGCGCCTGCGAACTCGGGGCTACAGAACAATCAGATTTACCATATTGCTTTTGACGGTATCTATTCGGAAGAGGAAAAGTATGCCGTTATCGGCGGGCGGGCTACAACGATAACAGAAATTCTGGAGCAGCGTTACACAGATCGGTTAGAGATGTCAGCAGCACTCCAACTCGTAACTGAGACCTTTCGGACTATTGAAGCGAATGCCGCAGACGATTATGAAATAAACCCGCAGACAATAGAAGTGGCGTGCCTTGAGCAGACCGCTGAACGCCGAAAATTCCGGCGGCTCTCTACGGACGAAGTTACGACACTTTTGGATTTTTAAAGTTTCTTGTGGGTAAGTAATGTTGTTTGGAGAATTCACATGCCCCTCTGCAGAGCCAAAGAAACACTTTCTTCGCATTGGATTTTAGCGTTTGCAAAAACACCTCTTTATCCCATAGGTTTGATGTATTTTCAGATACCGGCCTTTGGTTTTCAACACCGTTCAACCCACCCTACGCAATCCATACACTAAATTGACACTTATGGTTAAGTGTAATTTTGTTTATTAAAATTTCCATTTCAATTTTCCACTACAGAAATTTTTGCGCGAAAAGCGTTGATACACGGTTCATCTCTCGCCCAATGTCCGGTAACACCCAACTTAAAGAATTGGCCTCGGTCGAAAGCATGCGTGATTTGACGGGTGTCACCGGGTTCACCCCACTCCCAAGTAAGCATGTCTCTCGGTTTTTCTTCCTCTGTAGAGAGCTCGGTATCGCCATCAAACAGATAAAACGCAGCTTCCCCCTCTTCTCTACCGATTTCAATATCAACGGTTAAGGTTCCGCCATTTTCAAACGCAGTCGCATCAATCACGATAACGGTATAATCCTGATAGTTTCCAACTGTTGGGGTCCGAAAGAGGTCCAATACCGCCTGCGAAGGATTTTCACTGCTTAGGACAATATTACCTAACCCGGGCTGTTTTCCTGCTAAGGCTTCTTTGAGAAATGCAAGATAATATTCAGATTCGCTACGCTCACTATCTTCGCGGAGGTCGTGTATCAGTTGCCTACCCATCAGTTCAAACGCCGATGATATAACGAAGCAATCTACCGGTGAACCTTTTTTGGCACCGGTTTTCCACCCCTTGATAATCGCTCGTGCCAAGGGATGCGTTGTGTCAAACGTTTGACCTTCGCGTTCGCGCCTTTTGGCAATCGGTTCTCGCAAACTATGGATACGTCCCAATTCACAGTTGGGGACCCATGTGTTAATGAAATTGACGTTCAAGAACTCAATAACTTGGTCTCTCGAGAGCACACGTGCTCTCAGGCGTTTGCCGCTCCCTCAGCAGGATTCGTCCAAGAGCGGTCCATCTATTGAGATCGCGTGGATCGGTTTCTGTTGTGCGGGTGCCATCTCCAATGCTTCTTCCAGCGATACCCAGTTAATGTGCTGCGATTTATAGAAACAGAGCGTCAATTGGTGCTCCGCTTCTGCTTGCGTAATAGATTCAACGAATTCAGTGTTTCGCACGAGGTCTTCTGTCCCCGCGCGGAGTTCGATTTGTGGGCAGAAGCCGCTATCCGTAATATGCCCCTCCTCGTCTGGATCAATTTTCCATTTAGCACCAAAGTTTATAGTACTTTCAGGAACGGACATCTGAAAGAAGGCAACCGATTTTTTCATTCTATCAAGAACAAAATGCCCTATAAACTCGGAAGGCGTGAACCAACCGTCCTTTAGCGCAAATTGCGCATGGATGCGGAACACAACGTGAGCGAATTCAGCATTGTAAGCACGGAGGCATGCCCACAGTCCTTGAGATTCGGTTTTACAGTACGGTAGTTCTCCACGCATACTCAGAGATGGTTTCGGATGAAGTTGCTTCAGCAGCTCCAGAGCACCCGCGTGCTCAATCTCCCAAGACGTACCGACAGAGACGATTTCCTTCGGAAGAAAATCAGAAAAAATTGAAGCGGAATACTGTTTTTCTGGCTCAGCAACCCGAAAGTTCGCCAATGTATCCCACTCTACATGAAAGTTATATGAGGTATATTCAATCGGCGCGATGAAACCTTTGACAGACACTTCTGCGTTGCTGTTAAGATTAAGTGTGATTTTGTCTGTTAAAGTTTCCATTTCAGTTCTCCTCTACAGAAATTTTTGCCTTAAAAGCATTGGTGCTGCCTTTCTCATTCTTACCGTAACACCCGGTAGCACCTAATCTAAAAAACGCGCCTCGGTCAAAGCGATGTGTGAGTTTTCTTGTCTCATCAGGTTCGAGCCATACAAAAGCAAGTCTCTTATCTTTAGGCACCCATTCATCCATTGGTAGTTCACTGTCACCATCAAACAAATAGAAGAACCCTTCCGCATCGGCTCTACCGGTTTCAATATCAACGGTTAACGTGCCACCATTTTCAAACGTCCTTGTATCAATGACAACGACTGTATAATCCTTATAACCAACCATCGGTGTTCGGAAAACATCAAAAACCTCCTGAGAAGACACTTCGCTGTTCAAGATTATATTCCCTAACCCTGGCTGTTTCCCTTCTAAAGCTTCCTTAAGAAATATAAGGTAACTCTCCTCGTCTCGGCGTTTTTTATGCCGATTGTTTTTAAAGAATTCATTGACCGGTTGTCTGCCCATCAGTTTGAAATCAGGTGAGATGACGAAACAATCTACCGGCGAACCTTTTTTCGATCCGGTCTTCCACCCTTTTATAATGGCTTGTGCTAACGGATGGCTTGTGTCAAACGTCTTACCTTCGCGCTTGCGTCTTTTGGCAATCGGTTCCCGCAAATTATGGTCGCCCCCTAATTCAGCACCTGTTACCCAAGTGTTGATAAAATTTTCGTTCAGGAATTCGATGTTCTGATCGTCAGAGAGAGCACCTGCCCTCAGGGTTTTGCCACTCCCTCAGCACGACTCGTCGGCAAGCGGTCCACCTGATGAAATGGCGTGAATCGGTTTCTGTAATACCGGTGCTAATTCCAAGGCTTCTTCCAGGGATACCCAGTTAATTTGCGCTGATTTGTAAAAACATAACATTAATGTGTGCAGTGCTTCCGCTTGGGGGATTGCTTCTGTGAATTTGGCATCTTGCAAAACATCTTTTGCACCTGCACAGAGTTCCATTTGTGGACAAAAACCGATATCCGCCCCGCTGCGTTCGTCTCCAAACAGTCTCCAATGTACATCAAAGTTCAGGGTGGCTTCTGGAACGTGCATCTTGAGGGCGGCAACTTTCTTTTTTAACCGGTCAATCACCAGATGTCCGGCAAACTGTGACGGCGCAAACCAACCTTTTTCTAAAACGAATTCCGCATGGATACGGAACAGAATCTCAGCAAACTCATTATTGTAGGCGCGCAGACATGCCCACAAACCGCGAGAATCCGCCCCACCAATTTCCGCCAAATCCAGTTGTGGACGCGGATTGAGCTGTCGCAACAGCGTTAACGCACCTTCTTCTTCAATCTGCCAGCATTCACCTACAGAGGCCAGTTCCTGTGGCAAAAATGCTTGAAAAACGGAGGCAGAATATTGCTTTTCGGGTTCAGCAATCCGGAGATTCGCTAATTCGTCCCAGTCCACGTGGTAATTGTGTTGCGTGTATTCAATCGGGGCAATGAAACCTTTGATGGACACTTCCGCATCACTGTCAAGATTAAGCGTAATTTTGTGAGATAAAGTGTTCATTTCAATTCTCCTCTACAGAAATCTTTAGATAGAAAGCGTTCATGTCCCCTTTTTTACTGAACCAATCGCCGGTGGCACCGAGTTTAAAAACTTCGCCCCGCTCAAAATGATGGCTGATCGTTGTAGCTGTATTGGGTTTAATACCCCATGCTGAGACGAGTGCTTCAGGTATTCCTTCTGTCGGGAGTTCAGTGTCGCTATCAAACAGATCAAACGAACCGGATGCATCTGTACTTCCAACCCGGATATCGATAGTGAGCGTGCCACCGTCTTTAAACGCCGTGGTATCAATATCAACGACAGTGTAATCTTGATAACCGTTTCCGGGTGCCCGAAAAATATCCAATATTTCCAGCGACGATTGTGTGCCGTCGAGTACAACACGCAACCCAGTTGAAGGCGTGCCTGAAGTGCCTTCATTTGAATTTTCCTGTATGGAAACTGTTGCGCGAAAAGCGTTGATACACGGTTCGTCTCTCGCCCAATGTCCGGTAACACCTAATTTAAAAAATTGACCTCGGTCGAAAGCGTGCGTAATTTGACGGGTGTCACCGGATTCACCCCACTCCCAAGTAAGCATGTCTTTCGGTTTTTCTTCTTCTGTAGAGAGTTCGGTATCGCCATCAAACAGATAAAACGCCGCTTCACCCTCTTCCCTGCCGATTTTAATGTCAATGGTAAGCGTGCCGCCGTTTTCAAACGCTGTGGCATCAATCACGACAACAGTGTAGTCTTGATACCCCACGGTTGGTGTCCGAAAAATGTCCAATACCTCTTGCGAAGGATCTTCAGCCGTGAGGACAACGTTTCCCAAACCCGGTTGTTTTCCAGCCAAGGCTTCCTTGAGAAATGCGAGATAATGTTCGTAATCATATCTCCATCCACTACGCTCCTTGTCTTCGTCGAGGTCATTGACCAATTGTCTACCTATTACTTCAAACGTTGGTGATATAATTAAGCAATCTACCGGTGAACCTTTTTTCGATCCGGTTTTCCACCCCTTGATAATCGCTTGTGCCAAGGGGTGCGTTGTGTCAAACGTTTGCCCTTCGCGTTCGCGCTTTTTCGCAATCGGTTCCCGCAAACTATGAATACGTCCTAATTCACAATTGGGTACCCACGTATTGATAAAATTTGCGTTCAAAAATTCGATAACTTGGTCTCTTGAGAGGACACCTGCCCTCAGGCTCTTGCCGCTCCCTCAGCAGGATTCGTCCAAGAGCGGTCCATCTATTGAGATCGCATGAATCGGTTTCTGTTGTGCGGGTGCCATCTCCAACGCTTCTTCCAGCGACACCCAGTTAATGCGCTGTGATTTGTAGAAGCAGAGTGTCAATTGGTGCTCCACCTCTTTTTGCGTAATGGATTCTGTGAATTCGATATTTCGCGCAACGTTTTCTATTCCAGCGCGGAGTTCTATTTGCGGGCAGAAACCGCTATCCGTAATATGACCCTCCTCGTCTGGATCCTTCTGCCACCAAGTATCAAAGTTTATGATGCCGTTAGGAACGTACATCTGAAAGAAAGCAACCGATCTTTTCATTCTATCAATAACGAGATGCCCCGTAAACTGGGAAGGTGTAAACCAACCATCCTTTAGCGCGAATTGCGCATGGATACGGAACACAATGTCAGCAAATTCAGCGTCGTAGGCGCGGAGGCATGCCCACAGGCCTTGAGATTCGTTTTTATAGGGCAGATCCCAACGCATATTCAGATATGGATTGGGGTGAAGTTGTTTCAGTAAGTCCAAAGCACCGGCGCGCTTAATCTTCCAAAGCGTACCGACAGCGACAGCTTCCTTAGGAAGAAAGGCGGAGAAAATTGAAGCGGAATACCGCTTCTCTGGCTCAGCGACTCGCAAATTTGCCAATGTATCCCACTCTCCATGAAAGTTGCCTCCGGAATACGCAATTGGAGCAATGAAGCCTTTGACAGACACTTGGGCATCACGGTCAAGATTCAGTGCAATTTTGTTGTTAAAAGTTTTCATTTTTTTCTAAACTTCCTTTTCAGTATAGGATACCATTGCCATTAGAAGGAGACAATGATTCACTTATACCCAACTTTGGATGCACTTTACAACCGCACCTACCGGAACTGGGGAGGAGTTAATGAAGCCTCACAAACGCTACATTGATTCCGGCGTTTCCGCTGGCTTTACAGAAATTTTTGCGCGAAAGGCATTGACACAAACTTCCCCTTCGTCGGAATATCCCGTAACACCCAACTTAAAAAGTTGACCTTGGTTAAAACGATGCATAATTTGTCCTGTCTCACCGGATGCACTCCATGCCCACGCAAGGATATCGTCTTTAAATATTCCTTCTTTTCTGGAGAGTTTCTTATCGCCGTTAAGCAGATAAAACGTGCCATCACCATCTCCCCTGCCGACTTCAATATCAATGGTGAGCGTGCCGCCGTTTTCAAAGGCTCTCACATCAATCACGACGACGGTGTAATGCTGATGATCGCCTATTGGTGTCGAAAAAGTGTCCAATACGTTCTGCGAAGGATGGTCGCTGGTGAGGATAAGATTGCCCAATCCGGGCTGTTTTCCGTTCAAGGTTTCTTTGAGAAATGTGAGATAATACGCATCGCTTTGGAGTCCGCTGTTTCTACTATCCTTACCGAGGTCATTGACGAGTTGTCTACCCATTAATTCAAACGCTGGCGATATGACGAGGCAATCTACAGGTGAGCCTTTTTTTGCCCCGGTTTTCCAAGCCTTGATAATCGCTTGTGCCAAAGAATGTGTCGTATCAAACGTCTTGGATTCACGTTCGCGTCTTTTGGCAATCGGTTCCCGTAGACTGCGAATACGTCCTAATTCAGAGTTAGGAACCCATATGTTAATGAAGTTTTCGTTCAAGAATTCAATGATTTGATCATTAGAGAGGACACCTGCCCTCAGTCCTTTGCCGCTCCCTCAGCAGGACTCGTCAGCGAGCGGTCCATTTATGGAAATGGCATGAATCGGTTTCTGTTCTGCGGGTGCCATTTCCAACGCTTCTTCAAGCGATACCCAATGAATCTGCTGCGATTTGTAGAAACAGCGTATCAATTTGCGTGCTGCCTCTTCTTGTGTGACAGATTCTGTGAATTCAGCGTCTTGCAAAAGGTTTTCTGTTCCAGAACGGAGTTCCATTTGCGGACAGAAGCCGATGTCTGTAGACCATTGAGAATCGTCAGAACCTCCCGTTTTACTCCACCAAGTGTCAAAGTTTAGAGTGCCTTTAGGAACGTACATCTGAAAGAAGGCTACCTTCTCGTTGGTCCGATCAATAACAAGATGTCCAGCAAATTGTGACGGGGTAAACCAGCCGTTCTCTAACTTGAACTCGGCATGAATGCGAAATACAATATCAGCGAATTCAGCGTTATATGCGCGCAAACATGCCCACAGTCCACAAGAATCCCCTGAATCGCCGTGCATATCAAGATGGGGTTCAGGATGGAGTTGCCTCAGCAGTGCCAGAACACCAGCATGTTCAATTTCCCAGAGTGTACCGACAGAAACAGCCGCCTTCGGAAGGAAATCGCAGAAGATTGAGGCGGCATACTGTTTTTCCGGTTCAGCAACGCGCAGATTTATCAACGCGTCCCACTTTTCATGAAAATTGTATTGTGTGTATTCAATCGGTGCAATGAAACCTGTAACTGACACTTCTGCGTCATTGTTAAGATTAAGGGTTATTCTATTTTTAATCGTTTTCATTTCTAATTTTCTCCACAGAGATTTTTGCCTGAAAAGCGTTGATGCTTCCTTTTTCGCTCCAACTGCTCCCGGTAGCACATAGTCTAAAAAGTTGACCTTGGTCGAAACGGTGGGAAATTTGTTCCGTGTCACCAGGATCTATGTGCCATACTGTGGCAAGCGCGTTAAGTGCTTTCACATAATCTGCACCTTGCTGACTATTCCATACGTCGGCATCAATGCCGTCGGGTGCTTTTTCCGTCGGAAGTGCTTTGTCGCCGTCAAACAGATGAAACGTCCCCTTTGCGTTATCTGTACCGACGTGGATATCGATAGTGAGCGTGCCGCCGTCTTCAAAGGCTGTGGTATCAATGACGATAACAGTATAATGTTGGTGCGCCACCATCGGCGTGCGAAACGTGTTCAATACTTCCAAAGAGGGTTGTTCTCTTCTAAGAATAAGATTCCCCAATCCCGGGTGTCTTCCTACCAAGGTGTCCTTCAGAAATGTAAAGTAATACGCATACGCTCGGAGGCCTCTATTCCTACTGTCGTTGCCGAGGTCATTGACAGGTTGCCTGCCCATTAATTCGAGACTCGGTGAGATAACGAAACAATCCGCTGGTGAGCTTTTCTTTGAACCTATTTTCCATCCTTTTATGATAGTTTGGGCTAAAGGGTGTGTCGCAAAGTTCTTGGATTTGTGTTCACATCTTTTTGCGATTGCTTCCGATATATTCGGTTTAGGTGCTAATTCAGTGGTGGTTATCCACGTGTTAATGAAGTTTTCGTTCAAAAATTCAATGTTTTGTTCATTAGAGAGGACACCTGCCCTCAAACTTTTGCCGCTCCCTCAGCACGCTTCGTCAGCAAGCGTTCCGCTTATAGAAATGGCGTGAATGGGTTTCTGCTGTGCCTGTGCCATCTCCAACGCATTTTCGAGCGGTACCCAGTTGATCTGCTGGGATTTGTAGAAACAGCATGCTAATTTGTCTGCTGCTTCTTCTTCCGTAATAGATTCTGTGAATTTTAAGGCTTGCACACCTTTTTTTCCTCCAGAACGGAGTTCTATTTGTGGGCAATAACCAGCATCGGTAATCACAATGCCTGGGTCCCATCCATCTTCTGTCGTTTCCCAATTGACATCGAAATTCAGTATGCCTTCAGGAACGCGTAGCTGGAAAAAGGCTACGGTTTCCTGGCTCCGGTCAATAACGAGATGCCCCGCCAACTGTGACGGTGTGAACCAACCATCTTGTATGGCAAATTCCGCGTGGATACGAAACATAATGTCGGCGAACTGATCGTTGTAAGCATGCAGGCATGCCCATTTTCCACAAGAATCGCCACCATCGTTCCGCATGTCCAAAGATGGATTGGGGAGAAGTTGCTGGAGCAGCGCGAGGGCACCCTTTTCTTCTACTTCCCAACACTCACCAACAGAGACAGACCCACCAGGCAGAAAGGAACGGAAAACGGAGGCGGCATACTGTTTTTCTGGTTCGGCGACTTGCAGATTCGCCAATGCATTCCATCTCTTATGGAAGTTGCTTTTAGCGTACGCGATTGCGGCAATGCAGCCTTTAACTGAGATTTCTGCATCACCGTTAAGATTGAGTGTGATTTTATTGTTGAAAGTTTTCACTTTTACCCGTCTTGTGTCGTTCTTGGGATAATATCGTGAACACTGCCTTCACGAATACTTGCTGAAGGGACTAACTTGAAAAAAGTTTTCACCGGTAGTGCCCTGTATCAGTTTTAGCAAAAAACGGAAACCCAAACGAACAGTTTTGCAGCGTACACGCCCAGATGCGACGTGCATCATGCTACAGGGTGGCAACTTGGGTTACAATATAAAGTATATCACACCCTCCGAAAAACTGACAATATTTTATCCCTGAGTCTAAGGGCATTCAGTTCTCCGATAAGAGCAAACGTTAAATCGCAACATTCCATTGTAGGAGCGACCTCCCGGTCGCGACACGCACTGATAATTGATAGCCAATGACTGACAACTATTCCTCTGAAAACTGAAGATTTTTCCTGAAACCCCAATTTTCTCTTGACGCAAAAGGTTGATGCAATGTAAAATATATGATGCAGTAGGCGAAATAAACTCACTAAATATCGTGGTGATAAATGTGTTAAAATACAACCCACTTGCGTTCATTGCTATTTTAGTCTGCTTCATACTGTCGGGATGTGCAATGTTCCGGGACACATCGCAAACCGAAGCTTACAATCGGTTCGCGATACGTGCCGCGCAAGCGCAACTCTGGAATGAAGCCATCTTCCGGTGGAAGCAGGTCATCGATGTTGACCCAGATGATTCAAAGGCACACAACAACCTCGGTGTCGCTTACGAAGCCGTCGGAAACATCGACGAGGCGATTGCCGCTTACCAGCGCGCAGCGGAATTAGAACCCGACAACAAATACTATCGGCTCAATTACCGGCGATGCCGTATACACCTTCGACGCAGTGGACTTGACGATGAAGACGCATCGCAACCAGAAGAGGAGCTTCCACCTACAGAACAGTGAGGGCAACACTATGCAAATAACAAAAACAATAGGAATGCTATTGACAGTTCTGACGCTTTGTGGATGTGGTAGTGCCGTGACGCGCGTCTCTATTCCAGTGAAAGTCGAATCTGAAATTGACATCAGTCGGTATTCCAACTTCGCCGTTTTGCCGTTTGTGGCTGAAAAACAGACAGAACGCAACGACAAACTGCCCGAGGAGATCGGTGCAGAAATTGCCGCAATGCTCCGTAGAGGTTTAGCACGCCAAAAACACTTTGAAGTCGTCAGCACGCAGGAGACAGCGAGACTGCTCACAGGTGAAACCGTCGGAGAGGATTGGCTCTCTGATACAGAACATCTGAGTCAACTCGGAGAGTATTTTGAGGTGAAAGGGATTATCATCGGCAGCTTTCGTTTCTATTCAGATAGCCGCCCGAGACGGTATTATGGCGAACGCTACTCCGTACAACGGCAACGCTACGTAATGGATTATCAGGACTATATGCAGAAAACCTATCTGCTCTCACTGAGAGTGATGATTATTGATGTCGAAACCGAACAGGTTATCTGGGATGAAGCTTACCGACGGAACACTGCAGAAGCACATACAATCGGCTCTTTCATTTTTTCTCAGGCAGGGCCACAGTCAAACACGATCAGGGAACTCGGCAAGCGTGCTGTATCGGAATTTACGCGTCAAATCTCGCCACACTATGAGCGCGAGGATAGGTATTTGGTCAATTGAGACGAATTGATACAAATTGTGAAATATTCGCCACAGAGGTTGCCAGTTAAAGACTGGAAAACTAAAAACTGGTAACTGGTAACTGAAAACTAAGAATGAGGTCAAAGGTGTGAAAAAAAATAAATACAGCATCCAAGCAGCAAGAGAGATATCTGAAAAGCACACCAGTCATACACGACAATTGTTGGTTAGATATGTCCTCCATAGTCTCTTACTTCTGAGTTTATTGGCTCCTTCTGTCGGATGGGCGCAGGCTTTTGGAAAAAACAAGATCACTGCACAACGTTTCGATTGGCACATCCATCGGACAGAGCATTTTGATATACATTACTACCCCAGCGAAGCGAAACTCGTGCCTATTATGGCTGCCATTGCCGAGGAGGCTTACGAACAGCACAGCGAGGATTTTGAACACGAACTGCGGGATAGAACACCGCTTATCCTTTACAAATCCCATAAGGATTTTCAGGAGACGAACATAATCCTCCAAGAACTCCATGAAGGTATTGGCGGCTTCGCAGAACTCTTTAAGCATCGGATCGTTATACCGTTTACGGGTTCTCTTGAAGCCTTTCGAGAAGTCATCTATCACGAACTCATTCATATCTTCCAGTACGATATTATCTATCAAAAACCGCATGCACGTATCTACAGCGGTGAGTTCCTCTATTCACCCCCTATCTGGTTCATAGAGGGGATGGCAGATTATTTCGCTGAAGATAATGACGCAATCGGCGAGATGGTCGTCCGAGATGCCAGCATGAATAACAATATTGTCCCGCTACCGCAACTCCGGAACTTCAACCAACTTAGTTCACCCTTCGTCGGATATAAGTTGGGACAATTGGCAGTGGCATATCTCGCAGAGACTTACGGACGTGAGAAAGTCGCTGAGATTTTGCAAGGGTTACGACAGAGTCGTACGAAAGACATTGACCGCGTTTTCAGAGAAGTCCTCGGTGTAGAACTCGAGGAATTTGATAAGGCGTGGCGACAGACAATGCGGAAACGTTATTGGCCCCTCGTTGTTGATCGAGAGTTACCCGACCTCGTCGCAAAAAACCTTACCGAGGCATCGAAATACTCTCATAACATTAAGCCGGTCTGGTCGCCGAGCGGCGATATGATCGCTTACGTCACTGGAAACGATGGATTTCTTGAGATTGTCCTTATGTCCGCAAAAACCGGTGAACGCATTGAGCGAGTTACCAAGCGGTTTTTCCGAGA
>CAZQIP010000058.1:0-23287 GCA_964593655.1 uncultured bacterium | reverse complement strand
CCGAACCTACCGGGCCTGGGTGGATGGTACAGTTAATGCGATATAAACTTTTAGAAATGGTATTATATCAACTTCGCAACTTTAGCACACCTTCTAACATTGATAACTATTCCCTCTGATAACCGATAACTGACTGCTATCCTTGACAAATTTCGATGTATGCTATACACTCCATAATATGGAAACAGCAACAACAGACCGCGCACGCGGCATCATCGTCGGGATTACTGGGGGGATCGCCTGCGGAAAGACGACTGTCTCAGAGCTGCTTGCAGAAAAAGGGGCGATTCCGATTAATGCCGATGAAATCGGACACCAACTCCTCAAGGCGGGCAGTCCGGTTATTGAGGAACTCACCGACGCATTTGGACAGGACATTCTTGATGCATCGGGGGATGTGAGTCGAAAGAAACTGGGGGCAATCGTTTTTAAGGATAAAGCCGCACGCGAACGATTGAACAGTATCTTACACCCGTTGATTATCCAACGTTCACGGGCACAGGCACGTCAACGCGTTGCGGAAGATCCGACGTGCGTTGTGCTGCTTGACGCGCCACTTCTCATCGAAGCGGGTGCTTATGATACAGTTGATTTGATTGTTGTGGTGACAACTTCACTGGAGACGCAGCTGCGACGTACACTGGAACGAAGTATCGCACAAGAGAGACCGCTCACCGAAACTGAGGTCCAAGCACGGATTGATGCACAGATGCCGGTCACGGAGAAAGTCAAGTATGCGGATGTTGTGATAGAGAATGAGGGGGCGCTTGAGGAGCTTCATAGGCAGGTGGATGAACTTTGGGAACGGCTTCAGCGGCGTGGTGCGTAAGAATCGCGAGCACAGCTCGCTCCTACAGAAATGCTAATCCCAAAGGAGGTTGATGGCACTTGCCTTGATAACACAGTAAACTTCTGATCCCTCTTGGAGCTGCAGCTGCTTACGCGCTGCGTGTGTGACTTTCACGGCAAGGTGATGCCATTCAACAAGAATAGATAACCATGTGTATTCGCTCTTGACATCGAGATACTGAATTGTTCCTTTTAATATGTTGCGGGCACTAATCGAGAGATCCGGTTCAAGCGAGATGATAATATCCTCAGCACGAACGGCGACTGGGGCTATTTCACCGATTCCAATATCCGTATAAGGAATAGCAAGAGATTGGTTCCCGATTTCCAACAAAGTCAAACCGCGTATTTGGTCTGAAGCCGTCACAGGCAGGAATAGCGTGTTTTCGACACCCGTCAATTGTGCAATGGGCATCGCGGCAGGGGCAGTTAACAACCGATGCGGTTCACCGTTGGCTATAATTGTGCCATTAGCGATCAGGAAGGCTTCGTCAGCCAATGCCATCGCCTCGGAAAAGGCGTGGGTGATATAAAGAATCGGTATGTCAAAAGTATCTTTAACGTGGTGGAGATAGGGTATAATCCGCTCTTTGAGCGCACTGTCAAGAGAAGCAAGGGGTTCATCCATCAGAAGCATCCGCGGTTCCATAGCGAGTGCGCGAGCGATTGCGACCCGTTGACGTTGACCGCCAGAGAGTTCTCTTGGATAGCGCTGAAGAAATTCGGCAATTTCCAGAACATCTATCGCAGCTGAAGATTCTCGTGGCTTAGGTTGCCCATATCGGATATTCTGCGCAACAGTGAGATGCGGAAATAGGTATCCCTCTTGAAAGACATATCCGAAGCGTCGTTTTTCAGGTGGCAGATTAATTCTTGAAGCGGATGCGTAAAGTACCTCTTCACCAAAAGCGATCTCACCGTCATCAGGAGCGAGCGTGCCGCTGATACAGTTGAGAAGTGTGCTTTTACCACTGCCCGACGGCCCTAAAAATGCCGAAACCTTCGCTTCGAGCGTGCAATTGACTTCCAAGGTGAAACTACCGAGGCGTTTGCGAAAATCGAGCCTGATTTTGGTACTATTTGTCATAACGCATCCTACTACTCAAATCCACCAGGGTCATCATAACCGCCATCAAATCCACCAGAATCCACATCGTCAGATGAATCAGGATCCTTATCATCGTCATAGACTTCATTGAGCATCAAGCCTGTCAAAAGCAAATCCTCATAGTCATCATCAGCACCATCAACAGTATCCGCCTCCTCAGGTGTAGCGTTCTTAGAACGCCGATATAGATACCAAACGAGCAGTATGCACGCGATACCTCCTAAAAATAAACCTGTTCCCAAACCCATCGTCTTTTCTCCTTTCTATCAGATCGAGATTCATAAAACTTTATTTGTGGCTAACGGAGGGTGAAGCGTTCTGTTAACCAGATTGCAGCGAAGGCAACAACAGTTGAAATGAACACGAGTCGATAGACAGAGACATCTTCTCCGAGATGTACAGCACTGAAAATTGCTAACGCCATCGTTTGGGTTTTGCCGGGGATGTTGCCTGCCACCATAATTGTGGCACCAAATTCACCAAGACTCTTGGAGAAACCGAGGATCGTTCCACCGATAATGCCGCGATGCGCCATCGGGAGGGTTATCGTAAAAAACACCTTGATTGGCGATGCGCCAAGCGTCCGCGCTGCATTTTCAAGCTCCACGGGTACAGCCTCCATCCCTGTTACAATACCACGTACTAACAACGGAAATGAGATAACCGAAACTGCGATGACAACAGCCAATTCGGAAAAAACAATCTCTATGCCGAAAGTTTGGTAGATAAAACGACCAATGAACCCGTGTTTACCCAACAGAATGAGGAGTAAATACCCACTGACGATCGGTGGCAGCACTAAGGGTAACATGACGAGCGTATTTAGAAAAGCCTTTCCCGGAAATGTACGTTTTGCAAGGAGCCAACCCACCAGTAATCCAAGCGGGAAGGTCACAATCAGGCTGAGCAACGCAACTTTTATAGATAATGAGAGGGCAGCAACTTCAGCAGCGGTTATCCTCATTTTGATGCCAAAAGGGTAAATCCGTGTTTTTCAAAAATTTCACCGCTCTCCACAGACTGTAGATAGGTAACAAATCTGTGCGCTAATTGTTTTCGTAGGCTACTCTTCATAACGACAGCCGGGTAGATGATCGGTGTATATGCTTCAGGTGGTAACTGATAAAGTACATTTATATTCTCGGTCAGTGTTGTATCCGTTTTATAGACAATGGCAATATCCACATTTCCAGCGGTGACATAAGCGAGCGTCGCCCGTACATCTGTGCCGAAAATCAGCTTAGGGTGTAGTGTCTCCCATAATCCAAAGTGAGTCAAGGCTTCTTTCGCGTAAGCACCTGCCGGTACTATATCTGGGTGCCCGATCGCAATTCTCGAAATCTCAGGTACCACAAGGTTAGTAGGCGTTTCCAGAGAGATTTCAGCTGCTTCATCAGAGACAAGCACTAAACGGTTTGTTAACAAATTTTGGCGACTTTCGGCTTCAAGCAGCCCATTGGTTTCCAGAGCAACGACTTGGCGCGGACTTGCCGAGATAAAGACATCGCCTGAGGCTCCCTTTTCGAGTTGGCGTTGTAACGTCGTAGACGCGGCGAAGTTATAATAAACTTTAACCTGATTCTCAGCTGCAAACGCTTCCCCGATCTCAGTGAGTGCATCCTTCAAGCTAATTGCAGCGAAGACGCTTAATTCGTTCTGCTGCTGTCTCTCCGTACACCCCGAAAACAGCGTAAAAACAAATAGTAAGCAAATTGCGATGAGAGATTTAACGGCTCGGCACATTATTTTTTCTTTATATCCCCATTGGTCCACAAAAACTCTTGACAAGTATAGCAAGACTGCTAAACTATGTCAAGTATATGAAAAACAAGAAGCAGAGCAACTTTTCTTGCAATCCGTTCAAACCTGTGGTATCCTATTTATACACAATAACAGACAATAGGTGAAAAACTATGAAATTAGGTTTATGCACCATCGCTTTTCAGGAAAAACCGTTGGAAGAGGTTATAGACATTGCAGCGGATTACGGTTTCGATGGCATTGAACTCTGGGGGAAGCCGCCGCATTTACCAGAAAACTACGACGAAAACTACGCCAAAAACGTCAGGGACATGGCACAACGGAAGGGCTTGGTTATCTCGGCGTTCGGTTCGTATGTGGACCCTTTAATGCACCTCCACCAGAAGCACTTTGAAGAAGCCTTTAAAATAGCACACGACTTAGGCACTGACCTTGTCCGAATCTGGTCGGGTGGTGGTGCTTCAAGATCCATCACCGCTACCGATAAACGGCTGATCCTCTTTCGATTGGTGAGTATTGCGCAGTGGGCAAATTTCCGCAATATTCGACTCGGATTGGAAATGCACAACAACCATCTCACTGATAGCGCCGCAACCATTTTGGAAACAATCGAAGCGGTTAAGCTACCTGCGTTGAAAACCTACTATCAACCCCTCGCACGGTCGGATGCCGATGAACCACACGCCGCTGCTGAAAAACTCGCGCCACATATTGCAAACGTTCATGCACAAAATTTTGATGAAACTGGCAAAGCCTGTCCAATCGCCGAGGGTGTCGTGGATTACACCCGAATCGTTGAAATTCTCAAGAATGCTAACTATGACGGATACCTTGAAGTCGAATTCGTTCACGGCGATAACAAATTAGAAGCACTTCAACGCGACCGGGACTACCTTGCGAGCTTAATTAATACAACAAACGGGGATGTACTGAAAAACCTGGATATTGAGCCTGTCTAAAATTAACACAAGCTTGTCTGAACAACCGTCTATTCGTCTGAGACAGAAAGCGTCTGGGTATCTTCATGCGGTTAGAGGTCGGCATCATTGCATTGGTAGAAGAGGTCCTTGGAACAAGAGCAGACCGCCGCGCAAAATTTGACTGGCTTCGTAACAAACCGAGCCGCCAACATTTTGGAAAACATTATGACGCAGCGATGGCACTTTACACTGAACTTGGCGGTGACTGGAAAGGCACAACTGCCAAAGCCGACGGATACCTTGTTCCCGATGCCTATTTTGCAGCCCCGTATCATTTTATCTTTGAGTTTGACGAGCTGCAACATTTCACGGAATTCAGGGCGCGGACCTTTCAATTTTATCCAGAGGGCATTCCGCTCGCTTACGTGCCGGAGCAATACCGTCAGTTTTGCCAGCAACACTATGTCGCAGCCCTCGCAAAAGGCCCAGAACGTTTCCGACGACACACCGCGGACTTCCCGTATACAAATGGTCGTGCCGCGCAACGTGCTTTTTTCGACACATTTCGGGATTGGCTACCGCCCCTGCATGGGCTGAACCCAACCCTTAGGTTAGCCGAATTTGAAGTAGTGCCTATCCTGAACGGCGAATTAAATGGTGAAACAGCAAAGGTTTACATGGAACAATTACTTCACGAACGACTGAAAAGACTCAATACTTCAAAAGGTAGGATAAACAACACCACATGAGCATGCGAAAGCCTGCAAAGGTGAATATTTCAGAACATCCACTGCTCCAAATAATAGGACAGACACCGCTCGCGAAGATAGATATCTTCGCTGATGAGTTGCCGAATGTTGACATCTACGCGAAGATAGAAACCTATAACCCCGGCGGTTCGATTAAAGACCGACCGGTCTTAAGAATGCTCACTGAGGCGATTGCCTCGGGAGCGCTCACACACGAAAAGGTTATTCTCGACTCCAGTTCTGGCAACGCGGCGATCGCCTATGCCATGATAGGTGCAGCCCTTGGCTACAAAGTTGAGCTCGTCATTCCAGACAACGCCAGCGAAGAACGGATAAAACGTATCCAATCACACGGGGCAAACATCATCTACACCGACGCTCTCCTCGGTTACGATGAGGCACTCCGGGAAGTTGATCGGCGCTATGAAGCACAACCAGATCGGTATTTTTTCAATTCGCAATACGACAATGAAAACAACTGGCTGGCGCACTATGAAACCACCGGTGTCGAAATCTGGGAGCAAACAGGTGGAAAAGTTACACACTTCGTTGCCGGTGTCGGGACTGGCGGTACAATTACCGGTGTCGGTAGGCGGCTCAAAAACTACGATCCAAACATCGAAGTCTGTTCTATTTCACCAGAGGTGTTCCCGGGTATTGAGGGGCTCAAACCGCTCGGTGACCCAGAGAATATTGTGCCAGCAATTCTGGATGAATCTGTGATTGATTGCCGGATCCCCACAACGATTGAAAACGCTTATGAGATGTGCAGTCGTCTTGCGCGCCGTGGTTGGTTCGTCGGCCAATCTTCAGGTGGCTACTTGTACGGTGCCTACAAAGTCGCCCAACACATTCAGGAAGGCGTTATCGTTACTGTCTTTAACGACCTCGGCGAACGCTACTTTAGCACAAGACTGTGGGATTAACCCAAGGAGTTCTATGGAAACGACAGTTATTCCGTTTCGCGGCTTACGCTATAACGCGCCCCAGGTGGAAGGGATCGCGAATGTCATAGCCCCGCCGTACGATGTCATCAAACCCGAAGAACGGGTCGCTTTAGAAGCACATCACCCTGCCAACATCATCCGCTTAATTCTGAGCCAACCGTTTGATGACGACACCGACGATGCAAATCAGTACACACGCGCCGCGGGGCTGATGAACCAATGGATCACGGACGGGACTCTCGTGCAGGATGCGACACCGCGCTATTACATCTACGACCAGTCGTTTCGCGCGCCAGACGGAAAAAACTATACACGCCGTGCCTTAATCGGACTTGTAAAACTGGAGCCTTTTGAAAACCGAGTCGTCTTACCGCATGAAAAGACGCATGCGGGCCCGAAGGCTGACCGGCTCAATCTCATGCGCGAATGCCATGCGAACCTCAGCCCTATTTTTCTCCTCTACGGCGATCCTACTGGTGACATTGAACAGCTAATGGAAAGTTTTACCGATGCCCACGACCCGGAAATTGACTGCGCCGAGACGTTTGGAAGCACACACCAATTGTGGTGCTTAGACGATACAAAACGCAATAACGCACTCCAAAACCTTTTTTCATCGAAACCGCTTCTCATCGCCGATGGTCATCACCGCTATGAAACGGCTCTCGCTTTCCGAGATGAAATGGCGCACACTGGATTACCCGGCTACGGGTATATGATGGTGAACCTTGTCAGGATGGAATCACCTGGCTTGGCTGTTTTAGCAATTCATCGACTGCTGGATAAACTTAGTTCCGACAGGATCAAGGATGCTATGGCCAAACTGCCTGAGGTGTTTGAGGTACATGAGGTTGACACACAAGCCAATCTTATGGCACAATTAGAGGCCCTTAAAGGGAAATCGCCTGCGGTTGGTATGTATACGGCAGATAATAACTACCGCTTACTGATCCCGCATTCAACAACACCGGATCAATTAGACGTAACACTCGTTCAAGAAACCCTTATCAAAGAGATATTCCAAGTTGAAACGTTAGCGGATCACATTAGTTACACCGCTTATACCGACGATGCCGTTGCTCATGTGAAAGGCAGCGCGGATCGTGTCGCGCTCCTCATGAACCCGACTCCCGTTGAACAGGTACTCGAAGTGGCTATGGCAGGTTCAACCATGCCACAGAAATCAACTTATTTTTATCCGAAAATGGCAACCGGTTTTGTTTTGAATCTGTTAAACCGGTAATGTCGCAAATAGCTTAACTTTGGAAGGCAGACCGATGCATCACGAACAGGAAAGAGACACTTTAGCATTTACGCACCAGCTATATGCGGAAACACCTCGCCACCTTGCATTTCAGGCGGCAACTGTGGCTGAGGCAGAAGCATGGCAGGTTGAACTGCGGGCAAAACTGACCGAATTAGTCGGCGGTTTCCCACAGGAGAGGTGCGACTTAGAATCGGAAGTTTTGGAGTCGCGGGAATTTCCCGGTTATATCCGTGAGACCGTGCAGTTCAAGAGCCGTCCGCATTCGGTTATTTTTGGCTACTTTCTTTCTCCGAAGTCTCCTAACAGTTCAACGTCAAACCCGACGATTCTCTGTTTAGCAGGACACGGGCGCGGTGTAGATGACATCGTCGGGATTGAGGAAGATGGTAGCATGCGTGCGGAATGGGGTGGTTATCAGAACGATTTCGCGCTCCAATGTTTAGCGCATGACTACAGTGTGCTTGCCATCGAACAATTCGGGTTTGGGCACCGGCGCGATGCCGTTGCTCATCAAAAAGGTGGTGGCAGCTCCTCGTGCCAACCGAGTGCAGGCGCTGCACTTCTATTAGGCCAGACGATGGTAGGCTGGCGGGTCTACGATGCGATGCGAGCATTTGACTATTTAGCGACTCGTCCTGAAGTCGATATGCACCGTCTCGGTATCATGGGGATTTCCGGCGGTGGGACAACCACTTTCTTCACCGCAGCAATAGATACACGCGTCAAGGCAGCTGTCGTGAGCGGCTATTTCAATACATTTCGGGATAGTATCCTGAGTCTTAGCCATTGTATAGACAACTACATACCGAATGTGTTACAATATGCTGAGATGTACGACATCGCGGGGTTAATTGCCCCTCGCGCGCTATTTATCGAATCCGGCACCGAAGATACCATCTTCCCAATTGAAGCCACACGCTTTGCAGTTAATGCAGCGAAAAAAATCTTCAATTGCTTTGATGCTGATGATAAATTGGGATTTGAGGTATTTGAGGCGGGACATAGTTTCCACGGTGCCGGCGCATTTGAATTTCTCAAACGGGCACTGTAAAAGGAGGAGATCGTGGCAATTGAACTATTTTCGATCGGCACAGAGTTAGTACTCGGACAAATTCAGGATACCAATGCCCACTGGATTGCGCAGCAGATTCTTCAGATCGGTGGAGAATTACGAAGGGTTACGATGCTACGCGACAACGCCGATGAGATGTCAGAGGCATTGGGTTCCGCAATCAAACGGGAAACGTCTCTTATCCTGACAACAGGCGGTCTTGGTCCCACTCCTGACGATATGACTGTTGAGGTTATAGCGTCTCTCATCGGTACTCAACCGGTGGTGAGCGAAGAGACGATCGCCGAATTTCGGAAACGCCGCGAGATGTCAGAGAACGACGCGCTCAACGAAGCACTCACAAAAATGGCAACAGTCCCAGAAACTGCTATCGTCTTACAGAATCCAGCAGGTTGGGCACCTTGCATCAGTGTTGAACATAAAGCATCAACGCTTATGATGATGCCCGGTCCACCGCGTGAGATGAAAGCTATCTTTGAAACGCATATTCAACCGTTGATCGCCGAACGGTACCGCGCGGAGATTACGACGGCGCGGGTTTATGTTAGCATGTTTGAAGCCGAAGTTTCACCACTGATGCAAAAAGTGATGGAACGTCACCCAGATGTCTACCTAAAGGCGTATGTCTCGCTCCGCAAAGCGGACGGAAGCACTATGCCGGTCGACTTAGTCTCAACAAGTACAGATAAATCGGATGCCGAGATGCAATTGCAACTCGCTACCGATTATTTCCGGGCACTCGTCGTTGAAGCCGGAAAACATTTTAGTCTTGAAAACGAATAATAGGTGTGCTTTTTAGGTGCACCGCCCCGTAGGTGATTACCGCGTACCGTTGCAAGAAAGTGCTGTACCGCACCTATACAAAAGGAGATTTATACTGTGAATCGCAGACCTTCAGGAAACAAACGAAAGCCGCAGACGCGGTACGCGAATCCGCCGCGCACGAAGCGGAAGTCACAATCCAAAAAGCGAAAGGACCCCGATGTCAATCTTGATACGGAAGAGCTCACCGAAGATGAACCCCAAAAATCCTCTAAAAGCGACAAAATAGAGGTTGAAGGTACCGTCGTGGAACCTTTACCGAATGCGATGTTTCGCGTGGAATTGGATAACAAACATCAGATCCTTGCCCACATCTCCGGCAGAATGCGGAAGTTTTTTATTAAAATTTTGCCTGGTGACAAGGTGACTGTAGAATTATCCCCTTATGATCTGACGCGAGGACGTATCACCTACCGGAAAAAGTAGCTTCTTAATAGAGACTTGTAGGCGCGGTTTTCTACCGCGCACTCGTCAAGATTGCCGTAGGCGCGCTTCCGAGCGCGCATTCGTTTACAAAGCACACCGCTTTTGCGACGCGACGGGGAATGCCTATGAAACCTACTGCCTTAGTTCATATCAATACCATCGATGAAAAGGAGACAACTCGGCTACTTGATGCTATTGAAGCAAAACGGGAGCAGGTAGAGGAACTGACGGTAAGCATTGAAAAACTCAAGTCAGAAGTTGATGTATTTCAACGCCGCTACAACGCCCACATCAGTCATTACTACCTCGAACTTGATAAAGTTGAACTTGAAATGAAGGAGTATAGCCTTCGGCTGCAACTCCGACGGGAAAATGTGAGCGAGGAAGAGATAGAGGCACGTGTAGCATCTTGCTTTAGAGCGAGCCGCGCGCGGGTTGATGCTTATGAGGAAGTGGACGATTCACAACCGCCCCCTGAAGCGGACGAGATCCCTGTCCGTAAGGCAAAACACCTGCAAAATCTCTACCGTAAACTCGCTAAACGGTACCACCCAGACAAAGCCATAGATACCAAAGAACAGGATAGACGCGAACAGTTGATGCCGCTTATTAACCGGGCATACCACGAACACGACATTCAGACCCTTGAGCGGTTAAGCCTGGGTGAAACGGAACCGGACATCTCTGAAAAACCAGTTGCCGAGAAACGGGCAGCGTTACAGGCGGAACTCCGAAGCCTTAATCGTGCGGCAAGTGAATTGCGTTTAGAAATAAACAGACTCAAGACAGGACGCACCTATCAACTCAAACAACAAGTAGAAAATGCGAAGAAAGCAGGTACAGACCTACTCTCTGGACTGGCAAAAGATTTAGAGCGCAAAGTTAAAGCGAGCCGCTCCCGTTTAGCAAGCCTAATGAATATATGGCATCGTACCCAATGACAGCGGAACGTCAATAGTAATTTTTTATAGATATATTTTTTCAAGGAATTAACATGCAACTCACAGACAAAGTGGCTATTATCACCGGTGGTGGACGCGGTATCGGTAGAGCCATCGCTATTGCTTATGCAGCCGAAGGTGCGCGCGTCGTCATTGCTGCGCGAAGCAAGGCACAACTTGATGAAGTCGTTACAGAGATAGCAGCGCAAGGTGGCGAAGCGCTTGCCGTGCCAACCGACTTGCGCATCCGCGCAGAAGTTGAAAACCTCGTTCAGGAAACCGTAGACCGTTTCGGACGGATAGATATCCTTGTCAATAACGCAGGTATCAATCCGAGAGGCTTATTTTTAGATTCCACAGATGAAGAGTGGGAACAGGGCTGGCAGATTAATGTAATGGGTGTTGTGCATTGCTGCCGTGCCGCATTACCGCTCATGCAGCAACAAGGCAGCGGGAATATCATCAATGTTGGTTCTGGAATGGGACAGGTTGGGCATGCGAACCTGAGCGTCTACTGCGCTTCCAAAGCTGCTTTGCACGGGTTGACGCAAGCGATTGCTGAAGAGGTGTGGCAGGACGGTATCATCGCGAACGTGCTTATCCCGGGTCCTGTGAAAACGGAACTTTCAAAGCCTGCTTGGGAAAGCGAGGAAAGTTTCAGAGCGAAAAGCGATCCGTGGAAGGCACCGGAGCAGGTTGTCGCCTCGGCACTTTTCCTCGCAACGCAATCGCCTGCTACCGGTATGACAGGTCAGATTCTCAGCATCATGCGCCGAAATAGCCCGTGATAGCACAAGAATGAAGTGCTTAGAGCGGAAATGTGACACGTTGTCCCTCTTGTGCCGAGCGATATGCCCCCAAAATCATCTCTACGGTAACGCGTCCATCTTCGACTGTAACATCGGGTTCTGTATCGTTCTTGAGGCAGTCAATAAACGGACGCGGCACACCTGAAATCCGTTCTCCGTGCCCATCCGGAATTGGGACACCGAGGTCCTTCCATAACGGTTCATCTCGTGTATATAACTTAAGTGCAACGGCATCTGCCGAGCGCGGGATATTACACGAGGGAGCATCTCCATAGTTCTGTATGACGACACCTTGATCACCGTAGATTTCGGTTGTATTCTCACCGGCGAGCGTCACAGACGTATTCAGTAGAATCGCCATCTCTCCACCGGCAAATCGATAGACAGCCACCCCCGTGTCATCAGGTGCAACATTCGTTAAAATGTTATCAATTTCAGCGATAACGCTCGTCGGTTTACCGAGCATCCAGTAGATAAAATCGGTTGCATGCGAGGCATCGTCCATGAACATCCCCATATTCTTCTCTGGGTCGATATGCCAGCGACTGGGTCCCGTCACAAAAACCTCACTAAACAACGCATTGATACAGTGTCGGCGGCGTAGCACTCCAATTTTTCCCAACACGCCGCTGTCAATGAGTTCTTTCATAGCGATGTTCGCTGGGTCGCGTCGCATCTGGTAACCCATCATAAACTTGACACCGGTCTTCTCTACGACTGCTGCAATCCGATCACAATCCTCCAAAGTGAGTGCCATCGGTTTTTGACAAAGGATGTGCTTCCCTTCCGATGCCGCTGCTGCTACCATCTCTGCGTGCCGATTTGTTTCGCAGGTTACAATAACGGCGTGAATTTCCGGGTGGTTGATAACATCTTCAAGATGCGGTGCGTAATTCATGCCGTATTGCGTTGCGGCGGCTTCGCCGCGTTCAACACTGTCGTCCCAGCATGCGACGAGTTGGACATCGTCAAAGGTCTTCATTTGGTTACAATAGGCGTTGGCGTGTCCGTGTGCGAAACTTATGATACCGATACCGATCTTTGCTTTCATATATTACGTTATCCAATCTGTGAGTATTTGTTGTGAATCCAGTTCGGGGTTGAAGATTTGCAAGCCTTCCGCCTGGGCAGCGCGGCGCAGGCGTTGGTCTGAGGCAACGAGTACCAGCACATCACCAATATTACGGCGTTCTGCTGCCACGTCCAAAGCGGATCGTAAAACCATTGCGTCAACACTATTAAGGGAATAAGTCTCAATCAAATCCATTGAGCCCCAAACAAGTGAATCCGGAACCGAAATCGTTTTGAAATCTGATTGAGTATTGATTACTTCACCTCTTAGGAGAGTAATAGCCTTTCAAACTGATGGTTTGTGATACGACCGTCGTTTTGTTTGCGGACACAGATCCAAAAGACTTCCATTGCGCCGATTGTCAAACATGATAAACGGGCCAAAGGGATATTGGAAAAAAGAAAGAGCATTTTATCGCTACCAGACTTGCGAGTATACCGTTTGACCAGTGCACTTGCATCGAAATAGAAATAGTACAAAATTATTTCTCCGGCTCTTCAATAATTGCTCTACTAAACTCGTTATCCTCAGCACGAATACCGTGTTTCCGCATGCTTTCGTGGAGGTCTTCAATAGAACCGGGATCAAAATCAGGTGGAATTCCCAATTTTTCAAATAGTTTGTCCAAGATTTCCTCGGTAATATGAGCATCCTGCTTGCTGTTTTTTAGGGCTTCAGCTCCCCTCAGCGCAGCGGCAGCTTCGCGGTTCTTCGGGGCATCTGGCACCAGTTTCTCAACAATCCCAGAGAGTTGGTCATTCATCTCCGCGACAGTCTTCTCTAACCGATCTAACCGTTGGGTAATAGTTTCGAGTGTCTCTTTTTCCATTTTAAAACTCCTTTATTTTTTATTTCCTTTGCCTTTATGTAGGATACCACAAAAGTCGCCAGATGTCATATTAATCTGCTCAAAACCAGAGCCATTCAGTCTTAAGAAATTATAGAGTTTCTCGTCCTTTTTTCAGGATCCGGGCCTGGGGTGTCCAAAATTGGGCGAAAAAACCGAGAACTGAATAGTTCTGGCTCAAAACGAGTGGATCACTTCTCCAAAACAATCCGGACCTCTGCATCTACGCGCTGCTCCCCAAAATTCACCTCAGCAGAAATGGGACCGAGGGACTCTAAGGGAAACAGGTTTTCTGTGATACGCCGTGTCAAGGACGCATCCAATTCTTGCCCCGTAAGAGAAGCAAGCACAGTGACCAACGGCAGGAAACGTTTTAACTCTGGCACAAGTAGTTCGGGCTGAATGAATACCTGAACACTGTTCGTATCCGTAGAGAACGTTATATTACGCAAAGCAGGCGTTTTACCTGTACGCGTATCAATCACAGACTTTAATCCTGTCAGTGTTGTGCTCAAGACGAAATAGTCATCAACGATTGCATATCCGCCTGCAACTGCCAACAGGAAATTGAGACGGAGTTGTACGGGCTGAACGGTGACACCGTTGTAATCTTGCGGTTCAAGGAATTTAAGCGGTTTGCCAGCGACAGAAATTTTTCCTTGCTTCACGATGTCCAACACCGCTTTTAACGCATCCGGTGCTTTCGTATGCGCGAGCAGAACCAATGAAGGTACTACCGCGACTTCATCAGGTTCAGACGCGACTAACATCACAGTCATGTCTGTTCCGAAAACTTGGGAAAGATCGACATTGCCGAAGAGTTCCTGCATCTGCTGATTCGGGACTGGAAACGTAGTGACACAGGTAGTTCGTTGCGGAAAAGCGAGGAACGGTTTTGCGGTATCTCCAGTAGGCAGTTTACTCTGGTGAGTGCCTACGCCTTTGCGGAGATGATGCTGTGAAATAATTACCCCATCTTCATACCGGTTGCTAAACGTCCAGAACGCTGTATCTCCGAACATTCTATAAATCTGTTTAATGAGAGCGTTAGCATTAACAGTGTTCAATAGAGGGACAATTTGTTTTGTATCTACATATCCGGTGCTTTTGTCTTGGCGATAGTTTTCTTGGATTTCTGCTGTTATCGGGTGTTCGGCGAGGAATGCTTGTTTTTTCTGCGCTGCTTTCGCATTACGGAGACCGGCATTATAGATATCGAGCGTCTCTATCAATAGCGTAGGATCGAGGCTTAATATCCCAATTCTGCCGATGAAAGCGTAGCTGAAATCGCGTGGATACCCTGTAATGGTGTTAATCGTGAATTCGCCATATTCGTTTTGGATACGCTTGTATCGTGGATTGATAGCATCCGTTGCTGTCATTGCTTCAATGCTAAGTTTCTCCTGCGCTCCTATGGCTGTAATGAGGAGAAACGTAAATTCTCCTTCGCGCTGGTAGATAGCGAAAATCGTCTCTTCTCCAAAATAGCCGGTGACTGTCTTAAGGTCGAGTCTGCCCCCCATCTCGTATTCCCAAACCTGTTTCTGAAAGACGAGCTCCCTCCACCAACGTTGCTCCTGAATTTCAGCGAGGAGCGGCATTTTAGCGGTCTGTTTTCCTAATTCACTACGGTTGAAAGTCTCAACGAACCCTTTCAACTCCTTGAGCGTCAGATAGCAGATTGGAGACTCCGGCAGCAGTGTGATAAGGTGCTGTTCGGGCTCCCATAGTGCCGTTCGGTTATAGATAACGGATAGCAAAATAGTAACTCCAACAAGTCCGATTAGACTCATAATAATAATTTTCTTACGTTTGCTCAGCTGCATCGGTTTTCAGACCTTCGTAATATTTGTCATAATCAAGAGACTTCCGCCAGCACACGAAAATCTCCATTAGATATTTTTGTTTTCACTTCATCTTCCGTGCTTACTTGATTATACCATATTACGCGTCAGTAAGCAATTCAATTGACTACTGACGGCTGTTGCGCTCGCACCCACGAAAAATTATTTGTCTAAATGCGAAAAATGATGTAGAATATTACTGTTATTTCTTGAAAGAAGGTGAACACCGTTCCAACCCAAGACCTCAAAATCCGCCCATTCACTATACTCCTCGTCTGCGTGTTAGTACCTGCGAACTGCTGGTGGGTGTCTGTCTCGATTATGCGTGGCGGCGGGAGTCCAACGCAGGTTTCGCTCTTCTACAATGCCGTTATCACCATTCTAATCTTATTGGGCATCGGGCTGCTTTTACGTCGGTTGCATCGTGCGCTGATACTCAACCGCGCCGAGTTGCTTGTCATTTATACTTGCATTTCAGTTGGCGCGGGCCTCGCCGGTGTTGATAGATTCTTAGTGCTCATGCCGCTTATCGGGCATGCACACTGGTTTGCGACTCCAGAGAACGATTGGGCGAACCTGTTCCATTTGCACATCCCAGAATGGTTGGTTGTGAGTGATAAGCGCGTTCTCGATGGATATTATAACGGGTTTACAAGCATCTATGAATTACGCTACTTAACGGCTTGGCTGCCAGCAATCGTCTGGTGGACGCTTTTTATTGTAGCGATCCACCTGGTGATGCTCTGCATTAGCCTGCTCTTTCGGCGGCAGTGGGTCGAATCGGAGCGGCTGAGTTATCCGATCATCCAGTTACCGTTTGAGATGACGACGCGAAGTCGGCGATTTTTCCGATCGCCGTGGATGTGGCTGGGACTCTCGATCGGTATTGTCATCGACATCATCAACGGGTTAAATTTCCTGTTCCCTGCTGTCCCGAGTCTTGGCGGAAAGTTGTATGACCTACGGCGCATTTTTACAGAACGTCCATGGAGCGGCATCGGCTGGAGTCCGATGGGTGTCTTCCCTTTTGGTGTCGGGCTTTCGTTCTTTATCCCCCTTGACCTCTCTTTCTCATGCTGGGCATTCTGGTTGATCTGGCGAGCGGAACGCTTGTTAGGTGTCATCGCGGGGTGGCGCGGACTGCCGCGCTTCCCCTATGAAGCCGAGCAATCACACGGTGCGTATTTGGGACTTTGCGTCGTCGCGATCTGGATGAGTAGACGCTATCTGAAAGGTGTTGCACGTCAACTCATATCCCCAAAGGCAGACGAACCCGTTTCATATCGACTCATCGTTATCGGGCTGCTCGGTGGGGCGGCATTCATCGTCGGCTTCTGTCTGAAGATGGGTATGAGCTTTTGGGTCATCGTCGTCTATTTCGCGATTTGGTATGCGATTGCGATTGCGATTACGCGCTTGCGTGCGGAACTCGGCTCCCCAGTCCACGATTTACACTTTATCGGACCCGATGAGATGCTCCCTCGGTTGTTAGGTATCCGCCGATTAGGCGCGACGAACTTGACAGGGTTTGCTTACCTCTATTGTCTGAATCGTGCACACCGTTCACACGCAATGCCACACCAACTGGAAGGTTTTAAATTGGCTGAAGGTGCCAACATTCCGATCCGACGGTTTGCGTTCATCATGATGTTGGCTTCTGCATTAGGCGCGCTCGGTTCGTTTTGGGCGTATCTGCACATGTACCACGCAGAAGGCGGTGTCGCAGGATTCGGGCGAGAATCCTTTAACAGGTTAGAGACCTGGTTAACTTACGCCGCCCCGCCAGATGCACCAGCAATTAGCTTCGCAACGTTCGGATTCGGAATAACGCTACTCCTTGCGGCAATGCGGATGCGGTTTCTCTGGTGGAATCTGCACCCTGTCGGCTACGCTATTTCCGGGAGCTGGGCGATCAATCCAATGGTAGGTTCAATCTTCGTCGGATGGTTGCTGAAGTGGCTCGTCCTGAAATACGGGGGTATCCGATTGCATCGGAAAGCCGTCCCGTTTTTCCTTGGTATTGTGCTCGGCGAGTTCGTGATCGGATCGTTCTGGAGCCTCTTAGCGGTCGCTCTCGACCAACCGATGTACCGGTTCCTTTTTTAATCGGTTTTCGGCTTTTTTATCCAGTTTGATCCGAAGATCGCGAGCAAAACTCGCTCCTACTGAAGTGGTGTTTGATCCGAAGATCGCGAGCGACAAGAAATACGCAGAAATACCCTATCAAAGGCCCCCAGCAAAAACACTCGCTCCTACTGAAGTGGTATCTGAAAAAACAAACGAAAATATGGAGAATTGAACGGCTCTGGGTGAATATGTAAAAGGCGTTGCTATTTTTTGTATTTGTGGTATAATATTTAAAACGCAGTCATCGGAAGAAGACAATTGGAACTTAAAGAGAAAGCAGCACTCATATCAGAAACATTAGAAGATTTACTCGGCGTACCGACCCGCGACGGCGCAGGCGATGTACTCGAATGCCTCATCTTAACGATCCTATCGCAGAATACGACAGATGTTAACCGTGATAAAGGATACGTAAAACTCAAAGAACACTTCCCAACGTGGGAGGATGTCTGGCGGGCGGATGTCAAGGCGATAGAGAATGCTATAAAAATTGCCGGGCTCGGAAATCAGAAAAGCCACACCATCAAAAATTTTCTGACATGGCTAAAAGCCGAACACGGCGAACTCTCTCTGGCGTTCATCCACGACTTGGAAACGGAGGCGGCACTGGAACTTTTATGTCAGCACAAAGGCATCGGGATCAAAACCGCTTCTGTTACACTCTCTTTCGCGTGTGGTCGGGAGGTATTCCCGGTTGATACACATATATTACGGATTTCCAAACGTCTCGGATTGATTCCGTCAAATTGTAGTGCAGAGAAAGCGCATCAGGTGTTACCACCCATCATACCAGCAGGAAAAGCGTATCCGTTTCACATGAATTTAATCTATTTCGGCAGGCGCATTTGTGATGCTCGAAAACCTTTGTGTGAACGGTGTCCATTGACAGAACACTGCCTCTACTTTAGAGATAACTCACAGGCTTAAGTATGGTAATCGGGGTTACAAACCCCTCCTACAATTATTTATGAAATTGGTTGTAGATATATCGGAGAGAGCAAATGTTTAACTGGAAAAGTTGGTCGTGGCGACAACTGAAAGAAAATATGTTTAACTGGAGAAGTTGGTCATGGAAACATCTGTTTGTAGTGCTGTTGGTGTTGCACCTCCTCCCACTATGGATTTTTGCCTATTTTCCCTCCCAAGATGGTGCCAGCCATGTGTATAACGGCCTGGTACTCAAGGAGTATGCCAAACACGAAAACTATAAGATGCGGGATGCATGGCAGCTGAACATCACTATCTTTCCGAACTGGTTGTCCCATATTATGCTGATGGTGCTCCTCTATGTATTTCCGCCTGTCATTGCCGAAAAGGTTTTTCTCTCAATCGCGATAGGCATGGTCCCGATCGCTTTCTTCTATTTCCTCAACGCTGTCCACAAAGGTCGAGAAGGAAAGTTTGTGTACGCTTGGCTCGGTTTTCCTTTCGCCTACAATTACCTCCTCTACATGGGATTTTATAACTTCCAATTGAGCATCTCGTTTTTCTTCTTCAGTTTCGGTTTCTGGTGGAAACATAAAGACGATATGCAGGCAAAGCACCTCGTCGTGCTTTATATTTTACTGCTGCTCACCTATCTGTCGCATATAGCGTCTTATGGGCTTATTGTTTTAGGGATTTCTATAGCCGGGGGATGTATCTGGGGTGGTAGAGCATTAGGGGCAGCATGGCGCGAACGGGGTGCCGAATGGTTTCGAGAATTTATCATGCGTCTCAAACCGCTCTTGCACTTCTTTCTCTATATGATTCCAATATATTTCGTGCTGATGGAGTATTACCTACAGAGCCTCAAACAGCATCAAGAGGGTAGCCATCGCGGCATGAAGTGGATTTGGGAATACTTTTTGGGCGTTAAATCCATCGTCTATTTCACCGACTGGCATATTCCCGTTAATTACTTTCTGCTCATCATATTAGGTATCGGAATTGTTATCTCTATCTATTATCGCGCGCGCCGCAAGGAATGGGTAAAACAGACGGATGTTTTCTTGTTAATTGCGATCGTGTTTACCTACATGTTCGTTAGAGCACCGTGGGGTTATGGACCGGGCGGTTGGATTAATGATAGGATCCATCTCTATATTCTGTTGATGTTGGCCCCTTGGCTGGCACTGGATATGGGTAAGATCGCTCGCGGCGTTATTGCCGCGTGCCTTATCGTTTTCAGTCTGCTTCACTTTGGCAGAACGGCTTATGACCATGGACGTATTGCTCCAGAGATCGCTGAACTTGTCTCTGGTGCACATCTGATAGAGCCGCATACGTCGTTTAGACATCGCAGTCCAGATTGGCATAAATCGGATGCCTTGGGGAGAGTTGCATACGTCACACCGTTTGTCCATTCCGTCGCCTTTTATGGTGTATACGCCGATGATGTGGCGCACCTCCTCAACTACGAAGCCAATTATAATTATTTCCCAGTCAACCGTAACAACTATAAGAGCGTGGACTTAAATTATATCAGCGATGATTATATGGTTGCTTGGTTCTACCCGGCATCCGAGAAGTTTGCAGACCTCACGCCGAATTACGACATTATCCATGAGACGAAAAACCTCAAGTTATTCAAAAGAAAACGCGCTGCAGCACCGATGCTTGAACTCTGGGATAAGACGGAATCAGGGAACCTTATTATCCGTTTTGACATGCAACCTAACAACGGTGAAACGGCACCGAATCACCACCCTATCGGACCGAAGACGATGTACGAGACGGGTAAATTTGGCTGGGATACCGAGTGGAATCCTACGGATTCGCGTAGCGATGCTCGGAGAATATCACCTCGTCAAGCCTATCAAGGTCCGAAGGGCCCCGGTCCATTGGGGAGAGATGCTGTTTGGGGTATAGAAGATGCTGCTTTCAAGCTTGACCTACCGGACGGAACCTATCGCGTAACCAATGTCTTCCAGTCAGCAGAAAGCGCGACTCATGAAGTTAATCTGCTGGCGAACGGAAAACCGATTGTCCGAAAACTCACTGTCCCCCCCGGCAATGAAAAAGTTGAAGAAATTGATACAATTGAGGTAACAAACGGTTATCTTATTCAAGTAATTTTCACACCAAAATTGCGAATCAGGACAGCTGATAAACACAACCACTGGATATGGAACGGCTTTACAGTCGAACAGATTCCTTAACTATTAAGGTCGCTCGGTTTTGTCCGTTGTCCAAAACCGAATCCCTGCCGAAATCGACGACTTATTGTGCAACAGCACGATTAATCACACTTTTAATCGAGAAACTTACAATTGATAAACCTTTCATTTTTCAACAACGGAGAAAAATGGGCAAGGAGACATTAGTCAAAAATGATTAAACCACATGGAGCCGAAACCCTACAACCGCTTTACGTTTCGGATGATACCGAACGCGCCGAACTGATAAAAGCAGCAGAACAACTGCCATCTGTTCTACTTTCCTCGGGTGCCGCTGCATCAGCCGTTATGCTTGCATCAGGTTACTTTACACCGCTCACGGGCTATATGAATATCGCTGAAGCGACAAGTGTCGCCGCGGATATGAAACTGCCGAACGGTCTCTTCTGGCCTGTCCCCGTGATGAACATTGTTCCGTCCGAACAACTTACCGATGCGGTAAAGAACGCTGACAGCATCGCACTACGCGATCCGAACGTTGAAGGCAACCCGCCACTCGCGATTATGAAGGTTTCGGCAATTGAGACGCTCTCAGCAGATCAGAAACAACTCCTGATTGAAAAGACTTTTGGAACCACCGATCCTGAACATCCGGGGGTACCTGCTTTCTCGGATGTCGGAGCCAACGTGCTTTCAGGTCCGATCGAAGTGCTGAACTACTCCTACTTCCGCGAAGATTTCCCGGATACATTCCGTACAGCCGTTGAAATTCGCGAAGACATCGCTGCGCGCGGGTGGGATACAGTCGTCGCTTTCCAGACGCGGAATCCGATGCACCGCGCCCATGAGGAACTCTGCAAAATAGCGCAAAGAGAAGTTAATGCTGATGGTGTTCTAATTCACATGCTTCTCGGTAAACTCAAACCGGGGGATATCCCTGCGGCTGTCCGCGATGCCTCTATCCGTGCGATGGTGCAACACTATTTCCCCGAAAATACTGTCTCTATCACCGGCTATGGATTTGACATGCTCTATGCCGGACCGCGGGAGGCACTGCTCCACGCCGTTTTCCGTCAGAACTGCGGTGCCTCACACTTCATCGTTGGTCGCGACCATGCGGGTGCAGGCGACTATTACGGTGCATTTGATGCCCAAGAGATTTTCGATACCATTCCTGAAGATGCTCTGGAAATCGGCATTTTCCGTGGCGATTTTACTGTGTGGTGCAAGAAGTGCAACGAGATTGTGATGATGCGCGACTGCCCACACGACGCGGACGACTATTTCAACGTCTCTGGTACAAAACAGCGTGAGATTCTCGCTGCAGGCGAACCACTGCCACCGGAAATCGCGCGTCCCGAAGTCGCCGATATTTTGATGGAATACTACCAAGCCGAAGCTAACGCTTAATCCAATTACCCATAGGCGGGGCCCCTGTCCCGCCTATAGTACCGCAAGGCCATCGACAGTACAAATATTTATAGTAAAATCGGAAAATAAGTTACACTTGTAGCATAGGCTGTTAGCCTGTGGCAGTATGAGACGCGACTGCACAGTTCACGCTACCATAAGAATGTATAAATAATTATAAAATCTACTATATTAACGCAAGTTGCCACCTATTTATAGACATAGCACTCCTACGGAGTGCGGTCGCTTAAATACGCCGTTTCTGTAGACATACCACCCCTACGGGGTGAAGAAAGTGTCCGAAAAATCGTGTTACAATGCTCAAAATCCGTTGGTAGCAACTTAGGTTATATTAACAGGACAGTAAACATGAGCACCTTTGATGTTAAACAACCCTTCCTCGAAGATATGCTTAAGAATATACGGAGTGGAAAAATACAACTACCTGATTTTCAGCGAGAATGGGTATGGGACGATTACCACATCCGGAGTATTATCGCTAGTGTTTCACAGTCGTTTCCGATCGGAGTAGTATTAACACTTGAAGCAGGAGATACAGATATTCGTTTCAAAACCAGGCATATCGAGGGAGTAAACAGCCAGACTGCTAATAATCCGCCAACTACCCTCATCCTTGATGGTCAACAACGACTAACAGCACTGTTTCAAGCACTAATGTCTGAGCGACCAGTTTCCACGCGAAACGCAAGAGGAAATGAAACTCTCCGTCTCTATTATCTGGACATGGAAACATGCGTTACAGATGAAATTGAGCGTGAGGAGGCAGTTCTTTCTTGTGAGAAAGACCGTCGGCTTCAAACAGCTCATGGAAAAACTATAGATCTTTACCCAGTGGATTCTCTCTTTTCAACCCAAACAGAGTACATAAATAATATGTTCCCAGTAGGCAAAATTTTTGATTCCGCTGCCTGGCGGCGTGAGTACTTTAAATATTGGGACAATGACAGCGACAGAATTGAGTTGTTCGACCAGTTTGAGAACGATATAATTGCTCCTTTCAAGAAATATAATGTTCCCGTTATTCAACTCAATAATGAAACTCCGAAGGAGGCGGTCTGTCTAGGTAGTGTTTACATTTAGAAGTTATTGACATTTTGAGCATGGATTGGTAGACTATTTTCCATGAAAACTCAAAAGATAGATAAAACTGAAGATTTGCCTATGATGATTAGTGATGCTGCTTGGCAGAGCATCCAC